>JAZDMK010000296.1:0-3389 GCA_043800975.1 Bacteroidota bacterium | reverse complement strand
AGTCCGAAAAACGCAATTCTTTTGTTGCTTGCTGTATAAACAACATGCGTATTCTTCGCTTTCAACATTCCTTTCAGCGTATCCAATGTGTTGAAGTAACCGGAAGAATCTCCGTAAAATTCCTGAAAACAAATAATGTCAGGATTTTCTCTGTTGAGTAAATCGAAAATATGATTACGGTTTTCGTAATTGTACTGCCATTTGGGTTTGTAGTTGTACACATCAAAATTCCTAACATTATAGGACATTACCTTAGTCCAGGTATCATCCGGTTTTGAGGAATTAAAATGGAAGCCGACATAGGTGCGTAAAGAATTAAAACCAATCAGTATGCAGATGAACGAAAGTAGAAATTGCCATTTGCGGAAAACAGCCCAACCGATTATGAATAATAAATGGATGACAAAAAGAATGGGGTAGGCCAAACCCATAAATGCAATCGGCCACCATATTTCAGGGCTGATATAGGGAGATAAGTAAGACAGCAGGAGCAGGAAGGCAAACAGAATGTTAAACCCCCAAAATATTTTTCTTACAATGCCTTTTCCTTTTTTCACTTTTTATCTTTTCCCTGCTTAAACAGAAATTCTTTTTCTTCCTTTGTCAGACTTTCATAGCCCTGCTGTGAAATTTTATCAAGTATGGTATCGGTGCGTTTTTGTTTCTGAGCGCGCTGCTTGTTGTACTCATCGTCGGATACAGTCTTCTTGTAAGAAACCTTCATCCTTGGTTTTCTTTTCTTAATCGTGAAAAATTTCTGAACCTGAATCCAGAATGAAAAGAAAATGCCTTTGGGTTTTATGCTCAGTCCATACATGAATCCGAACACAGCGCCACCCAGATGTGCAATGTGTCCGCCGGGATTACTGTCTGTGATCGTAATCAGATCAACAACAGCCATGATGAGCGCAATGTATTTCAACTTAACCGTCCCGAATAAAAACATCCGGATGTTCAGGTCGGGCGCATAGGCGGCGGCGGCAAACATAATTCCCATCACGCTTGCAGAAGCGCCCAGTACAGTTGCTATTGCAATGTTCTTTTCAAAAATCGGGAATAAATTATACGCAAGCACATAAAAAAGCCCGCCACTCAGACCACTCAGTATGTATACCCAGGGAAAACGTTTGTTGCCAATGAAACTGGTGAAAATTTTCCCGAACCAGTAAAGCACCAACATGTTGAAAAGAATATGCAAAAAGTCGACATGCAAAAACTGATAGGAGAGAGGCGTCCAGAAAGTTTCAGCTAAGCGGTTTAAATCTGCAGGAAGCTTAAGTTCACGCACCAGTAAATCGAGATCACCTGATTTATTGTATAAATAAAGATACAGCTCAACCAATTTGATAAACAGAAAAACAGCAACGTTAAAGAAGATGAAACGGATTTCATATCCTCCCTGTTTGTAAATCTTTTTTATTTCCTCGCTGATCGATGCCATATCTATATAATGCGACGCTTACGCCATAACATGATTAATAAAAATCCGAAGACCATTCCACCAAGATGAGCGAAATGGGCAATATTACTTGAGCTGAATCCGAATGAATTGGATACCCCGGAAAACAATTCCAGCAAGCCATAAATAATCACGAAATATTTTGCTTTAATCGGAATGGCAAAATAAACATACAGCATAGTATTAGGAAATGTCATGCCATAGGCTAATAATATTCCGAACAATGAACCCGAAGCACCAACAACAACAGGGGCATTGTAAATTTCTCTTTTGAAATCTACCATGTGTTGAATCAGGTAGGAAGTTTCAACTGAGCTAACCTGATTGGCTTTATAATGAACAGAGAATTCCTGAATTAGCTTTTGAAACTCAGGGGTAGCATATCCATTCGCTTTTGAAGAAAGAAAATCCTGAAGTGTGAAATATCCGGGATCACTGATTACATTATTTATTGCAGTCATAACCGGCTGAAATTCGAAATACATGATTGTATAATGTGTAACAGCAGCGCCTAATCCGGTTACAAGGTAAAAAATCAGGAATCGTTTGCTGCCCCAGAAATTTTCCATCACACTGCCAAACATCCAAACCGCAAACATGTTAAAAAAGAGATGGAAAAAATCACCATGCATAAACATGTAAGTGATAAATTGGTAAGGTGCGAACTTTTCAGAAGGAAGATAATGCAGCCCCAGAATTTCTTTCAGGTTGATGTTGTATGAATTGCCAAGCGCCCATGTAGCAAGGAAAAACAATCCATTTATGATAAGAATATTTTTTACTACAACGGGAAGAAGGTTAAACCGACCTGGTGAATTTATCTGACTCATACTTATGTTCTGTGCTACAAAATTATTTTAATTTTCCGAAACGGTCGTCCCATTCTTCAATGTTTACAATAAAATGAATGTTTTTTCCGCCAGGTGTATAGTTTGGGTTGTTGCAGGCAAACAATTCATCGATCAGAAAAAGCATTTCCTGTGGCGAAAGTGTTTTTCCATATTTAACAGATGATGCTGAAGCAACAGAAGCAGCCATGCGTTCCAGTGCGCCCGAAAAGGAATCCTGCAGATGATTTTTATAATCTTCAATAATTTCTTCAATTAATTTTACCGGACTGTCTGCTTCAATTCCTGATGGAACGCCATAAAGCGCCATGCTTCCGTTTCCAAGATCGCCCAACTCAAATCCAAACGATTGCAAATTTACCGTCAGATCTTTTAAAATATCATAATCAACCGCATTCAAATGCATGGTTTCAGGAAAAAGCAATTGCTGTGATGCGATTTTTTGTGCAGTAATATTGCTGATAATTTTTTCAAACAAAATGCGCGTGTGTGCCCTGTGTTGATCGATAATTAACAAGCCGGAGCGAATGTGTGTGACAATATATTTCCCGTGAACAGAATAGGGCTTGTGTGAATCTTCCTTTAAGTTTTCATCTTTCCATTCGGGAGAAATCACTTTCTGCTCTGAATTTTCATCCGGAAGCATTTCAGGAATATCCGATTGCAGGAAAAGTTTTTGCCAGTTCTCAGGCTTTTTTTGTGTTGTACTTTCTTTATCGAAGGGGTTATAATTGGGATTAACTGTAATTTTCGGTTGCACGACGGGCCTTTCCGGATCAAGCTTTGAGAAGTCCATGCTCGGTTCGTTTTCAAAATCAAGCATGGGGGCCAGATGAAATTTACCCAACGACATTTTTACTGCAGCATGCACAATCTGATATACTGCGCGTTCATCTTCAAATTTAATTTCTGTTTTGGTGGGATGAATATTTACATCTATGTGAGAAGGATCAATGGTTATGAAAAGAAAATAGGAGGGAAAGTGATCAGGCGGGATCATGTTTTCATAGGAACGGAACACGGCATTGTTCAAATATGCATGCTTTATATACCGGTGATTAACGAATAAATATTGTTCGCCA
>JAZDMK010000289.1:0-12452 GCA_043800975.1 Bacteroidota bacterium | reverse complement strand
ATCAAGGGTTAGTAGGATTCAAATCTGACAATGGAAAAGTTTGGAGGTTAAAATAAATCTTTCATGAATTTCCTTACAATCACAATGATTCAACAAGTATTAAAATGCGAATAAGAGAGTTTATGTTCAAAAAAATTGCACTTATAATCTCATTATTGTTGTGTACTCTAATTGACATTTCTGCACAAAACGATTCTATAAAACCCAAACAAGTAATTACTGGCTTTTGGGTATCGCCTTCGAGAGCGACTAAAGTTAACGGAATAATGTTTAATTTGTTTCCAAAATTCAAAGGTGATTTTGGTCCTAGGATTATTATTGATCCAACAATAAATGGAGTCGAATTAGATTTAAATCCTCTTGGTCCTATTGCTACAGGATTTTTAATCATCCCCGCAGTTTTTGGTGTTTTTAATATTAATTTTAGCACTCCACTAGTTGAAGATTCATCAACAAGAAAACTATTTAAAAAAGTGAATGGTCTGGAATTATCGTTTGTAGTGATGGAGCAAACTATAATTAGTGGTTTGGATGTAAATATTGGAGGTTGCTTCGCATCTAAAATTCATGGAGTTTGTATATCAGGAATAATGAATAAAAATTATTTAGTTAATGGAGTTGAATTTGCGGTTTTAAGAAACATAACGCACAAATGTTCAGGAATACAAATTGGTTTAATAAACTCTTGTGATGATCTCAAAGGCCTTCAAATAGGACTTTATAATATCAATCAAAAACGTTCTTTACCTATTATTAATTGGTCATTTAAATAAAATGGAAAAAACATTTAAACGCGCATTATTTTTTCCGGTATTTCTGATACTGCCTACTGTTGCATTTGGATTTACTTTCTTTCTTCAACTTCAAATGAAGAATCCTATTGCATTCCTGACACTGATAGCCGGAGTGCTGTTTCTGATCAATCTGATTTTTCAGTTTTCAAATCCTTTTGTGATTCTGGATACAGAAAAAATGGAAGTGAAAGAGGCACCAATGAATCAGAAATGCATTCCGCTGAATGAAATAACACAGATTGAATTTGTCAGCAGTAAGCGCGTGGATATTCACCGCAAAGGGAATTCTGTTGTAAAGGTACGATTGCTTTCTATGGCAGTCGGGCAACATGATGAGTTTCTGGAATGCATGAAAGATTTACAAAAGCAAATCACAGAACAAAAAATACAGTAATGACCCTGAGTATTTTTGACGATAAAGAAAAACAGCCCACAGAAAAGGATTTGCAGAAGGTGCTGGGTGAAAAATATGAAATCTGGAATGCCATTAAGGCTTTTGTTGTAAAGAATTATCCTGAGGCAAGTGAGCAGTGGAACTTTTCGGGAAAGGCGTATGGCTGGGGATTTCGACTGAGAGATAAGAAAAGAGTCATCATTTATCTCACACCTTGCGATGGATTTTTTAAAACATCGCTTGTCTTCGGGCAAAAGGCTTTTGATGAAATCATGAAAAACAAAATCAGTATTGAAATAAAAAATCTTTTGGAAGAAGCGCCTGTGTATGCTGAAGGGCGAGGCTTCCGGATTGATGTAATCGACAATAAATTTCTTAAAGATATTCAACAGTTGATTCTGAAAAAGCTGAAATACTAAAAATAATTTTTTCCTTAATTCCTGATTGCATCTTATTTTATTTAAATGTAATTTGCACAAAATTTATTTTATGATTCGCAACGAACGTTCGCAGACAAAAACCATTGTCACTCTTGGCCCCGCTTCATCTTCCTATGAAGTGATGAAACAACTGTATTATGAGGGCGTAGATGTTTTCCGCCTCAATATGTCCCACAGTGCGCATGATGAACACCGCGCCATAATAAAGCAAATTCGTGCTCTGAATAAAGAACTGGATGTGAATGTTGCTATACTAGCCGATTTGCAAGGACCAAAGATCCGCATTGGAATGGTTGAGGAAGACGGTATCTTTTTAGATGACGGCGACACGTTGATCATGTCGATTCACGAATGCCTTTGTTGCAAAGAAAAACTTTTTATTAATTACGCAGACTTTCCAAAAGATGTAAAAGCCGGTGAAAAAATTCTGGTGGATGACGGAAAAATACGTTTGGAAGTTATCGAAACAAACCGTGAAGATGAAGTGAAAGTGAAGGTACTGAACGGAGGAAAACTTACTTCACGAAAAGGCGTAAACCTTCCCGATACCAAAGTTTCACTGCCCAGCCTTACAGAAAAAGATTTGCACGATCTTGAATTTGCACTGGAGGAAAATGTGGACTGGATTGCTTTATCATTTGTGCGTAGTGTTGAAGATATAGATCAACTAAGAAAAAAAATTGCTGTCCGTGGAAACAGCACCTTTATTATTGCAAAAATTGAAAAGCCGGAAGCGCTGGAGCAAATGAATGAGATTATCGATGCTGCAGATGCTGTTATGGTAGCCCGCGGTGATTTGGGTGTTGAACTCTCTTTTGAAAAAGTACCTATTGCACAAAAACAAATTATTCAGACTTGCATCAACAAAGGAAAACCTGTTATTGTTGCCACACAGATGCTGGAAAGTATGATTACCAATTTTGAACCCACACGCGCCGAAGTGAATGATGTAGCCAATGCCGTGATGGACGGAGCGGATGCTGTTATGCTCAGTGCAGAAACTTCTATGGGAAAATATCCGGTGGAAGCTTTGCGCAACATGCAGCGCATTATTGATTATACCGAGCAATATGGATATAAATATAACAGAGTAGTTGTACATCATGATTCACAGCGCATGCTGCCCGATGCAATTTGTGAAGCAGCATTGAAGCTTGTCGAAAAAACAAACCCGAACGCTTTAATAATTTTTACTGACTCCGGGTATACTGCATTCCGCATGGCAAGCTACCGCCCCAATGTAGCAATTTTTGCTTTTACGATGAATGTTCAGCTCATCAGCCGACTTTCACTCGTGTGGGGAGTACGAGCATTATTACTTGATGCATTCAGAAATATTAATGAAACCATTGAACTCACAAAAGAAAAATTGAAAAGTGGAAATGAAATTAAAAGTGGAGACCTTGTCATTCATCTTGCGAGTATTCCCTTGGTGGAAAAAGGCTCTACCAATATGATCAAAGAAAGTTATGTTGATTAATTCATTTATTGAATGAAAACATTTATTTCACGAGGAAATATTTCGACGCGGCAGGGCTTTGGTGAAGCTGTGCTGGAAGCAGCATTGAGCAATGATTCTGTTGTAGGAATCGGAGCAGATATTACTGCTTCTGTCGGAATGAATTTCTTTGCAGAAAAATTTCCTGAAAGATTTTTCTCATTGGGAATTGCTGAACAGAATTGTGTGGGTGTTGCGGCAGGTCTGGCGTTGGCAGGCAAGATTCCTGTGTTTTCAACCTATGCCGCTTTTGCTGCGATGCGTACTGCCGATCAGATTCGTGTTTCTGTTTGTTACAATCATCTTCATGTAATTATTGGTGGTGCCCATGCGGGAATTTCTGTAGGCCCGGATGGAGCCACACATCAAGCGTTAGAGGATATTGCCGTAATGCGCGTATTGCCAAACATGACAGTTCTGTCTCCGTGTGATGCAACGCAGGCAAAGTTATTAACTATTGCAGCTATTAATGAATTAAAAAGCCCGGTATACATTCGCTTCGGACGTGAAGCTGTGCCTGACTTTACAGATGCTGATTTAAAAACAGAAATTGGTAAAGGACAGTTATTAAAAGATGGAAAAGATCTGACAATCATTGCAACGGGCCATATGACATGGGAAGCACTGCAGGCTGCAGAAGAATTAAAGAAGCAAAATATTGACGCACGTGTTATAAATATTCATACAATTAAACCGATTGATGAAGAAATTATTCTGAAGGCAGCACGTGAGACTGGCGCTATTGTTACTTCCGAAGAGCACCAGTTAATGGCCGGTTTTGGAAGTGCAGTGTGTGAAGTGGTGGCGCAACATTGTCCCGCACCTATTGAAATGGTTGGTGTAGCAGATACTTTTGGAGAATCCGGCAAGCCGGACGAACTCATGAAAAAATACGGCCTGACTTCCGCACATATCGTTGCAGCTGGAGTTCGTGCTATTAAAAGAAAATAACAATGTCAGATTACACGGCTTTCTTACCAACCCTAATCGGGATTATCATTGGCTCAATAATCATGGCCTACATGATGCGTTTTTTTTATCATGCATCCAAACAACCGGTGCCATTGACTTCAGATGGAAGACTGATTCTCCATATGAATAAATTTTATGGTAAAATAGGATGGGTTGGTTTTTATACAGCGCTTCCTTTTCTGGTTTTAATTTTTATTATTCCCTTTGAAGAAACGTATCAGATTTTTGTTGGATTAACCGCTACTCTGCTTTTTATCTTTATGTGTATTGTACTGATTTTAACTGCACGCAATCGTCGTGTGGAAGCCGATGCAACTGGCTTTTCCTATACAGGATTTTCAGGAAGAACAAGAACCATATTATGGAATGAAGTAACGGAAGTATCGGTTCCTTCAGCTACAATTTTTCTTGTTTTTAAATCGGCGCAACATACAATAAAAGTGCATCCACACTTTGTTGGTTTTGATGATTTTTTGAAATTAATGACAGAAAAACTTTCTTCTGAATTGTACAGTGGAACGATGGAAAAGCTGGAGCGTAAAAGAAAAGGCTTACTCTAGCATTCCTTCCGGATACTTCACTTCTTCCAGGAACAATCCTTTGGCAGGAACAGACACACCTGCTTCACTCCTGTTTTTTGATTCAATAATTTTTCGAAATCCGGCTTCATCGAGTTTGCCTGCGCCTGCATTCAGCAATGTGCCCACGATGGCGCGTACCATATTGCGCAGAAAACGATCTGCTTCAATGGTGAAAATCATTTGTTCGTTTTCTTCATCCCACTGAGCCTGCATAATTTTGCAATTGTTTGTTTTCGTATCGGAATGGAGTTTGGCAAAAGCAGTAAAATCGGAATATTCGAATAATCGCAATGCGATTCGATTCATAGCATCAATACTCGGTTTGTGATATACAGTATGACAAAAATCTTTTTTAAAAACTGGTTTCTCCCAGCTAACGTAATATCGATACGTTCGGCCAACAGCGCTGAAGCGTGCATGTGCATCATCTGCCACCGGAATGATTTTGTGAAAAACAATGTCATCCGGCAGAATAGAATTAAGCTGGAAAGTAAGGTGTGGGAGGTCTTCTAATTTGCTTTCAATATCAAAATGCAAATAATACTGCTTTGCATGCACACCTGTATCTGTACGCCCGCAGCCAGTTACCTCTATTTTCTCTTTACAGATAACAGACAACGCCTTCTCCACTTCAGCCTGCACCGTATGTGCATTATCCTGAAGCTGCCAACCGTGGTAAGCAGTACCGTTGAATGAAAGCTCGATGAAATAGCGGGTCATGTTTTTAAATTTGTGACAAAGATATTTTATAAGCGTCAAAAAACAAGAATGAATATTGAAATAAGTTCAAATTCCAATATAAGCTTTCTAAAAATGTGAAATGGCTGCCTGCCAACGCAGTATGGCAGGGTTGATGTAAGATGTGAAATGCCAAAACTTTATTGAAGAACAAAATTACTGCAACTGCAACTACCACTGCTACTTTTTTCAATCTTTAAAAAAAAGGAATCAGCGACTTCCTGAAGATCGGACATCCAACATCTGACATCCCGCAAAACGTTATTCGTGTATTCGTTATTCGTATAATCGATAATCGTAGCTTATGGCCGTATCCCTGAAGTCTGATCAGATGGGGCATCCAATATCGGGCATCCAACATCTGACATCCCGTAAAAAAATTTGTATTTATAAATAATTTGATTATTTTTGTGCCACGAAAATGAAAAAAGGTAGCACATCACAGGTCATTCGGTTTGGCGTTTCACTGGAAGAAGATCTTCTGGAATCGCTGGATAGCCTTGTTACCAGCCATCAGTTTCCAAACCGTTCGCAAGCACTCAGATACCTGATCAAAAACTCACAGGTTTCTGAAAAATGGTCAGGAAACAAAGTAGTGGCCGGTGCAATTGTTATTGTGTATGATCACCATAAGCGGGAACTCAATAATACATTGATGCATGTGCAGCATGATTTTCATGATTTAATTCTGTCAACCCAGCATGTTCATGTGGCCCATGATTTATGTTTGGAAACCATTGCCGTAAAAGGCAAAGCAACCCAATTGATGAAACTGGCTGACAAAATCATCGGAACCAAGGGCATCAAGCATGGTAAGCTGGTGATGACAGATATGGAATAAGTTTTTTTTGAATGAATAGTAACACGATTGTTTAATTTAGTAACATTATGTTAATTCCTGAAACAAGCAAAATATTTAAAATAGCTCTAATAGCTTTAGCGGCATTTTTTGCTTTACCAGAAGAATGTTATTCTCAGTTACCACTTATTACTGATAACACAGGTGTGCAAGGTAAAGGCAACGGGCAGGTCGAATTAAGTAACGGAATAGGTTTTCATAGTGAGCACAGATGCATGGAAAACTCTACGGAGATATTGCCTGTTTTTACATATGGTCTATTTGATAAATGTGACCTGATTTTAAATTATCCTTTTCTTTTCTCAACCATTATAGATGATTCCAGTATTACAAAAATCGCAGGGTTCTCCGACATAAATCTCGAAGTTAAATATCAGTTTTTTAAAAAAGACCACATATCCTTTGCTTTAAAACCGGGAGTTTCGTTTCCAACGGGTAGTTATATTGATGGTCTTGGAAGCGGAAAAGTGAACTGTACGTTATTTTTAATTTTGACTGCTGAATACCCTACAATAAGTTATAATGCAAATCTCGGATATTTAAAAAATGAAAACCGTTGCGGGGATGCATTAAATATCTGGCATGCCTCTCTAAATATTGATAAGAAATTCAGCAAGGAATTTCATTTCGTTTTTAATACGGGTATGGAAAAGAGTCCTGATCCAACAAGTAATTCATTTCCTGTTTTTGGTTTGCTTGGATTTTATTATTGCCTGAGCGATAATTGTGAATTTAGTCTTGGCTATGAACATGATTTTATTAAAGAAGAAACACATCATTCATTTATATATGGAATCACTTTAAAATTCTAATTATGTCTCCAGAACTTACCGCCCTTGTCATTACTGCCGCTTCTATGGGATTTTTTCATACCCTGACCGGCCCTGATCATTACATTCCATTTATCGTTATGGCTAAAGCCAGAAGCTGGAACCGTGTTAAAACGATGTGGATCACTTTCCTCTGTGGCTTAGGACATGTGTTGAGCTCTGTTGTGATAGGATTGATAGGTGTAGCAACGGGCATTGCCGTTGCACGTTTGGAGTTTATCGAAGGGTATCGTGGAAATGTAGCGGCATGGTTATTCATTTTATTTGGTCTTGGTTATTTTCTGTGGGGGCTGAGAAAAGCCATACGAAACAAACCACATCGCCACTTCCATCAGCACGGGGATGAAGTTCATGTTCACGGGCATAATCATGAACAAAGCCATGCTCATGTTCCGGAAGCGCATGAACATAAACATAAGCCGGAGAAGAAAGTAAATATGACGCCGTGGATTTTGTTCACAATCTTTGTATTTGGTCCCTGTGAACCATTGATACCGATTCTGATGTACCCTGCAGCGGAACAAAGCATAAGCGGAATGGCAATGGTTACTGCAGTTTTCTCATTGACCACTATAGGAACAATGATGACTGTGGTTTTGCTTTCCTTAACCGGTATAAAATTCATCCCTCTGCAGAAGATGGAGCGCTACATGCATGCTATTGCTGGAGCAACGATTTTATTGTGCGGACTTGCGATTGAATTCTTGGGATTGTAAAGTTTACAAAGTAGAAAGCAAACTATTTGAACATAACGAAAACATAGTAGTTTGAGATTATTTTAGTAATTTGCAATTCCATTTCGAAGTTTAGAAAACAAATTTAGTATGTTTCCTACGTTTAACATAAGAAGCAAGTCATTCTTCTTTGACTTAACAATTGTCCTCATTGATACATTCATTGGTTATCTTGGAACCACCTGGTTTCTGAATGCATTAGACAAAGGTAGTAACACCGAAGGAGTATACATACTCATTTTTTTTCTGGCTGCGGTAGTCCTTTATCTTTATGCAATGCTGCGATTCAGCAAAAAATTACATTCAAAAAATTCAATAACTGTAAATGATAGCGACTGGGTTGCGCTGTTTTTTAACTGCATGATGCTGGGTGCATTTATTCCAACCACAATGTCAGGGATGTGGCCGGAACTATCAACTACATTCATTCTGATTGGTTTTTTTGTCATTGCTGGAGGATGGTATTATCTGCATTATATCAGTTTCAGGAATATTGATGCTGAAGAAAGTTTTTTTGAACCTGCAGCTGAAGTTGCGAATCCTGAGAAACTAAAAAGAAAAGCTCTGCTGATGATGCTTCCCTTCAGTGCTGCATCAATCATTCCGGTTAATGTGATTGTTGCATATGGACATGATGCAATTGTTGAATATGAAACATTAGAAACTCAAATAATGGGTCTGGTCATGCTAACATTTCTCCTCGCCTTTCTGGGATGGACCTTTGCGTACATTCCCAGAAGGATGACTAAAGCAATGGGTGGAATTTCAGTAAAAGGCGGATATTTCTATTGGATGCTGG
This sequence comes from Bacteroidota bacterium, assembly GCA_043800975.1. Lineage (GTDB taxonomy): Bacteria > Bacteroidota > Bacteroidia > Bacteroidales > JAHJDW01 > JAZDMK01. The sequence continues at coordinate 3,813 of JAZDMK010000289.1, read as the reverse complement.
CGCTTTCTTATTTTTTCAGGTTGTTTCCGTTCTGAGAATAACAGAAAAAAAAACATGTTTTAGTGCCTTAAAGAAATGAAATTATTATATTTGTACTTCGAATCATAAAATCAAACCGATACTATGAAAAAAATCAAACTATTTAGTATTCAATTTTTCACCCTTGCGCTGGCCCTCTTATTTGTGACAGGCTGTACAAAGGATGAAACACCAACCAAATCACGCATGGAAGGTGTGTGGACTGTGCAACACGTTTATGATGCTGCAGGAGCAGATCAAATAAGCCGTTTCAATTTCCCAATCACTGCTTTTCATCTGAGTAGTGACAATACCGTTATTTCTACTGCTGGCCCGCTTTTAATGTACGTCGTTTACGGCGATAGCAAATACGTTCAGATTGCGTCCCTCATTGATCAGGTATTTAATTATGCCGGGCTTGACTTTAACGGAGGTGAGTTTTTTGTCGGCGGTGGCGTTCAGGAAAGATTCACTCTGGAAATGAAACTGGAAGGCTTACCCGGGCAAAAAGCACTGACTACACTTCTAGATATGCTTGGAATTACGAATGATTACCTCGACATGGTTATTTATCATAAGTTTATGGACGTTAAGGTAGACTTTGATGACAAAAACAAAACCATGACATGGACCATTGATGAACAGGTTTCTGCTGTTTACAACAAGAAAGATAATTATGGAAATTATGTACTGTGGGGTGGCTGGCCAGTGAACAGCTTCACAAAATGCACCATTGTACTTGAAAAACAAACCAAAGATTTAACACAAGTAGTTCAGGATGCAACCTGATTACAAATGATACATTATTAAAAAAGCCCTTCGGTCTGAAGGGCTTTTTTTGTTAGTAAAGGTTGGATCTTTGTTTTTATGAATTTACAGCTTCCATTGCTACAAGCTCAGTCCATCCAAACTTATCTGTTTCTTCACCGTATTGAATAGCACGAAGACGGTTATATAAAACTGTTGACTTTGGACCAGCATTTCCATCTTTACAATACAGATAAGATTTGCCTGAGTCACGGTCATAGATTTCACGGATAGGAGAAATTACAGCAGCAGTTCCGCAAGCACCTGTTTCTTCAAACTCAGCAAGCTCTTCAATAGGAACCTGACGACGTTCTACGATCATTCCTGAATCAGCTGCCAGATCCATCAAACTCTTGTTTGTAATGGATGGAAGTATTGTTGGAGACGCTGGGGTTACATAAGTGTTGCCTTTTATTCCAAAGAAATTAGCAGGACCTGCTTCATCAATGTATTTTTTCTCCTTTGCATCAACAAACAGTGCTGAAGCAAATCCTTCGTTGTGGGCACGATCTAATGCGCGCAGGCTGGCAGCATAATTTCCACCCACTTTAATATTTCCTGTTCCCAGCGGTGCTGCACGATCAATATCGCGCACGATTTGCATTTTTACAGGTTTAAATCCTTCCTTAAAGTAAGGACCAACTGGCGTTGCAAACACCATAAATAAGTATTCTGTAGCAGCTTTAACACCAACTTGTTCGCCACTTCCAATTAGTAATGGCCGAAGATACAGTGAAGCACCCGATTCATAGGGCGGTATAAAACATGCATTTAGTTGAATGGCTTTAAAAATGGCTTCTTTAAAAATTTCACTCGGAACTTCAGCCATCATAATGCCTTTAGCAGAATTGTTCATTCTTTTCCAGTTTTCTTCCCATCGGAAAATGCGCACTTTTCCGTCTTTTCCACGGAATGCTTTCATTCCTTCAAATGCTTCCTGACCGTAATGCAGAGCAGTAGCAGCCATATGCAGATTAATGTATTCCGAATCGGACACTTCAATTTCACCCCATTTCCCATCACGATAGTAACAGCGAAGATTGTAATCGGTTTTGTAGTACCCAAACGGCAGGTTTTTCCAGTCTATGTTCATAAAATTAAATTTATATGTTCCAAAAGTCCCGAAAAATAAGAAAAAAATCGAAACGCAAGCTTTTTTTATTAAAATTTTTAATTGTCCGAAAGGCTTTTTAATAAAGGGCTTTAATCAAATTCAGCCATCAGGATCATTAATTTTTCCATTTTCTGACGTGCTGCAGAAGCGGAACAACTATAATTATTGATCATTATTGCAAAAGAATAAACAGTTCCTTTCTTCCCTATAATATATCCAGCATAGGCTCTGGCAGTTTTTAAATACCCGCTTTTGGCATGAATCCTTCCTTCTGCAGTTGTTCCCTTGCACACATGTTTCAAAGTTCCAGTTTGTCCTGAAACAGCTAATGAATTGAAAAATGAATAATAATAGGATTCCTTTTTTATGGCAGATAACATTTGAAAAAATTGCAGTGGAGAAATTTTATTTTTTGGCGAAAGCCCACATCCATCAATAATGCATGTGTCAGAAAAGCGTATGTTTTTTTTCTTCCAGTATTCGATAACTGCCTTGGTCCCATTTCGGGAAGAACCTTTTCCGTATTGCAAGTAACCACAGGCGCGGAAAAGACCTTCTGCAAAAACATTAATACTATAATAATTAGTCGCTTTAATAATATCGCTTAAAACAGGTGAAAGTACAGTATCAATTATTTCGGGAGGAATTGCGGAAGCTGCTGTTCCACCAGAAATCCAGGCAGCAGGTTTATTTAAAACTGAGATCCCCGCTTTTTTTAATTCATTCGTAAGAGCATTTGCGCAATAAAGTGGAACGTTGGGGATAGAACCCGATACACAAAATGAATCAACACCAGCAGGTATAGTACCACGACAGATTCTGTCACAATCATTGTCCGATGTGTAAATGTTTACTTTATCACCACTTCCGATGCGACCTGTCCTAACCAGATTCTCAATTTTTAAGCATGGCACATCCGGAATAATATGTTTTATAGGTGCAGGATTTCCAACCCTTTTTGAAGGTTTGAACCAGATGTCATACGCATTGTCTTTCATATTCAACGCCCATATTCCGGCGCCATAATAATTGCCCAGATCACCCTCGTTCCAGCTTGGGTGAATTGCTGGATATTCATACGAACGTGCTTCACTGATGACAGAGCCATCAATAACTTTTATTCCAAGTGTCTTTACAGCATTAACCCAGCGTGCAAATATTGCGGAATCATTTCTGCCTGTGTATGCGGAACCCAGTGTTGGATCGCCATTTCCAATGATAATCAAATTTCCTTTTAAGATAGTATCATTGATTATTTTTCCTGAAAATCCAAGAGAAGTTGAAAAGCGATAATCGGGACCAGCAATTCCTGTGGCTGTAGCTGTTGCAATAATCTTCATGGTGGAAGCCGGAATAAGAAGCTTTTGAGTATTGTAACCGCAAATTATTTTTCCACTGTCTGCATTCCCAAAACTAAAACCCCAATGATCCGGTTTTATGGATGGATCATTTTTAAGTTTCTGCACGGCATTCATTAAATTTACATATACTCTATTCGTATCCTCCTGCGCTTTTAATGAAAAAGACAGAAAAACAAAAATGAATAAAGTACTAATGATTTTTTTTTTCACCATGACGCAAAACTAACAAAAAAAAGCTGTCCAAGAGGACAGCTTTTTTCGTATTGTTTTTTTTTAAAATTAGAGACTCACAATGAAGTATTCAAGAATCTTTTTAACACTTGGATTAATAACTCCTGATGCATGATTGTGGAATGTTGTGTAATAAATTTTTCCGCCATCCCCACTGCAAGATCCAATGTTATCGCCATGTGCAAGATGAGCAGGAAGTGCATTAATTGAAATTGTAATGGTATGGGCATTGGATGGATTTCCGGGAGGAATATGACATATAGTTACCCACCCTTGATCAAG
>JAZDMK010000258.1:0-4808 GCA_043800975.1 Bacteroidota bacterium | reverse complement strand
CTGAAACTGTGACTCCGAATAAATAATTCCTGTCTTTGTTTTTGAATTAACAAAAAAATTAACTTTGTTCCGATTCGTATGTTTACGGATCGGGATTTTTATTATTTTATAATTTTACGTATATCCATTTATTATTCAATGTCGTTTAGTTAAGGACTCCGAAGGAGTCAAACCTGTCTGCCGCCAGGCAGGTAATAATAACCACGGGTGTAACCCGTGGAAAAAGACAAAGATGTGAAAAAGAACCCTGAAAAGGGTTCAATATTTTTCATTAACTAAACGACATTGGATACACATTATGAAATATTCAGATAAAGAATATCCCATACAAAAAGAAAGCATTCAAATTGTTGGGATATGTATGGAAGTTCATCGTATCTTGGGAAAGGGTTTATTAATAACAAAAAGAGTAATTTTATAATCTGTGAATCTGTGGTAAACTTTTTCATTTACTGGTGAGTAGTTACTAATTTATTAATGAAAGACCTATTCTATATATGAGACCCGACTTTTTAAAAATTGATTTCAGATCTGTCCCAGGAAAAAATATTTCTTCAGCAGATTGGGAAACAAATAATGGCATTTCGAAAAACTGGGTCCCTGCTGAACAGATACCGTTAAAAACCGTTTTCGTCCCCGATGATCTTGCGGGCATGGAGCATTTGGATTATGCTGCGGGAATTCCCCCTTATCTGCGCGGACCCTATTCCGCCATGTATGTAATGCGACCATGGACGATACGGCAGTATGCAGGTTTTTCCACTGCGGAAGAATCGAATGCTTTTTATCGCAGGAATTTGGCGGCAGGGCAAATGGGACTTTCCGTGGCTTTCGATCTTGCCACGCACCGCGGTTACGATTCCGATCATGAACGCGTGGTGGGTGATGTGGGTAAGGCCGGCGTTGCCATTGATTCCATTCTTGACATGAAAATTCTTTTCGATCAGATCCCCCTCGGTAAGATGTCGGTTTCAATGACCATGAACGGCGCGGTTCTTCCGGTGCTTGCATTTTATATTGTAGCAGCCGAAGAACAAGGTGTGAGTATGGAAAAACTGAACGGCACGATCCAAAACGATATTCTGAAAGAATTCATGGTAAGGAACACTTATATATATCCGCCCATTCCTTCCATGCGCATCATTGCCGACATTTTTGAATACACTTCGAAACACATGCCTAAATTCAATTCGATCAGCATCAGCGGATATCATATGCAGGAAGCAGGAGCCACCTGCGATATAGAACTTGCATATACGCTGGCCGACGGCCTTGAATATTTGCGTACAGGTGTTCATGCCGGGATGGACATTGACGGTTTTGCTCCGCGATTATCCTTTTTCTGGGGAGTGGGAATGAACCACTTTATGGAAATAGCAAAGATGAGGGCGGCACGAATGCTGTGGGCAAAAATTGTGAAGCAATTCCACCCAAAGAATCCTAAATCGCTTGCCTTGCGCACGCACTGCCAGACATCGGGATGGAGCCTGACAGAACAGGATCCGTTCAACAATGTTGCACGCACCTGCGTTGAAGCGCTGGGCGCAGCACTTGGCCATACGCAATCACTGCACACCAACGCACTTGATGAAGCCATTGCTTTGCCCACCGATTTTTCTGCCCGCATTGCACGGAACACTCAAATTTATTTGCAGGAAGAAACAAATATTTGCAGAATTGTCGATCCGTGGGCCGGTTCTTATTATGTTGAAACCCTTACGCATGAAATTGCACACAAAGCCTGGTCGCTGATACTTGAAGTGGAAGCGCTTGGCGGCATGGCAAAAGCTATCGAAACAGGCATTCCTAAAATGCGTATAGAAGCAGCAGCAGCCCGCAAACAGGCACGCATCGATTCGGGAAAGGATATTATTGTCGGAGTAAATAAATACAAGCTCGATAAAGAAGATCCGATCGACATTCTTGAAATAGATAATTCCGCTGTTCGCGAATCGCAGATTGCACGGCTGAAAAAACTTCGCGAAGGAAGAGATGAGGAACAAGTGAAAAAAGCGCTTGATTCAATAACCGAAGCTTGCAAGTCGGAAAAAGGAAATTTGCTGGCACTGTCTGTTGATGCAGCCCGCAAACGCGCATCGCTTGGTGAGATTTCTTATGCATGCGAAAAAATATTCGGAAGGTACAAAGCAACCATACGTTCAATTTCGGGAGTATATTCTATGGAAATATCAAACGATGAAAAATTCCGGCAGGCGCGTAAGCTTGCCGATGAATTCACAAAACTGGATGGACGCCGTCCGCGCATCATGATTGCAAAAATGGGACAGGACGGGCACGACCGCGGAGCCAAGGTAATTGCAACAAGTTTTGCCGATCTTGGTTTTGATGTTGACATGGGCCCATTGTTTCAAACCGCTAAAGAATCAGCGCGGCAGGCAGTGGAAAACGACGTTCACATCATTGGCGTTTCAAGCCTTGCAGCAGGACATAAAACCCTCGTACCTCAGGTTATTGAAGAACTGAAAGCGCTTGGAAGAGAAGACATCATGGTGATCGCCGGAGGCGTGATACCTCCGCAGGATTATGATTTTTTATATAAAGCAGGTGTTGTTGGAATTTTCGGGCCAGGCACAAACATACCGGAAACTGCTGTAAAAATTCTTCAGATACTGATCGATAGCATTAAAGAATAAATTTTCATTTTATTCTTTATCATAAAAAAATATTGCAACAATCACATTTTATAAATCATGACATTGATATTCATTCCGGCGCCCACGGATGCAAACAGCAGTGTGTCGCCGCGCCTTACTTCCTGTGTATTAAGTTTCGCCTTCAATAAAAGATCGAACATAGTAGGCAGGGTTGCCACGGATGAATTTCCCAGCCACGTAATTGTCATGGGCATTACATTTTTGGGAATGTCAGAAATATTAAACAATTCGTAAAGCCTCTTCAATATTGCATCATCCATTTTTCCGTTGGCCTGGTGGATTAACACTTTCTTAATTTCGAGAAGATGCATTTTGCATTTTTCAAGGCAATCCTTGATAGCCTGGGGAACGGTTTCGAGAGCATACTGATAAAGTTTTCTTCCGTTCATCTTCAAAAACAGGTCATCTTTTTTCTCATTATCGGGATTGTTTGATTTGTCCATGCGCAGCATTTGAGAACACGATAATGTATCAGACCTTGTCAGGTGCGCAAGTATCCCTACAGGTTCCCTGCTCTCCTTGGCTTCAACAACTACGGCTCCTGCGCCATCGGCATACAGCATGCTGTCCCTGTCGTGAGGATCGGAAACACGGGATAATATTTCAGCCCCAATGACAAGAACTTTTTTCGCATCGCCGGATTTAATGAAATAATCGGCCTGAATTACGGCCTGCAGCCATCCCGGGCAACCAAAAGGCAGATCGTATGCAACAGCGTTGGGGCTTTTAATTTCCAGATTGTATTTAACTCTGGCTGCCAGACTCGGAACAAAATCCGATTTTCTGTTATCATTTTTAATATCTCCGAAATTATGGGCCACTATTATGTAGTCCAGATCTTCTTTATCAATATTTGATGATTTCAACGCTTCAACAGCGGCAAGATATGCGATATCGGATGTTACGAGATTGTCTGAGACATATCTTCTTTCCTCAATGGCGGTTATTTCCTTGAATTTGTTAATTAATTCCACATTGGGCTGTTCCATTTTTCTCCCTTGTTCATCGTAGAATTCATTCTTGAGAAAATCATCATTGCTGATCTGTTTCGATGGAATATAGCTGCCTGTACCTGTAATAACGCTGTAAAAATTTTTGCTCATTGTACATGTATGAAATGAAAAAGTCGGGCAGCCCTTATGCCTCAAACGCCCCCAAACTTTCAAAGATTTATGCAAATATAAGGAACAAAATGTAAATAGCCATATTAAATTCAGTCATAAGTATAACAAGTCTTTTGCTTTGATTGTAAAAGCTGCGTATCTTTACGGCATAATTTATGTTATTCTTCAAAAAGGAATATCATCCAAATAAAAAATTTATGAAATCTTCCGAAAAAATTTTAATCCTGCTTTTTCTTTTCGGTTCAGTGAATGTTTTTTCTCAGGAAATTAATAAAACAAAAATTGATGAGAAATCACAGATGGAAGTATTGATCGGATTATGCAACAGGGACGGATTGAAATCGGATCTTTTCAAAACTTATTTCGATACCGAATATGCTGCCTACACTCCTGATGATGCCACCATAAACAGTCTTAAAGCTTCGATGGCAAATAAGAACATCCGGATCACCATAGTGATGGGATCATGGTGCGGCGACAGCCAGGAACAGGTTCCCCGTTTTTATAAAATTATGGATCAATCGGGTTTTGCTGAAAGCAATATTACTTTGTATTGTGTTGACCGTTCAAAAAAATCGGATAAAGGAGAAACGGACAGTTTGGGAATTCAGCTTGTGCCTGCTTTTATTTTTTACCAGGACGGAAAAGAAATCGGAAGAATTACCGAAACACCAAAAACAAATCTTGAAAAAGATTTTCTTGATATTGTATCATAAAAAAACCCGGAAAATTTTTCCGGGTTTTTTTTCAATTGGATTTTTTACCTTTTCTTTTTAACAACTTTTTTCTTAGGAGCTGCTTTCTTTACAGCTTTCTTAACAACTTTTTTCTTAGGAGCTGCTTTTTTAACAGCTTTCTTAACAACTTTTTTCTTTGTAGCCATTTGTTTGTTTTTTTGGATTTTTATGAAGCAAAGATACATCATTAATTTTTATTTATTACTTCTTTTTATAATTTTATTAATAATTTTGTTAACAATCAAAAGTGAATAAATAGATTCAATCATTAT
>JAZDMK010000322.1:0-5825 GCA_043800975.1 Bacteroidota bacterium | reverse complement strand
ATACATAATTTATATACCATGCAATACCTTCTGAAAGACCTAATTTTAATAAAATACTTTTCTTCAAAATTTCTTTTTCGTAAAGTATAGAAGGTGTTAAAAACTGCAGGGTAATTCTATCGCTGATATCACCGATAATATATGAACTATCCGGAAAAATATACTTGGCATCTTTTGCATAGTTTTCTGTAAAGAAATAATGGTACCCAAGTCCAAAGCCAAGACCCTTAAACCGAAATGGAAAATATTCCGTTTTAAGTCCGCACTGAATGCCCCAGGATAAAACATTTAAATAATTTTGATATCCTCTGCTCGCATGATATATAAAAGGAATATGAGCAATCCCCAGTTGTAAGTGTACACGAAACCTGCCGGGTATGTATTTAGGTGAAGAATCGGCCTGAGGTAAAAGCGGAGCAACAAAACATGAATCTATGAATGACGCGGAATCTAATACCTGAGTATTTTTCTTAATTGAATCATTTGTATTTTGTGCAAAACATGAAAAGCCGCAAGTAATCCAACTGAATATAATAATCAATAACTTCTTCATGCCTTGCAAAAAACTTATGACAAAAGAAACTGCACAATATTATTCTCCACTCTATGCAGCACATTTTCAGCAACTGCTTTTTCAAATTTATTTCCGGAAATTTTTTCAAATAATTCAATGTATCTGTCGGAAACGGACTTCACAAATTCAGGTGTCATTTCGGGAACCGCTTGGCCGTCTTTTCCCTGAAAACCATGTTCCATGAGCCATTCACGAACGAATTCTTTTGAAAGCTGCTTTTGATTTTCACCTTTGCTTTGTCGCTCTTCGTATCCTTCTTTATAGAAATACCGTGATGAATCGGGTGTATGAATTTCATCAATCAGATAAATTTTTCCGTCTTTTTTTCCAAACTCATATTTGGTATCCACCAGAATCAGGCCCATCTTGGCTGCCATTTCTGTTCCGCGCTGAAAAAGTGCAAGGGTATATTCTTCCAGTTTTTTATAATCTTCTTCTGAAACGAGATTGTGTTTGATAATGTCTTCGCGTGAAATATCTTCATCATGACCGATCGATTCTTTGGTCGTAGGAGTGAGGATAGGCTGTGGAAAACGATCATTTTCTTTCATCCCATTAGGCATTGCAACACCGCACAGACTGCGTTTTCCATCTTTGTACTCGCGCCAGGCATGTCCGGATAAATATCCGCGGATGACCATTTCCACTTTAAAAGGTTCACAAAAATGACCTACAGTTACCATGGGATCCGGAGTAGCAATCATCCAGTTGGGAACAATATCCGATGTTGCATTCATAAAATGAACAGCGATTTGATTTAATACCTGTCCCTTGAATGGAATTCCTTTTGGAAGCACCACATCAAATGCGGAGATGCGGTCCGATACGACCATCACTAAAAGTTCATCATTGATATTATATACATCGCGCACTTTGCCGGTGTATTTGCTTTTTTGTCCTTTAAATTGAAAATCAGTTTTTACAATTGCATCCATTTTATATATCATTTGAGTTATTATTCAAATTTTCATCAGCAACTTCTTTCTCGCTTTTACTGTATGCTTCCACAACACGAATAACAATCGGATGGCGGACAATATCACGTTCATCAAGAAAAATGAAGTCGATACCGGGAATGTCTTTCAGAATACGGGTTGCACGCAATAGGCCTGAAGGTACATTTCGGGGAAGGTCAATCTGCGTTACATCGCCGGTAACAATAAACCTTGCATTTTTCCCCATGCGTGTAAGAAACATTTTAAGCTGGTTGTTGGTTGCATTCTGTGCTTCATCAAGAATTGCGAATGCATTGTCCAGCGTACGACCCCGCATGAAGGCCAGCGGTGCAATCTGTATGGTGCCGTCTTCCATATATCCGTTCAGCTTTTCGCCGGGAATCATATCACGAAGTGCATCATACAAAGGCTGGAGATAGGGATCAAGTTTTTCACGCACGTCACCGGGAAGAAAGCCCAGTTTTTCGCCAGCCTCAACTGCAGGGCGCGTGAGAATTATTTTCTTAATCTCTTTGTTTTTTAATGCGCGAACTGCTAAAGCGACCGCTGTATATGTCTTTCCTGATCCAGCGGGGCCAATGGCAAAAAGCAAATCGTTTTTTGTGGAGCTTTCCACCATGCGCTGCTGATTGACAGAACGGGCTTTAACAATCAATCCGTTTTTTCCATGAACCAGTACATCGTCCTGCTGTTCATCCGTTGAAATGAATGCCTCTTCACCACCGGTCAGCCTTTCAATAGCTTGAGGTGTAATGTTTCCAAATCGGTGATGATATTCTTTTAATAATTCAATCGTATTGGTAAAACGAAGAATTTCTTCGTGAATGCCCGTCAGGCGCATCACTTGATCGCGGGCCACAATTTTTAACTGCGGGAATTTGCTTCGTAATAAATCCAGCAAACTATCAGCAGTGCCATAAAGTTCAACAGGGTTGAGGTCTTCCAGTACGTATATCTTTTCGCTCATGAAGTATTTTTATCCATGCAAAGATAGTATAAAGCTGTTTTTTAAGAATGATTTTTCACATCCTTTTGTCAGTAAGCAAACCATAAGGAAACACTTGCCAATATTGATTGATACAGGAAATGAATATATTTTATTTTTCAGAACTTATTCACAATTTACTTTACAATGATAATTTCAACCCTGCGGTTTTCTCTTGCCATAAATTCCTGTTTTTCTTCGGGCCAGACCGGAGATGATTTTCCAAATCCCATCACACGAATGCGCGAAGCAGAGATTCCTTTTTTAATCAACATATTTTTAACTGAGTTTGCGCGCTTTTCTGAGATCTTCAGGCAGTAACGGGTGCTCCCTTTTAGATCGGAATGTCCAGCCAGTATAGCTTTGCAATTGGGATTCCTCTTCAGCATCTGCGCATACAATTCAACGTTTTTATCGTATTCCGGGCGTACATCATCTTTGTCGAAATCGAACAGCGCAACCACCTGTGGCGGACTGATCGGAACCATGTTTGTTAATTTTTTAATGGTATCGGTAATGTTTTTTACAGGGAAAACTTCATCCCCGGACGCTTCCACCGATTCAATGTCATATACTTCCCCGATCAGAAGTTTTCGGTTCGCTTTATCTTCTTCCTGGTTGTTGAAATACACAAGATCAACTTCTCTTATTCCATCAGCATTTTTGGGCGTGTATGTGATTTCATAATAATAATGCGAAACGCGGATGATTTCATCCAGCACCTTTTCGATGTGTTTACTGTTTCGGATGTTGTAATGATTTCCGTCGGTTACCCATCCCATAAAATCAAGCAGTCGAAAATTTGTGCCGCCACGAAAAGAAATAAAATTCATTCTGATATCATTGGTACGCGCCTGTGTTACGACATCGCGTGCAGTACATCCTTTAATTCCATAATACAGGTATGAAGAATTTTCATAGCCATCCGAAAAAACAATGGTCATTTTTTTATTCTCCGAGCCGTTAAGATTCACCAGTCCTTCCCATGAGCCTGCATACAATGCAGTACTTCCACCCATGGTGTCAATGCCCTTCATCGTTACCAATTTAGTCAGATCGTTTTTATTGTCTGTCAATCCGCTTAGGTTGACTATGCGGTGATCGAAGCGAGTAAAGGAATAGCGGTCGTTCGGGAACTTTGTATCAATTACTTTTTTAACGGATCTTTCCAATGATTTAATATCACTGCTCATCGATCCACTATAATCTAGAACAAACGAGATGTCATATTTATCCGTGTTTTTTGTGATCTCCCGTACTTTGAAATTATTCACGGGATAAGGCGTGTTTTCAACGTTTTCGATCAGTTGTCTGAAATATTTTCTAGTACCTCCGCTGCTTGTAATATCACGAATGTAATTTCCTTTCTGGTCAACAACCATCACATACAACTTAATGGAATCAGGATAATGACTGCGATCCACGCCAAATATTTCAAACGAAAATTTATCTTTCTGCACAACTTCACTGAGTGGCTTCACACCTTGAACAAATTCCCGTTCAACAACAGAAATTTTTCTGGATACATTATACAGTTGACCTTTATACCCAAACCGAAAGCGGATGATTGTATCATCTTCAACCTGAATGCTGGCTTTGCCTTGCGCAGGAACCTTTCTGAATTTGGGATAGAAAAATACAGAGTCCTGCCCTTTGAAATCCCATCGGATTTCTACCGTTTCATTCCTTCTTGCTTGCGGTGGACATTGAATACTGAAGTATCCTGCAGGAAAAACAGTAACAGGATGCTGGTAGCTTTTAACAGTACCATCAGTGTATTCCACTTTCATTTTATAAACAGTAAGTTTATCAGGTTTTACATTTCTGCTTCCTGCAAGTGAAATCGGCGTTGTAAGATTGTCGGATTGAATTTGTTTTGCTTTACGAAAAGCCCATTCAATTCTCGCTTCCTGACCTGCGCAGATAACCGAATCGCCTGTCAGGTATTCCAACTCTTTTACAACAAGGCGTCGGGTTGCAGTAACAGCCACACCGTTTCTGTTCCATGCATACAATACAATATCCTTTGTAGAATCAGCAATAAATGAAAACTGTCCGATAGAAGGAAGCGTGTCGGTTGTATTATTGAGAGTTACTCCCACAGCGCTATGAACAAACCATTCGGCCATTACAGGAGAGCTCTCAACGACTGTGTCAGGAAGAATAAAGTATTTAACTCCTGATTTATTCACATTCACACGAACTGTTTTTCGGGTTGTTTTGTGCTTGGTTTGTGCAATCAATCGATAGGTAGCTGATTTGTTCGGAACAATACGGATTATGCCGCGCGCGGGTAAGCTGTCGGCAACATCGATGGTTTTCGAATTTGTTGAGATGGCGACATTTTTTAAACGCTTTGCGTTGGAGACATTCCATCGTAAAGAAACCGTGTCGCCTTCAACCACATTACGTGGTTTAGCAGTAAACGTAATTTTTTGCGCATTTAAAAAAAAGGCATTGGCAAGCATCAGAAATACCAAAGCTGAAATCCGGCGAATAGAGGATGTGAAAAAAATCATAGTGTTCAGAATTGATAAATAAAGAACGAATAAAAAATAAAAATAGTATCAGCAAATTTAACCCGAAAAAGCAGAAATGTCAAAAGATGCGCGATGCCCTTCCAGATAACGGAAGTAGCCGGCTACGGCAATCATGGCAGCATTGTCGGTGCAAAAGGCATGGCGTGGGAGATGGAGCTTCCAGTTGTTCTGATAAGCTGTTTTTTCAAGCAGTGTACGTAATGCAGAGTTCGCAGAAACGCCTCCTGCTAGTGCAATTTCGCGAATTCCGGTTTGTTTGCTTGCTTTAGAAAGTTTTTGAACTAGGTAACCAGTAACAGCATATTGATAAGACGCAGCCAGATTGGCTTTTTGCTCTTCAATAAACTGTGGGTTCTGCTTTAGTTCGTCTCGGACTAGATAAAGAAAAGATGTTTTCAACCCGCTAAAACTGAAGTCCAGTCCGGGAGTGGAAGGATGTGGAAAAACAAAGGCATGCGCATTACCCTCAACAGAAATTTTATCAATCTGGGGGCCGCCGGGATAGGGCAGGCCAATCACTTTGGCTGCTTTGTCCAAAGCCTCGCCGGCTGCATCATCCAGCGTGCGTCCGATAACTTTCATTTTAAATCCTTCTTCCACAACAACAATCTGAGTGTGTCCGCCGGAAACGGTCAGGCATAAAAAAGGAAAGAAAGGTTTTGGGCGGGGATTGTTTTCTTCTTCAATAAAGTGGGCCATGATATGTGCGTCCAGATGATGCACATCGATAAGTGGAATGTTTCTTCCCAGTGCAAATGCTTTTGCAAATG
>JAZDMK010000238.1:0-6289 GCA_043800975.1 Bacteroidota bacterium | reverse complement strand
AAAAAGAGAAGATTTAATAATGCCTGATCAGCTGACAACGCCCACCTTGATTTTTGTACCAGGTACAAGCTGTCTCGCATCTTTGATGTTGTTCCAGCGTTTTATTTCATCAACCGATGTTCCTTTTTTGCTGGCTATGCTCCAAAGTGTATCGCCTTTTTGAACCGTGTAGTAGACGTACTTCTTCGTAGCGTTCTGATTATTGTTGGGTGGCTTTGGATTGTTATTCTTAACAACATTCTCATTGTTTTTAGGTGCATCCGGTTTCTTCACAATAAGCTTCTGTCCGGGATAAATGAAATTCTTTTTAATATTATTCCACTCACACAATTCATCAACGGTAATTCCACAACGTGATGCAATACCAGCTACTCCCTCTCCGCTTTTAACCACATAATACGATTTATCATGAGAAGGCGGATTGGTATTCTTTACAATATTGTTATCCGTCTTGATGGGATTGGGGTTTGTTTTAACAACCTGCTTCCCGGTGTCTTTAACAGGATTAGGCTGAGTCACCACTTTTTTAACATTCAGTTTTGTCAGCAGGATTTGCTCCCGCTCCAGTACTGATTTTGTTTTGTGCGTATAAATTGAATCTCCACACTTGATAAAAGCGCCGATCAGTTTAACAGGAAGCACCAATCTGTTGGGAGCGCCGGTGCAGGGAATAACACCTTTTTTGTATATAGGGTTTAAGAATTTAATGTCTTCCTGAGGTACGTTAAGCATTTCCGAAATCTGCTCAAACGTCAGTTCGCGTGTAATCATGAGCGTATCGAGCTCATGATAAGTAATTCTTGGTTTTGAAGGATAGATATTGTGTTCCGAGGGATAGGTCATCAGGTAACTGACCGCAATAAATGCCGGCACATAGCCTTGTGTTTCGCGTGGAAGGAATGACTTAATATCCCAGAAATCAGTTTTTCCGCCTGATCTTCGAATTGCCTTGTTAACGTTTCCCGGCCCTGAATTGTAGGCAGCCAGCACAAGCGCCCAGTCGCCATACATATTATACAAATCCTGCATATATTCGCACGCAGCCATGGTTTCTTTCAGGGGATCCATGCGTTCATCAATATACGTATTGACTTCCAGATCATACATTTTTCCGGTCTGATATATAAATTGCCATAAACCCGTAGCACCGGCAACCGAAACCGCAAACGGGTTCAGCGCAGATTCAACAATGGCAAGATACTTAAGCTCCAGGGGCATTTTATATTTGTCGAGAGCCGCTTCAAATATGGGAAAATAAAGTTCTGCAAGTCCAAGCATTCTGGAAACGGAGTGCCTTTTTTTAACTCCATACATATCGATCCAGTCTTTAACAGAACTGTTATACTGATAAGGGAAAGGCGAAGAGTTCTTCAGACGGGCCATGCGCTCGATATACACTTCATCTGGATAAGTAGGAACAAAGTCGGGAGCAAAATTGTATTTATTCAGCTTGGCGACATCCGTAGTAAACTGAGTGCATTGAAAATATTTTGAAACAGCAAGACTATCGAGCATTTCAAGAATGGGATTCATTTTAATCAGGATTTGCGTAGTGTCCCCGGGATGCTTTCCATTATGAGGATATGCATTATAGGGGAAAACAAGCAAGCCGGTGAGAAAAACGAAAAGCGGTAACACAAAAGATTTTAAAGGCTTCATATCTCAGGAGCTTTAATTTAAAAAAAACAATTCAAACAGGTTTTACGACTGCAAGATAAGAAAAAATATTCTTATAAAATACAGAAACATTGATTTTTTTTAACGATGCCCTGTTGAAAAGCTTGCCAATCGTGCCCTTTAATAAATCGATAAAACCTATATCAATTGTATCGTGGCTTCGATCAATTTCAAAAACCAAATGACAGGATTATTAATGTTAAGAATTAAATGTTTTTGAAAAAAAACAAAAAATTGAAATACAAACTATTTTACTTCGTCTGTTTTCTCTTTGTCTTTATCGTCGCCCTTGGCGGCATCTTTATATTCTTTCACTCCTTTTCCAAGGCCACGCATGAGTTCAGGGATTTTCCGTCCGCCAAATAACAAAAGCACAATTACCAGAATGACAATAATTTCGGTTGTGCCAAGCATTCCAAGTAATATTGAGAGAAAGTTCATGATATTAATTTTGTGTAAAAGTAAGAAATTTTTCAGATATCGATAAAAACCAACCCATTACTTTTTACTGAGCCAGCTCATCGGATTCAGCAAAGCTTTTCCTTTCCAAACTTCAAAGTGTAACTCCGTTTTGGAATCGGAATCATCCGTAATTATTACACCCAGCGTCTGCTTTGTTTTCACGGCATCATTCATCTTCACAAAAACTTCCGAAAGATTAGAATATACAGTAAGATAGTCGCCATGCCTTACAATCACAGCTTTTCCTGAGCCCGGGAGAGAGACAACGCCGGTTACTTTCCCTTCAAAAATGGCACGGCAAGTTGCCCCGCGATTTGTCCCGATATCAATACCGTTATTGTTTACAGTAATTCCATCCAGCACAGGATGCGGATGCTTACCGAATGTGCTGGTTACAACACCCTTTTCCGAAGGCCAGGGAAGTTTTCCCATATTACTTTCAAAGCTATTTGATAAAGTTTGTTCGGCAGGTGTGAGATCGTATACCGATGTCGTTACTTTCTTGTTAGTTGTTACATTGGTTTTATTTGTTGTAACATTTTTATTGCTGTTGTTTTTTGACTTTGATTTTTTAATTTCGTTGGCAATAATTGTTTCAATAGCCTTATTTAGTTTTGATGCAGCATTTTGTTTTTCTTTCAATGTCTTCATCAATTCCTTTTCTTTTGCCCGCAGGCTTTTTAAAGCAAGATTTTTTTCTTCTTTTTCAACGCTCAGGTTCGTTTTTTCAGATTCCTTTTCGTGAAGAAGGCTTGTTTTATTGTTTTTTCTGTATTCAAGTTGCGTAATCTGACCGCTCAAAAGCTTTTGTGTATTAATAATCAGAAAAGCCTGCCGTTTGCGATATTCAGCATATTGCTGCAAATAACGCATTCGTCTGTATGCCTGATTAATATTGCTAGATGCCAGAATAAACATCAGATTATTCACCCGATTCCTGTTTCGGAATGCATAAAAAATCATTTTTGCATATTCAGTTTTCAGCTTTTTTAGTTCTTTATCGAGGTAACGTACGGTTTGATTATTTTTAAAAATCTGAATGTCCAGTCCGTCAATTTCATTAGAAATAGATGAGATCAGATCTTCACGCATAGTAATCTGATTATTCAGAATCATCAGCTGACTGAGCGAAATCTGCTTGCTCTTCTTGGTTTCGTTTAGAAGTTTATTTGTGTATTGAATGTCCTTTTCGAGCTGTTTTTTATCCTTCTGTAACTTATCTTTTGTCTGTGAATAAGCCGCCGTTCCTGTCAATACAAGAATCACAATTAAAAAATATGGATACAGCTTCAATTTCATTTCTTTTGAATTCTTTGATAGTCTTCCGGTATGTTAAACGGAAAATCTTGCGGTTCGTTCAGATTAAATTTCAAAAAATCAATTGTGATCTTTAATTTCTTTTCAGCAACAGCCTCAAAAACCATTTTATACGGTTGTTTCTGTCCATCATCCAATGCATGAAAATCGCTGTAATTAGCTTCCACTTTTCTTCCCAGCTTAAATTCATTAATCCGGTGGCGAAGAATTTTAAAACCTTCAGGATCTAGCCATAAATCCTCTGTCATCAATCGGGGTTTTGCCTGTTCATTTCTGCTTTTTTTCAGTTTTCTTCGCCCTACGGTTGAAAGAAGATAACAGTGATTGTCAATACCCGATTTGAATTTATCATTTTCATAATACGTAAAATCATTTCCGATGATGAACGATTGCAACATATCGTAATCAAATTCTGCATTGATCAGTTCATTCAGGTATGAGAAATTTCCAGAAAGAAATGTAGAATTAATTCGATTAATCATTTTCACAGAATCTTCTGTTATCTTGACCCGCGCAACTTCAATACCCAGCGCCGGTGTAATAGAAACCCAGATAATACTATCGCGGCGAATCCGTAAATGTCCTTTAAATGATGCCTTATCTTTATTAAGAACAGCCGTACATTCAAATTTTGCATTGATCCATTCAAACTTAAGTTCACTCTCCTTCATTTTCTGAAAAAGAAATTCGGGTCCACTTTCTTTTAGGGGTGCTTTTATTGCGCGGCGTGCCGAGTGACATCCCATCATCATTAATCCTGCAGCAAGCAGGATTATCACAGGGTATAATTCTTTTCTTCCCATCATCATTTTCTATTCTATCAGTTTTTCCTGTGTTATTTTTTTATCCAAAAATTCCGAACCGTTTCCTTTTTCTTTTGCTTTCTTCCAATTTTCTATTGCATTCTCTTTCTCTCCCAGTTGAAACAGTATGTCACCATAATGCTCCAGCACAGCAGCACTTTTACTTCCTCCGTTTTGCAATGCTTTGTTCATTATTTTTTTTGCTTCCTCATATTTCTTTTGCTTGTATAAAACCCAAGCCCATGTATCCAGAAAAGATGAATTATTCGGATTCATTTCATTGGCAGATTTAGCCATGCTTTCTGCTTTATCGAGTTTTTCACCACGAAGTGAAAGATAGAAACTGTAATTGTTAAGCAGGTATGGATTCTTGGGATTTAATGCAAGTGACTTGTCATAGGCATCATCAGAGTATGCATCATTCTTTTTGTAATGATAAGCATCTCCAAGGTTAGAATAAAATTCAGCCAGAATTAATTTGTTATCTGCAACCAGGTCTTTCCCCATATTTAAAACTTCGATTGCACTTTGAAAATCTTTTAGTTTGATATTAGCTACTCCATTAAAAAGATAAGGTGTTGCTTGTATAGGAAAAAGTTCAATTGCACTCATCGATGTTTTTTCAAGCGCTGCATAATCCATCAAATCCGCTTCAATAATCATCAGTTGCTCCCATACAGCAAACTTGCTGCTATCGTATTTAATCACATTTTTGAATTCATCTCTCGCTTCTTCATAACGTTTGTCTCTGTATAAAAAATCAGCATGAATGGAATAAGACTTTGCATCGGTGGGGTGTGTTGCAATCATCATTTCACTCAGTTTGTATGCCTGCTTTTTATATACAGTATCAATAGCGCTGACTTCATAATACGAAAGTAAAATTTTCATTTTAGTGTCAACATCAAGCTCTGGATTTGAAAAGGCTTTCAAAAGTTCTTCAAATGTTTTTTCTTTTTCTCCTTTATTCTGATAATAATCGGCAAGAGCAATATGAATTAACGGATTATCCGGATCCATTTCTAAAACCTGCTGATAAATTTCCAACGCTTTCTTTTCATTTTTATCCATCATGTATAGCTCTGCCAGCATGCCATAAAAGCGGGGTTCCTTTGGGTTGGATTTAACCAGCTTTTCAATTTCCTGAATCGCTTTATCAGTTTTTTTCATTTCCAGATACAGATTTTCTTTCTGAAACGAAATTTCTTCCTGAACACCGGAAAGCGCTTCAATTTTATCATACACCTTTATCGCATCATTGTATTTTTTTGCACTGATCAACACATTGGCCCAGTCGTAATACAACTCGATTCGGTTAGGATTTTTCTTCAAAAGCTTTTCAAAGATATCTGCTTCCTCATCATACTTTCGAAGCGCGTCAAGCGTTTTGGTATACTGAATCTGATACCAGATATTTTCCCCATCCGTTTTTATTGCTTTGCGGATATATTCATACGCTTTATTATACTGCCGTGATTTATTATACAGACAGGCCAATTCATACATCACCGCACCACTGCCTGGATCCACGCTTAATGCTTTCAGAAAATACTGCTCAGCTTCGACAGGATTTTCGATTGCTTTTTCTTTTAATCCGTTGAAAAAATGATTTTGAAATTCAAGCTGCATACGCTCCGCAGCAGCAGAATCGGGATCGGCACGCGAAGTAATCGGCTTACGGAACAGACCACAGGACGCAGTGAACAGAATTAAAAGCAGCAGCGTGTATGATGCGTATTTTCTCATTGATGTGTAAGTGAAGTAAAATCGCCAATGCTTACATCATTCACATTTCCTATGTATTCAACAGAATTGCCGATCATGGAAGAATCGATGTTTGCGTTTTCAATATGGGTGTGATTTTGAATAATACTGTTTGTAATAATGGAATGATTCAATACAGAATTTTCACCAACAGAAACATGCGGGCCAACAATACTGCCGCAGATGATCGTGTTCGCACCAATGAAGCATGGTTTGATAATTAATGAATCCGTAATTTGTGCCGATGGAGAAATCAATGCATCCTC
>JAZDMK010000207.1:0-8334 GCA_043800975.1 Bacteroidota bacterium | reverse complement strand
AGCGTATCTTTAAATTTCTGTTCGAGTAGCCATGTGAATGCCATACCGAAAAATTTATTTCCCATCAGATTCAGAAAACGCATGGCTTCTTTTTCCATGGGATACACAAGGCGGGAGCCATTGACAAAATCACCTTTTCCGGAAGCAATGGCTGTATAGAATTTTGTTAAATCTTCAGGAGGAACAGTCAGGTCTGCATCGAGAATCATCAGAATATCTCCTGTAGCAATATCGAATCCGGTTTTCACAGCATCGTATTTCCCTTTTCCAGGCTGCCTTCCCGTTTTGATATCATGGGTGGAAGCATATTTTTGAGAAACCTTTTGAATGGCATCCCAGGTATCATCGGTGGAATTTCCTTCAATGAAAATAATTTCGGTATGCTTTCCCAGTTGCGGTGTTCGCAAAATTGCATTTTCAATATTTCCGCTTTCATTCCGCGCAGGAATAATCACAGAAACAGAATATCTTTGATCTGAGTCTTCCGAACTAAGCGTTGATGTTGGTTTCGCGAAGGTGAAAAAATTCAGACACAGCTGACGAAAGAATGGCATGCGTGCAAAAAATCCGTTAAAGATTTCTGCAAGAATGGGAATGTAGACGGGGATCAGCATTCTGCGTGTGTTTCTGTAGACATCAAATCCTGAAATATTCAGAAGATTATTGATATCGTTCAGCGAAAGCCAGTTCTGCTTGGGTTGTCTGCGTTTTAATCCGATCAGTTCAGCAAACTTTAAAAAAGGTTCCCAGACGTAATTGTAATAAGTGACAACGATCTTTGTTCTTTCATGACAAAGCGGTTTCAGCTGCAATAATACTTGCTGCACATCGTCCAGATAGCCAACCAGATTGGAAAGAATAATCAGATCATACTTTTTTTCAAGTGCAATTTTGTTTGCATCCATGACAAAAAATTCAGCATCGGGGCACTTTTCTTTTGCCACTTCAATCATGGCAGGACTAAAGTCAATTCCGGTTTTTTGTTTTGCAGGAATAGCTGCAAGTAATTCGCCCGCACCACAACCTACTTCAAGAACAGAACAATCTTCGTTCGAAAAATACCGGATTAGTTTTGTTATATCATTCCAGTAATAACGGTTCAGCCTGCGTTTCCGCTTGCGTTTGGGAGCCTGCCTGTCGAAATAACTGACTAATATTTTTTTTTCAGTACTCACTTATTGTAAAGTATTTCGTAAAGGTATGCAGGCTCATTCAAGTTGTCACCCTCTTGATGAACCATCTTTAATTTCTGGGGATACTTTTGTGCTATCGGGCCCAGCATTCTGTGAAGTGTATTGATATATCCGCCTTTGGGAGTAGAAGCCATGGTAGGATTTACACGAATACTGGCAAGAATAACATGCGTTACTTTATTCTGTTTCAGATAATTTAAAACTGAATCGGGATCCGGATTTGTATCTTTAACTTTCGGTTCAGGTCTTACTTTTGGCACATTAAAGAAAGCCTTTCCACCGGAATAAATAAATGACATGGATCCTTTGCGACAGGCAACATAACTTGGATCCTTCAGATTTTTTCCACACCATTCACTCATTCGCAGATAATTTTCCCAATCCGGTGTATAGCCATAATAGAGGTTTCCGCCCAGATTTTTAGAAAGTATGGGAACATTCTCACTTGATTTATTAAATGTTTTCAGCAAACCGGGAATAGTAATTCCGATGATGATATACAGATAAATTGTTTGTGCAGCGCCCGAAGATTTTGCAAGCAAATCATAAATACCAAAAAGTATAATTAAAAGCATCAGAGGTACAAAAATCAGAATGATACGTGGTTGATCCCATGCTGCCTGCAGAATAAAGAAACTTCCTGCAATCATAGCTGCAGAATAAAGCACAGTGTAAAGTAGTATTCTGTTTTTTGATTTTAATATTCTCCATAATCCGATTAGCAAAAGAACAATCACAATCAGTGCAACAAAGCCACTGGTTTCTTTTGCAGTTTCAGGCGATACGCCCATAATCTGAAAAAAGCGTTTTGAAAAATACAACAACGTATTGTCATAAAATCTTCCAAAGAAACCAAAAAGATCCTCCTGACCCTGTGTTGCATCGTAAGGATGTTTCTGCAATAATATTTTCGATTGAGATCCGTACTGTCCGATGCTTCCCCAAATCAGCTTTTTTAGAATTTCAAACGGAATTTTAAAAACTAAAAATGCTCCGATTGCATATAAAATGGCCTTGTATTTTTTGATAAAAATCAGATAGATAATCAAAGACCCCAGCGCAACAATAGCAATGTTTTTAGACATGGAAAGAATAAAAATCAGCAAACCCACCATGAGCCATTGGCGCATCGTGGCTTTCAGATTGAGCCCCGACTTTTCCATGGCGGTGATCAGGTATGACACGGCCAGAAACATCAACGACTGGAAGAACATAAAGAATGCTTCGTTGTAGGTCTGGCTTGCGTAATAAAGTAAACTCGAATTGATAGCAATGATAAAAAGCACAGGATACAAAACGAAGTAGGGGATTCTTTTGCGAAATGCTTTGTAGAAAAAATAAAAACTAAAGAAATTGAAAATAACAGAAAGTGCTTTCAGGAGAATTATTTTCAATCCGAACATAGCAATGGGAATACTAAGGAACATCGGATAAAACGGGGCATTGAAGGAATAATAATAGCCTGTAAAATTCTTAGCAAAGTTATAACCGCCTTCTACATAAGAAGAGTCGTCGCCTCCTTCACTTATTCTGGCATTGAACAGTAAAAATGAAAACAAAATGCATAAACCACATAAAATGTAGAAAAGATTCTTATCGTTTCTTTCAAACCATTTTTCAAGCCTTTGAAACAAAGGTTCTTTAACACCTCCTTTGGCAGGAGATTTAACCGCCACCTTTTTATAGGGTGTTTGCGGCTGAGGCTTACGCTTGGGTTGGGGCTTTTTCGGCGTACTCATTTCAATTTTGCTTTAATTCCGGCAAATGTAAGGAATTTTTTATGAGTGGATTACTCTCCTATGCATTCGTGTTAATCACAAAACAAAAAAAAATATTCAATGCACTAAAAAACTTTTTATATTCGCTTTCTAACTTAAAAAAGAAATTATGGCTGACTTACAAAAATGCTATGCACTTGTAGAAGATTGCATACAGACGCTTGGCGTCGATCCCAGTGTATGTCGTGGAGGAAACCCGGGACAATGGGAGTTAAAAAAAGGTTCTGCTTCGGTTTGGATCGATGTATGGCAAAATGATGATGACTGGGGCTATCTTATGATTATGGCTCCCATCTGCAATATTCCAGATGAAAACAAAGAAGAATTCTTAACGGAAATACTTGAAATCAATCACAAACTATATGGCTGTGCAATGACCAAGTATGAAAACACAATTTATGTAAAAACGGTTCGTGAAGTGGAAGGACTAAGTAAAGACGAAGCCATGGCTATGTTCAACCGTGTTGGCAATTATTCAGATGAATATGATGATTATCTGCAACAAAAGTATTTCGGCGGAGGACGCGCTGAATAAAATTAAGAAGGCTGCTGCAAAGCAGCTTTTTTTTTGATCTTTTTTTTGATTATCTTTGCGCCTTCAATCGGTCTAGTAGCTCAGGGGATAGAGCAACAGCCTTCTAAGCTGTGGGTCGCTGGTTCGAATCCAGCCTGGATCACAGGGCCGTATGCTGAGCTTAATCAAAGTACGGCCTTCATTATTAAGGATCCATTCTGTTTTAATGAAACAAATTTTTCACTCCTTCCTGAAATTCTTCGCCTTCTGGCTTGCATTGTTTCTTTTTCAGCAGGTGTTCTTTCTTCTTTATTTTAACAACCAACTGAGCGGAATCCCTGCCTCGCTTATCCTCCGCTCCTTTTATCAAAGTGTTGGAATGAATCTTTCCGCAGCTGCTTATCTTACTACGCTCCCTTTCATTCTTAGCTGTATCGGTTTCTTTTCCAATAAAAAAATATGGATAAAAATTTCTAACATTTTCATGCTGGTCCTTACCGCTATCGTCATCCTTATCGGCCTGGGCGATCTAGGACTATACAGCAGCTGGGGAAGTAAAATAAATGCAAAAGCCGTCTCCTACATGCTGTTCCCGGATGAAGCTGTACAATCTTTTTCGGCAGTCCCTGTATGGCTTTTCATTCTTGTATTTATTCTTGAATTTGCTGCATTCTTTCTTCTTTTCAAAAAAGTATTCCGCTTCACTCTAAAACCTGTCAGGGCACGCATTCAAAATATTATAATTGCAGTTCTTCTGCTGGCAATACTTCCAGTAATGTATCGTGGTGGCTTTCAGAAATACCCAATGAACAAATCGTGGGTATATTATTCAAAATACGATGTGCTGAATTATTCGGCATTGAACGGATTCTGGAATTTTATTGAAATTTTATCCAAACCCGTTCTTACAAAAAATCCGTATATATACATGGATAACGCCAGTGCGAAAGGAATTGTACGGGAAATGAATTCTGTAAAATGTGACAGCACTTTTTATATTCTGAATCAACCACGCCCCAACATCATACTGATACTGCTGGAAAGCGCCAGTGCAGAGAATATGACAACGCTGGGAGGAAAAGAAAAAATCATGCCCGGGCTCGACAGCCTTACGCACGAAGGACTTTTGTTCAATCGGTTTTATGCAACCGGATTCCGAACCGAGCAGGGACTAATTTCGTTTATCAGCGGATTCCCCGCGCAGCCAACAGTTTCCGTGTTGCGAAATTTTGGAAAATTTGAGAAACTTCCCAATATTGGAAAGACACTGGACGGCCAGCATTATTCTTTGAATTATTATTATTCCGGAAAACTGGAATTTGCAAATACGCGTTCCTACCTAAATGCATCTGGGTTTACAAAACTACTGGGAAAAGATTCCCGTAAATGGAAACGTACTACACAGTGGGGCGCCTACGATGAAGAACTTTTCAATTGTCATTTGAATGAAGCGGCCACGGATAAAAGTCCTTTCTTCAGCATCCTCATGACATCCACCAGCCATGAGCCTTTTGATGCCGATGTACCGCAGGTTTTCAGTAATGATAACGATGCAGGAAAATACAAAAACACAATTCGGTATACCGATGGCTGCGTGTTTCAGTACATTCAAAAAGCTAAGAAAACCAATTGGTACAAAAACACTTTGTTTATTATCACTTCCGATCATGCCCATTCCTATCCGCAGAGCAGAAGTAAAAACGATTATATCCGCCATCACATTCCTTTGCTTTTGCTGGGCGGGGCGCTGAAACCAGAGTATTCCGATAAAATTATTTCTTCGGTCGGATCACAAACAGACTTTGCTGCCAGTCTTCTGCAGCAGCTCCGAATTAATTCCAAGGGATTTCCTTACAGCAAAAATTTGTTCAATCCCTGCGGACCGCATTATGCGTTCTATGCATTTGACAATGGCTTCGGAATAATCACAGATGATCAAGTAATTGTTTATGATCACAATTCAAAGCAGGTAATTTTTCAAAAAAACAACTGCACGCCACAGAGGAATGAAAAAATTCTGAATATGGGAAAAGCGATGCTCCAGGTTGTATTTCAGGAATACATTGACCTTTAGTGAAACTCAGAAATTATTTTTTTAATCTCTCCTACCCTAGTATCAAGCAATTCTTTGCTTTTTGCTTCTACCAGCAATCTGAGATAAGGCTCTGTGTTCGAAGGACGGATATTGAACCACCAGTCGGGATACTCAACACGATAGCCATCGAAATCAAAGAAGGCAGATGGTTTTTCTTTTTGTTCAAAGAAGTTTTTCACAGCATCCATGGCTTCTTTTTTCTGCGAAATTTTAAAATTTATCTCTCCACTGTTTTCGTAGACTCTTATTTTACTGATAGCTTGTGAAACAGAAATTCCTTTTTTCTTCATGCGCGAAAAGATGCCCAGCATCAGCAAAGCCGCGAGCAGTCCGGAATCGCTGTAATAAAAATCCTTGAAGTAATAATGTCCTGCCAGCTCACCGCCAAAAATGCCATCAATCTCACGGAGCTTGAGCGCAGCATACGCACGTCCCACGCGCCACATATGCATGTCACCACCCATGAGTTTTAAATATTCACCTACTGCTTTTGATGTACGTATGTCCTGAATTACTTTTCCTTTCAGCCCTTTCTCTTCCAGAAAATAATGACCCAGTAATGCAATCATCAAATCAGGACTGATAAAATTGGCATGCTCATCCACAAACATCACGCGGTCGGCATCGCCATCGAAGATGACACCCAGATCGCTTTTGTTTTTTAATACATCTTCTTTGATCTGAATCAGATTTTCCTCAACCAAAGGATTGGGTTCATGATTGGGAAATGTGCCATCCAAATCTTCAAACAGATAATGCGGTGCGTCACCGAACAAAGGCCTGGCAAGCAACCCCGACATTCCATTCGAAATATCTATTGTAATATTCAGGTTTGAAAAATCAGATTTGTATTGAGACAGAAATTCCAGATAGTCTTCTTTAAAATCAAACAAAGTCACAGAACCCTGCTTCTTTTCACCCACTTCATTTTTTATTTTTTCTTCAATCAGATGGAGTCCTGTATCATAACCCACAGGTAATGCATCTTTGCGCGACACTTTGAGCCCGTTGTATTCTTTTGGATTGTGGCTGGCTGTTATCATCACTGACGCATCAAAACCAAAACGTGCTGTTCCCCAATACACCATGGGTGTAGTAGCAAGGCCCAAATCCAAAACTTCAGCGCCTGCATCGGTTAGTCCTTTTATTAAATATTCATGAATTTCAGGGGATGATTCTCTGACATCACGACCGATGAGAATCTTTTTTGCATTGAGCACTTCCGGCAGGAAATATCCGATACGGTATACATCTTCTTTGTTAAAATCACGGTTGTAAACACCGCGAATATCGTAAGCATGAAAAGCAGCTGACATAATTCTTTTTTTTCAAAGATATGACAGATTCTAAAAATTAGGAATTTATATAAGGTTAAACATTCTGTCTGCTTCAACAATTTCATTTAATAAAAATCTCTTTTCATTAAAAAAGCCCGTACAACCTTACGATTATGCGGGCTTCGTAAAAAGAAATCGAATGCTATTTCTTTTTATCTTCCAGTTTAAAACTAACAGGCAGGGTTAATTGAATGTCTATGGGTTGTCCGTCCTTTTTTCCGGGTTTCCAGTTGGGCATCATCTTAATAACGCGAAGGGCCTCGGCATCAAGCTCGGGATCCACAGATTTTTTAACCGTTACATCTTTCACTTTTCCTGTTTTATCCACTACAAAATCGATCATTACTTTTCCGGTAATATTGTTTTCTTTTGCCTTTTTTGGATAAACAATATTTTTTAACATGAAAGCAGACATGGCTTCGGGCCCGCCGGGATATTCAGGCATCGTAACATCACCTTCTGGTGCAATTGGAAGTGATTGATGAAGTCCGTTGTTATTTACACTGCTGCCCGAAATCTGGACAGGACTGGTAAATGAGATCATCAGCAGCAATGCTGCCGGAATGGCAATCAAATACATTAGTTTTGCAATGCCATTCTGTTTTTGTTTTGTCATCATAATAATTCTCCTTTTAATTAGTGAACGATTGAAATTATTTGTTAAGCCGCTGACAGACGTATTCAGCGATATCGTAAGTAACAGTTCCTGATAAGAACTCTTTTCATATCCTTTTTTCAGCACACCTTCATCGGCGAGGTATTCATGCACTTCCTGCAATGACTTTCTGTACATACGCACTACCGGATTGAACCACTGGGATGCAGAAATCAGTTCGATTAATATCATATCCAGTGTGTGTTTTTGTTCTGTATGAACCAACTCATGATCAATAATTTTTTTCAGATCCTCCTCTGAAAGATTTTTATTGATAAAAACCCATTTAAAGAACGAGAAGGGAGCATGATCATTATCCATTATTACCAAAGGAATCCCGTCGTGCATGACAACACCAAATTTCTTTACAACAGCAGAAATTCGAATCAGTTTAATGATAAAAAGAAGAAAATAAAAGAGAAGACCTGCCACATATATTCCAATGATCCAACTTACATAATTCATGACAAAACCAGAACTTTGAATTATCTGCCCGGGCTCCACAGTAACAGCATTCAGTGTGTATGAATTACTTGATGCTATTTCCTGTACAGAAGCATTCGAAAAGCTTATGAAAGGAAGTATTAACGAGAAAATAATTGAACCCAAAAGATACGCACGGTTCCATTCAAAAAAACGAACACGCTGAAACAGCAGTTTGTATATCAGAAACAGCAATATCAAGCTGACTGATGTTTTTAAAAGGTTTATGATAATGTATTCCATAACAAATCTCCTATTTCTTTTTTGTATTACTTTTTT
>JAZDMK010000199.1:0-3948 GCA_043800975.1 Bacteroidota bacterium | reverse complement strand
TCATCCGGATTAAGAGATGTGTTCATTGAAATAAAACCAAGCTTCGAATTGAAAGTATATTCTGTAGGAGCCAGTTTACGCGCGTTTTCAACCTTTTCATAATCGATTCCTGAAACCAGATTATATGCTGTACCAGAAAGGAATGTGTTAACCGTGTTGATGTTTCTCACCTGTGTATTACTCATCGTTGCATACAGGTTGTTAGCATTGTTCCTCGGCAAAGAAGTTCCGCCGGCTGTTGGTGTAAACTGTGCTGTATTATAAATATGATTCGGATCGCCTTCACCCAGATCTAAAAACGCAACAATATTACGGTTTTCTGTTACAGCAGGCCCAATACTGGTAACCCATACCTCCATTTTAGTAATGTTGATATTCGAGCTGATAATGGGTAATTTTGCAAGTGCTGTTTCGTATCGGTCGCGGTAATTATTCGAGAGGAAGAAATGTTTGTTTTCTTCATACTGATCTGCCTTGATTTCGAACTTACTGGTTTGAGCACCACCCGAAACTTCAATCGTGGAAGTCTTACTTTTTTGTTGCGAAAATACAGTAGTGACGGTAGTTTTACCAAACTGCAGCTGGGTCTTTAATCCGAACAATGCCTGGCTTCCCGTGATCAGAGAGCCATTCAGCGGGAGTGTGACATTACCGGCTTCAATCTTTTTGATAATTTCATCTTCTTTCCCTTCGTATTCGAGCTTCATTTTATTTTCGAATTCAAAGGTAGCTTCCGTGTTATAATTGGTTCCCAGCTGAATCTTATCTCCGATTTTGGCAGTGACATTCATCTGAATCTTTTCCTGAAAATCGAAATTGGCCTGCCGCCTCAATTTAACATCAAGCGAAGGATCATCCCTGCGCGAGGCTTTAATACCGAAGATCAGCTCGGCAGTTCCCTGCGGCCGTATATCGATGGTGCTGCTTCCGAATATTCTGTCGAACGCTTCACCGCCTACATTTATTTTAGGGATCAGACCTTTTCCCTGCGTCATGTGTTCTCCCGACACACGCTGCTTCCAGTAATCCTGAAGCTGCCTGTCGAGATCATAATTCAGATACTGATCAAAACCAACGGCAGGCTGACGGTCTAAAATAATACTGTCCCCAAGTTTATTGACAACCGAATAAGAATTCGTGGCCGGATCATATTCAACCTCTGTTTTGATATTAGGCGGATTGCTTAAGAACAGCGGGTTGTTGTTCTGGTTCGAAAGCGGGTTGTTATTGACGAATGGATAGGGCAGGTCGGTGGTATCACGGCCTGTATCAGGAGGCGCGATAAAAGAAGGATCCGCTGAGGGTATCCTGCTGCCACTGTCAGTTTGAGTAATATAAAGAACCGACAAAACCGACAGGAACGCGAACAGATTATACCAGTATTTACTAGAACCAGTCAAACTTTCCTTGTACTTTTATTAATTGAACAATACCAAACCGGCAAATTTACTATAAATTTTTTAATGCTGCCTTGATCAATTCTTCAACCGACATTTCATTTCCGCCGGAGAGGGATTTATCGAGGGCTTTTTCGGCAGCAGACCGGGCGAAGCCAAGCGCTACCAGAGCAGTTAACGCTTCTTCTTTCAAAATAGTATTGGTAGGGAATAAAATTTCTTTGCCGGAAGGTTTTTTATCCATCTTGTCCCTCAGGTCCACAAGGATACGCAACGCAGATTTTTCTCCGATCCCTTTAATTTTTTTCAAAGCCGCCACATTGTTGCTCAATATTGCAATTCTGATTTCATCGGGCGTGAGCGATGATAAGATCAAACGCGCTGTATTGGCACCAATGCCGCTTACAGAAATCAGATGCCGGAAAATATCGCGTTCATCGTCGTCGGCAAAGCCGAACAAAAGATGAGCATCTTCGCGGATAACCTGATGAATCAGCATCTTGAACTTCTCTCCCGGCGCCACATTCGAAAATGTATTCAGCGAAATGTTGATTAAATAACCAACCCCGCCGCAGTCGATTACGGCATACGTCGGGGTCAGTTCAGTAATTTTACCTTCTATGTAATGAATCATGCAGTCGTTTTTTCTTTGACCTGCGCAATGGCCCAGTTGAGCGCGCCTTCCAGCATTTCCTGCTGAGGTGCATCTACAAAACCATTATCGGTAAGGCTTTTAAACATACTTCTCGAATAATTAATGTCCTTGCGTGCCTTTTCCAGCGCCTGATCGTAGGTCATCTGAACTCTGGCAACACCGTCCTTGATTGCCTGCATGGCAACATCGGCAGCTTCCATCGGGAACACGTCCGCTTCGTCCATGGTGGGAACAATACTTTCAATATGCATTCCGCGTTTTTCAGCATAGTTAGCCAGTGAATGCGCAGCAGCAATCGCCATATTATCGGTGATCTTTTTGGCGCGTACCATCAGCGCACCTTTCAGAATGCCGGGGAAACCTATCGAATTGTTTACCTGATTCGGGAAATCTCCGCGACCGGTAGCTACGATATAAGCGCCCGCTTCTTTGGCTGCATACGGATAAATTTCAGGAATGGGGTTGGAGCAGGTAAACACAATCGATTTTTCTGCCATCACACGAATCCAGTCTTGCTTCACCGTGTCAGGTCCGGGTGACGAAAGTGCGATCAGCACATCGGCGCCTTTCATGGCTTCAGGAATATCATTTACCTTTCCAGGGTTGGTCGATTCACATAACTCCCATTTGCGGTAAAAACGTTTGTCGGCCTGAATATCTTTACGGTCGGTATGAAGTCCACCCTTGGTGTCAAACATAATCATGTTTTTGGGGCTCACACCATCGGTGATCATCAGTCGTGCAATGGTTGTGTTGGAAGCACCAGCACCCAGCATCACCACTTTAATATCCTGCATTTTCTTACCGGCCAGTTTCACTGCATTGATCAGTCCGGCCAGTGTAACACAAGCTGTTCCCTGTGCATCATCGTGCCATACAGGAATGTCGCATTCTTCTCTCAATACATCCAGAACGCGGAAACAGTTGGGTTGTGAAATATCTTCCAGGTTGACAGCACCAAAACTATGCTGACACATTTTTACAAATTGGATAATTTTTTCAGGATCATTTTCGCCTTTTTCATTTTTGCTGTCAATGCATAATGCAACAGCATCCACACCTCCCAGATATTTCATCAGGAAAGCTTTTCCTTCCATCACGCCCAGGCCACCAGCCGGAGTGCAGTCTCCATCACCCAATACGCGGGTAGAATCGCTTACAACGGCAACAAGGTTTCCGCGGTTTGATAAATCAAACGATGTTTCATTGTTGTCGCGAATGTTGGTCGATACTTTGGAAACGCCGGGTGTGTACCAAACGTTAAACCAGTTGAAACCGGGTACGGGTGCTTTGGGTGCTGTTTGAATTTTTCCGCCATAAAATGTGTGGGCTTCTTCGGATAGTTTTTTTAAGAAGAGTGTCTTTGCTTTTGCAATCTGCTCCTGCGTGAAATCATCAGGGAAAATCTTGTCGAGATTCTCCAGGGTAGCTTTAATTTTTTCCATATTGTTTAAATTTGAAGGGGGGTTGTACAGCGGTAAAAGTACAATTTTTTCATTGTATTGTTTTATTAAAAACAAATTAATGGAAAATTTTACTGAGGGTCAGAAAGTGCAGCCAAAGTTTTTTACTGAGCGGATTTATTTAATCACAAAGAATTCCTTTAGGTGAATGCAGAAGAAATAAAAGCAAGCGGTGGGCGGGGTATTTTGATTATTGCCGGAAGCCTAGAGAAATGCTGTTCAGAAGGGTTGGAAACGAAATCAGAAGACTTGAAATGGAAATCAGAAGACTTGAAATGGAAATCAGAAGGGTTGGAACAGAAATCAGAAGAGTTGAAAACAAAATCAGAAGGGTTGGAAATGAAATCAGAAGAGTTGGAACGGAAATCAGAAGGGTGGTGATCTGCTTCAATGACATGCGAGCGTGCCTCAATGACATGCGAAGAGAGTTCAG
>JAZDMK010000175.1:0-34149 GCA_043800975.1 Bacteroidota bacterium | reverse complement strand
GAAAATTATTTGAATTCTTATTTTTTATTTACCCATTCGAGTTTCCCTACTGGTAGGGAAAAGACTAATGTGAATTCAAATAATTTTCAAGTATATTATGATAGAATCTAACCAACTCGCTTGCTCGCCACTTCACCAATTGATAAACACTAAAACTAAATAATACAATATGCAAATAACAGCAAAACTAATACAGCTTCTGCCTCTGCAAACCGGGACAGGAAAAAACGGAGAATGGAAAAAGCAGGATATCATTGTAGAAACAGAAGGACAGTTTCCGAAAAAGATTTGCATTTCCATCTGGGGTGATAAAGCAGATCCAACCATGCTGCAAATTGGAAATCAGTTGAGCATTCAATTTGATGTGGAAAGCCGCGAATACAATGGACGCTGGTACACCGATGTGAAAGCGTGGAAGGTAGAGCTGGCGGGCGCTGCCGATTATCCGGTTCCCGGAACACAGAATACAACCGAAGAGTTTCTTGCCAACAATGGTCCTTCGGATATGGATCCCTTGCCATTTTAAAACAGAGAAACATCAGGCAAAAATTTGTATTTTTGTTACATCAACGTTGTAAAAAATAAATGAGCCCGCACAAAAAAAACTGGATCACTGCGCTTACATTTCGCTGGATTGCACGCTTCGTAGGGCTTGTGTTTTCAGCCTATTTTGTTTATTACATGATTACTGCCGGGATGACTGAAATCATGGATGGCTCGGTGCGAATGTTATTGCCGTTTATGCTGATGCTGATTATGTCGATCACGGGATATCTTCTTTCATGGGCGCATGCCACGCTGGGCGGTATTATCCAGATAGCAGGCGGCATATCACTGGCTTCTTATCTTGTCATTAACGGTGGCGAAGCGATGCACGGAAAAGCCATGTTGTTTGGGATTCCGTATGTGGTTTGTGGATTTTTATTTTTTATCAGCCGCTATCATCATGTGACGGCAAAGCGTATCTGGAGAAAGCATCAGAACAAAGAGGTTCCTGAGCCGGAAGAGAAATCGGATAAGGAATAATTTTATTCTTTTTAACACATAGGCACATAGAAAATACACATAGTCACATACAATCTTCCCAAATATTATGTGCCTATGTTTGCCTATGATCCTATGTGTTTAGACAGATTACAATATCTGCTAAACGGCTGATTTCATATCCTTCTAAAAATATTTTGCCCCAAAATGAAAGAAAAATGTGAAAATAATTTTCATTCCTATGATTTTTTCTTAAAATTGCAGGGAGAAAAGAAAGAAACCGGACGCACATGGGTATGAAACATCGCATTACAAAAGTTACGGGCATTGCAGCCATGGCTGTATTGCTCTGGCTGGCTCCGCTCAACCTGATGGCATCGGGTGGCGGGGAGAAAACCGACTCAGCCGGAGCCAAAGAGAAAATATTTGAACCCGGATCCTTTATCATTCATCATATTTCGGATGCCTATGTGTGGCATATTCTGGAGGTAGGAGAATTGGATATTGCCATTCCCCTTCCAATCATTCTTTATTCTGAATCCGGTCTCGATATTTTTATGTTCAATCAGTTTGAAGCAGAAGAAGGTGCCGAAGGCCCGCATGCTGTCAAACGTTACAAAGATTATATCTACAGCAATTACAAAATTACAGCAGCCGACGGTCGTGCGTTGTATGATTTTTCGATTACCAAAAATGTGCTTTCACTTTTTATCAGTATCATTCTTATTCTTGTGATTTTCCTTTCTGTAGCGCGTTCGTATCGCAAGCGGGAAGGACATTCACCGAAAGGAATACAATCGATTATGGAAGTTCTGATCCTTTTTGTACGCGATGAAGTTGTATATCCCTCATTGGGTAAGAAACGCGGAGATCGTTTTCTGCCTTATCTGCTTACGCTTTTCTTCTTTATTTTTATCAATAACTTATTGGGGCTTGTTCCCATTTTCCCGGGCGGAGCAAATCTTACCGGAAATATTGCAATCACAATGACGCTGGCACTGATGACCTTTTTCATCACGTTGTTCAGCACCAACAAAGGATACTGGGTTCATGTGGTTAATACACCCGGTGTGCCCTGGTGGCTGAAGTTTCCGTTACCACTGATGCCCATTGTTGAAATCATTGGAATATTTACAAAGCCTTTCGTTCTCATGGTCCGACTTTTTGCCAACATCAGTGCCGGGCATATCATTGCCCTGGGCTTCGTGAGTCTGATTTTTATCTTTGGAACACTGGGCAATGAAATCAATGCAGTTATGGGTGTGGCAGTATCGCCGGTTTCCATCCTGTTTATGGTTTTTATGACCGTTCTTGAACTGCTGGTTGCTTTCCTGCAGGCATATGTATTTACGCTTCTTTCTGCTTTGTACTTTGGTATGGCCAAGGTGGAAGAACATCATTAGGAATTTTTATTTATCAATTAATATCAATTTTATGTTATCATTATTAATTTTAGCTGACGTCGCGATTGCCAAGATGGGTGCGGCTATTGGCGCAGGTATCGCAGCCATTGGTGCTGGTATTGGCATTGGAAAAATCGGTGGTAGTGCACTGGAATCCATTGCCCGTCAACCGGAAGCCGTAGGTGATATCCGTTCCAACATGATCATTGCAGCTGCACTGATCGAAGGGGTAGCCTTCTTCGCAATTGTGGTTTGTTTCCTCGTACTTTTCGTGTAAACAGACAAAACATTCTATCGGGCAGCGGTTGGCTGTCCGGTAGTTTTTTAATGGATTTAAAATTTAAAATAAAAATACTATGGAACTTGTAACCCCCGGATTAGGTCTGATATTCTGGATGACAATTTCGTTTTTGATTTTGTTGTTCATCTTAGGCAAGTACGCATGGAAACCCATTATGAAGTCGCTGAAAGCACGCGAAGATTCAATTGAAGGCGCTTTACAGTTGGCAGAAAAAACACGTGAAGAAATGGCAAAGTTGCAGGCCTCGAATGAAGAATTGCTGAGAGAAGCCCGAGAAGAACGTGATAACATTCTGAAAGATGCACGAAAAATCCGCGATAGTATCATTGAGGAAGCCCGCGTGAGTGCCGGTGAAGAAGTGAACCGCCTGAAAGAAATTGCACGAACGGACATTCACAATGAAAAGATGGCAGCCATTACTGAATTGAAAAATCAGGTTGCTCAGCTTTCTGTAGAAATAGCCGGACGTATGCTTCGCGAAGACCTGTCGAACGACACCAAACATCGCGAGTATGCTGAGAAACTTTTGAAAGAAATGAAGTTGAATTAACGTTAAACGAAAAACGTTATTCGTTAATCGTGATTTGTAATTCACTACAATAACTGAAAATGAAACACACCAAAATAGCAGCAAGGTACGGGAAGGCATTGTTTGACCTGGCACTGGAGAAAAACCAGCTGGATGAAGTGTACAATGATATGATTCTTGTGGATCAGGTTGCCAGTACATCGAAGGAACTAAACCTTGTTCTGAAGAATCCCGTCATCCGCACCGATAAAAAGAAAGCTGTGCTTACTGCATTGTTTTTAAATAAAGTGAGTGTCATGGTTGCAAACTTCCTTACACTGCTGATTACAAAAAACCGAAGCGCTGACATTGCCATCATTTCTGAGGAATTTATTTCACTTTATAAAGTACACAAAAACATTAAAACAGTTGTGTTATCCTCTGCCAAAGCGCTGGATGTATCCCTGAAGAACAGCATTGTTTCCATGGTAAAAGATGCTTACAAATGTGATGTTGATCTGAAAGAAGTTCTGAAACCTGAACTGATCGGTGGTTATGTTTTGAAGATTGACGACAACCTGTATGATGCGAGTATACTGAGCAAGATCAATGCACTGAACCGCGAATTCAATGTGAATATTTACGTGCGTGGTTACTGATCCACAACTGCAAACTTCTGCTTTATTATTTTCTGAAAAAGTTTCTCCGTTCTCACGGCTGAAACTGGTTTGGGTAAAAGCCGCCATGATCGGAAGTTTGTGGGGTGCTGTTGAAATTATTCTCGGAAGTTTTTTTCACAACATCGGCTTTCCGTTAGTGGGAACTGTGCTTTCGTCTATCGGTGTTATTTTGATGGTGGCCGGACAACGCATGTGGAACGAAAAGGGTTTGCTCTGGAAAGCGGGACTGATTGCGGCCTTGCTGAAGTCGGTTTCACCCAGTGCCGTGATTCTGGGTCCTATGCTTTGTATTTTTCTGGAAGCATTGTTAATGCAACTGGCCGTTATTCTTGCGGGAAGAAATCTCGTCGGATTTTTGTTGGGAGGTATGCTGGCCGTGAGTGTAACGTTGTTTTATAAAATCGGAAGCCTGATGATCACATTCGGAAATGATGCAGTGGTCATCTATAATAATATGTATCGCTTTGCAATGAAACAATTGGGAACAACTGCTTCACAGCCCCGCGATCTGATTTACGCACTGGCTGCTATCTATGCAGTAACAGGAATCATTGCAGCGCTGATCGGATATTTCACCGGAAAAAAAGCAAAAGATTTTCAGTTGAATTCTACTGAAGTAATTGCAGAAGAAGGAAAACAAAAAAGCATTGGAAAATTTTCATTGATTGCACTTCTGCTGCATTTCATCTGCGTTGTGATGGGACTTGTTTCTTTGTATTACTTTCCGCTTGTGTATGCAGGGCCTGCTGTATTTGTTTATCTCATCATTGCAGCTATACATTATAAGCAGGCTACACGAAGATTATTAAAACCAATGTTGTGGATTCAGTTGTTGCTGCTTTCAATTACATCGATTTTATTTATTCGCGGAGCCAGTCCTGACAATTCTTTCAGCATGGAAGCTGGCGTTGCAGTATTGAGTATTGCATTGCGTGCACTGCTGATGATCATTGGTTTTTCGGCTATCAGCGTGGAGTTGCGGAATCCTAAAATTGCAAAATGGTTTATGCAGAAAAAACGTTCGCAAATATATCTCGCAGTGGGCATGGGGTTCGAAGCACTGCCACACATGATCGCTGAATTATCAGAACCAAAAAAAATATTAAAAAATCCTTCGGGTGCTTTTGGACGATTGATTGAAAAAGCAGCATCCATGCTTCCTTCCTATGAAAACCGTTTTGTATCAGTGCGTCCCGTTGTGATTATTTCGGGTGAACGAAATGAAGGGAAAACAACTTTCTTAACGAACGCCATAAAAATTCTGAAAGAAAAAAATATTCCATTGCATGGATTTCTTGCACCCAAAATTCGTGAAGGAGAAAATGTGTTGGGATATAAAATGATCAGCATTTCCAGCGGAGAGGAAATGATTTTAAGTCTGAAGGAAGAGCGCGCTGGCTGGGTGAAAGAGAAGATACATTATTTTAATCCGCAGGCGATTGAATTCGGAAAAGAAATTCTGACAGGAAAGAATGCTAAGGAAGATGCGTTATTAATTATTGATGAAGTTGGATTATTTGAACTGGCCGGAAACTTATGGGCGGACTCATTAAACAAACTGGTTTCACAATCGGGCAAACCGATGATCTGGGTGGTGCGAAAAGAATTTATCAGTCGTGTAACGGATCGCTGGGGAATAAATAATGTAACAATCATTGATGTTGCAAAGACGACTCCGGAGCAGGCTGCGGAGGTGATTGGGAAATTGTAAGAAAAAATCCGCCACAAAAACACTAAAACACAAAAGAGCACAAAAAAAATTCTACAGTTTTTGCTTTACAACGAAAATTTTCGAATGCGGATTTTTATTTCAGTCGTAGTACGACTTAGAGTCGTGCTACGACTAGTTAAGCCTGAAAACTAATATAAGCTTCCAGCATTTTAAAACTGTCCTTCGGTTGCAGGGTGATATCTTTCAGCACTGCGGGAA
Organism: Bacteroidota bacterium; assembly: GCA_043800975.1. Lineage (GTDB taxonomy): Bacteria > Bacteroidota > Bacteroidia > Bacteroidales > JAHJDW01 > JAZDMK01. Next base: position 28,343 of record JAZDMK010000175.1, on the reverse strand, counting down.
GAAGGCAGGTTTCGCCTTTCTTCAACGTTTCTTCTCCACCCGGAAACTGAATAACAACGCTTCCTTCAAAGCATAAATAAATCACAAAGGAATCCAGAAAAGTGTAATCACGTTTCATGGTTTGTTTTGCCTCCAGCAGATTGGTTGTGAAAAACGGAGTATCTACCAGCGTTACTGTTTTCCCGGGAACAGGAATATATGGAACACTCGGCTCCGGATCACTACCGTAATCCATCACATCCAGTGCAAGGTCGAGATGCATTTCGCGGGGATTGCCGTCTTTGTCCATGCGGTCCCAATCGTAGATTCGGTAAGTGATATCGGAGGACTGCTGAATTTCGGCAATGCAGATTCCCGGTCCTACTGCATGAACCAATCCGGCAGGATTGTAAAACACATCGCCGGTTTTCACATCTACGAATTGAAGAATATCGCGGAGTTTTTTCTCGCTTAACTTTTTCATAAAATCCTCACGGCTCGTTGCTTTTTTAAAACCATGAATCACCTGCGCGCCTTCATCGGCATGAAACACGTACCACATCTCGCTTTTACCATATGCATGGTGATGACTCATGGATGTTTTATCATCGGGATGAATCTGCACAGAGAGCCAGTCGTTCGAATCAAGAAATTTTACAAGCAACGGAAATTCAATGCCGAACTTCGAAAAAACCTGATCACCCACAAGGTCGCCCATGTATACTTCCACCAAGTCGTTCAGCGGATTTCCTTTCAGAAAACCGTTGCGAACTTCCGATACACTTCCTTCCACACCTGATATTTCCCAGGATTCACCGCAGTTGGGAAGCGGAGCGAAATTTTTACCCAGCACAGTTTTCATTCGCTGACCGCCCCATATCTTTTCTAAAAAAACGGGTTTAAATTTCAGTGGATATAGTTCGTTCATGTGAAGATTATTTTTGATATTTTAGCAAAGGTAAAATATTATGTCTTTTGTGAATCAATCTATCTCTATCGAAATTGTAAACCGCTGCAAAGAACTGCGCAGATTGCTGCATGCACATCCCTGCCTTTCGGGTCAGGAGGCTGCCACGCGCGATTTGCTGTTTCAGTATTTTGATCAGCATCTTACGGATGTGAAAAGGGAACTGCTTCCCGAAAATGGCTTTGCGCTGATGTTTCCCGGAAACGGAAAGAAAAGGATTGTTTTTCGATGCGAGCTGGATGCAGTTCCACTGGAAGAAACTACAAAAGAAAATTACACTTCAGAAAATTCAGGTGTGTCGCACAGCTGCGGACACGACGGGCACATGGCCATCATGGCGGGTTTTGCGCAGTGGCTTCACGAAAACGGTACGAAGGATCATGAAGTAATATTATTGTTTCAACCTGCCGAAGAAAACGGAAAAGGTGCGATAGCGATGATGCAGACAGAATTTTTTGCAACGCACAAACCCGATTTTATTTTTGCATTACACAACCTGCCCGGCTTTTCGTTGGGTTCTGTTATTATAAAAGAAGGTCCGTTTGCGATGGCCTCTACCGGAATGACGTTTGAATTCTTCGGAAAGCCAAGTCACGCGGCGCATCCCGAAAGCGGAATTAATCCTGCGTTGGTAATCAGTAAAATGATTTCAGAAATCAGTAAGCCTGATTTTTGCGATGAACAGAGTTTTGCAACGATAGTTCATGCAAATGTGGGTGAACCATCGTTTGGCATGTCACCCGGAAAAGGAGTGCTGATGCTCACGCTGCGTTCGGCAACGGATGAAGGTTTGCGAAAACTGTGTGAAAAAACTGAAAGCATGGCCCTGCAGTTATCGCTGCAAAACAAACTGGTACTACGCAATGGAAGAGATGATATTTTTTGTGCAACGGTGAATGATGCGGATGCAACAAAAATAGTAATGAATGCTGCCAAAGAATGTTCATTTGAAATGATTACACCCGATGTTCCGTTCCGCTGGTCAGAAGATTTTGGGTATTACAGTCATCTGGGAAAAACGGCCTTGTTTGGCCTGGGTGCGGGAGAGCAGCATGCAGGGCTGCATACCGCAGGCTATGATTTTCCGGAGGCGTTGATTGAGAAGGGGATTTTGATTTACAATCAAATTATTAAAACCATAGTTGAGTAGTTTTCACTATATTTGATATTCTGTAGAATAATGATAATCCCATCATGAAGAATAAAATTAAGACATATCAAATTTTACTTTGCATTTTTGTAATGGCTTTCTTTTTTTCATGCCACAAAAAAAAAGAATGTGATTGTATAATTAATCAGCCACCAGAATACACCGCATATTGGCTTGCTCCTTTAACTAGCTGGTGGGTTTACAAATCGAGTGATACAACCCAAGGCTTTGATACTGCATCTGTAATTACTATGAGACAAGTTGCGGGTTACGTAGATGACCCCAAAGAAGATCCATTCTTTTATTGTCATAAAAGAATAGGAATAGACATTTTACATAGAAACTCTATGTTTTTAGGGGATACTTTGCTTAGCTATGTTTCATATCCAGTAGGTTATGATATTTACCGCCTGACATTCGGTTCTGTAAATTTCAATACTACTCATAATCGTGCTCTTATTAATTATCCATTGACTTTAGGTTCAAATAATAACAATTGGCTTTTTAATGATATTTTATCTATACAACTTACTAACTACTCTTTTTCAAATGTATGGCATTTAAAAAACACCGTTGATAATACTCAATTGTTTTTTGCACCTAATGTTGGACTTGTCAAGGTAATCAAGCCAGATGGTACTGTTTGGGAAGTGGTTAATTATCAAATGACATAATATGAGAATTAAAATCTTTTTTCTTATAAGTGTTATTTGGATTCCCCAATATTGTTTGTCTCAGGATACAGCTAAAATCAAAAAACAACAAAACCATCTTTCAGTTAGCAGTTACATCGGCTTGCGTTATGTTGATCAGGAAATACCCATGGCATTTGCTGGAGGGCTTGGTGTGACATTTCAAATAAAAAAGCATGTTTTTTCATTCAGGACACATACGAGGCTATTAGAGATTAACATGTCTTATAACTTAATGCGTGTTAACACCTGGCTTGCTCCCGATGAAACTATACGAGAATATGCCCTATTATACAGGCTTTACCAGAATAAGAAAAAAACAATTTCATTTGATGCAGGCGTTTCATACATAGACGGATTTAATCATGGTAATTTTGTAATGGTTCATCCTAATCTGTATGATGTAGAATATAATAGAAAAAAGTTTCATGATGTTGGAATTCCAATCGAATTAAGATTTTTACTCATTGAAGGTAAAAGATCAAAAATGACTGTTAGTTCTGCATCAAATCTGAATTTTGAAAAGTCCTTTACCAGTCTCAATCTTTTACTTCAAATACATTTTGGGAAAAATGAAAAATAAAGGACTATACATAATTCTAGTGTTTACCATACTTTTTTTTACTCATTGTAGCAAAGAAGAACAAAGAACTATGGTGAAAGTTACAGTAATTGATAAAACTACTAACGCTCCAATTGAAAATGCACATGTATTTTTAATTTCTGAAACTTCCTCAGGTTTTCTCGGACCCACCTATTCAAACATAATGGAAGAAAAACAAACAGATAAAATAGGGCAATGCACTTTTGACTTTACAGCATATAGCCATTATAGTTACTATTGTGTAAGTTCAGCCGAACACTACTATAAACAGGAAGAAGAAAGGGGCTCTGTAGTTAAAGGTTGTATGAATTATGTTGCACTGGCGATGCAGCCGGAAGCATATCTAAAGGTATATGTGAAGAATACACAACCTTACAACATTTACGATGAAATCCTTGTAGGTAGTTTTGGAACACCAAGTGGAGGTGGAGGGTATTATCAAGGTGTTAATGTTGATACTTTTTCAATAGCTCGGCTTTGGGGAGGTATAACAAGAGAATTATTTTATCAGGTAACTAAGAACAATATCACCAATAATTATAATATACCAGTATATTGTACTACTTTCGACACAACTGTTTATACAATAAATTATTAAATTGTAAAATAATTAAAATGAAACAAAGCTTCATTATTGCATCCATTCTACTTTTATTTATTTCGTTTAGTTTTACAGTTCCAAATAAGAAACCCGACTACAACAAAATTGCGGATCGTATCATTAATAAAGTGATTGCGATGAGTGATAAGGAATACTATCTGGATGGAATCAGTAAGCAGGATGTATACACCACCGATGATTGCGGCTGCAGAACGATTGAACTGAAGTGGCAGAAAGATGCGCGGGGTGATCCACCCAAGGAAAATTATCTGATTTTGGATTTAACTTTCCGGTTTTGTAAAAACGATTCTTTACCTGAATACAATGATCCGGAACTGAACATTGGAAAAATGTCGGTCATTTTCAATTCCTACGGAAAAGGGCATGATGAGATGGATGTAAAGATTAAAGAAATAATTTTGAAGGAGAGAGAGAGTTTTAAAAAGAAGTAATCAGTAAGAAGTGATCAGTAATCAGTGGGAATGACAAAACGAATAACGTATAACAAATAACGATATAATGATCATCATAGGAATCACAGGCACACTGGGTGCAGGCAAAGGAACCATCGTAGAATATCTGACAGAGAAAAAAGGCTTTCAGCATTTTTCGGTGCGTGCATTTTTAACGGAAGAAATTGAAAGAAGAGAAATGCCTGTGAACCGTGACAGCATGGTGAGTGTGGCCAACGAACTGCGTGCGCAGTTTTCGCCGGGATACATTGCAGAACAGTTGTTGGAACGTGCAAAGCATAGTGGAAAAAACTGCATTATTGAAAGCATACGCACACCGGGTGAGATTGAAAGCCTGCATCGGCTGGGCGATTTCACATTGTTTGCGGTGGATGCAAAACCGGAACTTCGTTACGAACGAATTGTTTCGCGCGCATCCGAAACGGATCACATTAGTTATGAAACTTTTCTCGATAATGAGAAACGCGAGATGCAGTCGACCGATCCGAACAAACAGAATTTATCAAAATGCATTTCCATGGCCGATTATATTTTTGAAAACAACGGCACGATGGAAAAACTTTTTGCTGAAGTAGAGAAAGTAATTTCTTCCCTCTGATTATTCCAGCCCGATGTTTTTACCGCCCTTACCGACTTTGCGGCAAGGTGATTCCTGTTTCAGTTTGAAATTTCCAATCATGGCATCTTCAAACTGTGGATTTTTACCGAGAATATTTCCACCCTGATCTGTGATTCCTTCAGGAAGTTTATCTTCGCCGATAAAGCAATAGCCAATCTTAGGAGCAGAACTTCCATTAATATAAAATGTAGTTCCGTTGTTCCAGATGATGGTGTTTTCAATAGTAGGTGTAGAGCGGGTGTTGCTTTCCAGCCCGTATTCGTTGTTGTAAATAACGCAATTGCTTATTGTGGGGCTTGCGCCGTTTTTACAGTTTAGCCCGGTCCATCCGTTGTTGGCAAGGATGCAGTTTTTTACAATACCTGTACTTTTATTAAAAGTAATTGCGCCAGTGCCATTATCAGTAGGAATTACTTTTCTAATATAGTAAGCTTTTTCTACAACGCAGTTTTCAAAAACATGATTCTGATCGGGTGAGTTCACATAAATATTTCCCCAGAAGCCCGAACCATTTCCTGTGAAAAGAATGCGTTTAGAAGGTTTTCCCTTTGCGATAATTTTTCCGTTTACGCGAAGAAAGCCCAGATTGAAATCATCCATATCATAATCGCGGCCTTCACCGGTTTTAAATTTTACAACCACCCCGGCTTTGATGGTCAGTGTTTTTCCTTCAGGAATGATTGCTTCCCCTTCAATGATATAAGGAGATTTGCTTTTCTTCCAGGTGCCGGAAACTTCTTCTTTATTAGAAATTGTAGTTTGTGCAAAAGCGCTAAAGCCAGCAACCAGTGCAAGTGATAGTAATAATTGTTTCATAGTATTTGGTTTTTTATTGATTAGTGTATTGCTGAACTTCATCATGAATAAAGAGCAGTTCAATTCCCGATTGGCGAAGCATCACTTCCGATTCGCCACCGGCATGGTATTTTTTTTCGCACACAACGCGCGTTATTCCGCAGTTGATAATAAGCATAGCGCAAGTTCGGCAAGGCGTCATTCTGCAATACAGTGTTGCCCCTTCCAACGCAATTCCTCTTTTTGCAGCCTGACAAATTGCATTTTGTTCGGCATGAACAGTGCGCACGCAATGATTGGTTTCGGATCCGTCTTCGTGAATCATTTTTTTCATCTGATGACCTATTTCATCACAATGTGGAAGGCCCATGGGTGAGCCCACGTAACCGGAAACCAGAATTTGTTTGTCGCGAACAATCACACAGCCACTGCGGCCACGGTCGCAGGTAGCGCGCTTTGCAACTGTGTTTGCGATTTCAATAAAGTAATCATCCCAGGAGGGACGAACGTGTTTTTCTTCCATACATAGTTTTAAAGACGAAAATTACAAAAAAAAACATTCGAAAATTAATCACTGAAAGTGGTTGAACTAAATTAAGTAAACAAACTGATTTTATATACGATACAATTTTTATCTTTGAGGCAACCATTTAAGCGTAGAAAGTGTCATCTTGTTTGTCACTCTTTTACCTGAATTAAATACCCTTGTCTTATGAAGAAAGTTTTACTCACTATCGTATTGTTTTCAGCCATTGCTTTTTCAGCAAATGCGCAATTAACCTTACAGAACGGTCTTACGCCTGTTCAGCTTGGAACTACACTGGCCGGCTCCAACATGGCTGTTACAAATGCTACTGTATCCGGTGCTGCTTTGCAGTCGGGAACTTTTCATTATACCGGAACCGATTTCCCATTATCAGATGGGGTAATCCTTTCCACGGGAAGTATCTTTGATGCTGTCGGTCCGAATAATAATGGTGGTCTGGGAACCGACATGGGTCAGCCCGGAAACGCTTTGTTGACAGCTATTGCCGGTGTCCCAACGCAGGACGCTGTGGAGTTTAAATTTGACTTCACGGTTCAAAGCAGTCAGGTGGAGTTTCAATACATTTTTGCTTCGGAGGAGTACAACGAATTTGTAGGTTCAAACTTTAATGATGTATTTGCTTTTTTCATTTCAGGGCCCGGAATTGTTGGCGAACAGAATATTGCATTAATACCCAATACCACAGTTCCCGTTGCTATCAATAATGTGAACAACGGAAGTTACTGGCAGTATTTTCATGACAATACCACAAACAATACTAATATCCAATACGATGGATATACAACCGTTCTCAGAGCTATTAAAACAGGGCTGATTCCCTGCCAGACGTACACTCTCAAACTTATTATCGCAGACGCCGGTGATGGAATTTTTGATGCAGCAGTTTTTCTGAAAGCGAATTCCCTTATACAAGGAAATGTTTCTGCAAGCACTTCTACATACAGTGCAAACAACATTGCACTGGAAGGTTGTGTCAATGCAAGTTTTACTTTCACACTCGATTCTGCACTTTCAGTTGACACACATATTCCATATAGCATAGGTGGTTCTGCAATCAATGGTGTTGACTATGCGCATATTGATTCTCTTCTTGTTATTCCTGCCGGACAGTTATCAGCAACCATTATCATTGATGCAACATCAGATGGATTGGCAGAAGGACAGGAAAGTATTGAGCTTTATTTTACACCCGCGCCCTGTCAGCCTAAAGACACCGTAAAACTTTTTGTTAATGATTATCAGAATTTGCAGTTTCAAACTATTCCATCGAATGCGGGGTGTTTTCAATCGTGCACGGGACAAATCAATTTTAATATTTCAGGTGGAACTGCACCTTATTCAATTATTCTGACAGATTCGGCAACCAATGTCAGTACGACTTACACGTCATATCCGATCACGGGATTGTGTGCGGGAACGTATCATATTAAAATACTTGACGCTTATGGTTGTTTTGCGGAAGACCAGGTCTCTGGCGGCTTGTTTGATGCAGACACAACTTTTCTTCCGGATGGAACAGGCGTTTCTTATTCAAGTTCCCTTGTCATCAGCGGATTTCCAGCAGGTCAAACGTTGACAGATGTGAACCAGATCGTTTCTATCTGTGCCAATATGGAGCACAGTTATGCAAACGATCTGGACATAAAACTAAGAGCTCCCAACAATGCGCTCGTCATGCTGAAGAACGTAGGTCCAACAGGGGGTGCTATTAATGCAAATAATTTTGGAGAACCTGTTGCTTCAGGAACAGTTGATAACTGGGCAACCAACGTGGTTCCCGGTGTTGGCTATGATTACTGTTGGTCGAACACACCTATGTACGCCACCATGAATGCGGTGGTCACTTCGGGAATACTGCCTACTTATACCTATGTTTCAACATTTGGAAATACATTAACAGATTATTATCTGCCCCCGGGTTCATATGCTTCTGTACAGCCATTGGCGGGATTTATCGGAACTCCCCTTAACGGAACCTGGACTTTGATTGTAACGGATCATTATGCAAAAGACAACGGTTATATTTTTAACTGGAGCATCAGTCTCGCAGCAGACCTTCCCGATTCTGTTGTTACAATTACACAGCCGAATCAGCCTACAGTAAATGCAGCACTAACAAACCCAAGCTGTGGTGCATCCACAGGTGCTGTTAATATTACGGTTACAGGAGGTTTCACTCCTTATACTTTCCATTGGAGCAATGGTTCTACAACGGAAGATATTACAGGTGTTGGAGCCGGGAACTATACCGTATCTGTTACCGATGCACATAGTTGTGTTTATACGTACACATTTAATCTTCCGAACAGCAGTTCAGCAACACTGGCTGCAGTTGCAACACCACAGCTATGCTATGGAGGAAGTACAGGGAGTATAGATTTGACAATATCTGGCGGAACATCACCTTACACAGTACTATGGTCAAACAGTGCTATAACCGAAGACATCAGCGGACTAGCTCCGGGAAATTATAGTGTTCAGGTTACCGATGGAGCGGGATGCATTAGTGCTGCAAGCTACACAGTACAGCCCGCTACGCAGATTGTACTCAACAGTACAGTTACCAATGAAGAATGCGGTAACGGCGAAGGTATAATTGATATCACCGTTCAGGGAGGAACGTCTCCTTACACTTATTTGTGGAGCAATGCAGCCACAACACAGGATGTTACTGATTTGTCTCAAGGAAGTTATTCTGTGACAGTAACCGATAACAAAGGTTGTACAAAAACGACTTCATTCAATGTGATCAATCTTGTTGGAAATTGTATTCCAACCTGTGATCTTGCAGTTCAGAGCTCTGTGAATACACCCGAAAATTGTGGTAACGGACTGGGAAGTATTCAGCAAACAATTTTCACTTCCAGCCTGCCTGTTTCTTACTTGTGGAGCAATGGTGCAACTACCAAAGATATCAGCGGACTTCACGCAGGAACTTACACGTGCACGCTTACTGATGCAGCTCCCTGCGAAGTGATTCAAACGTATGTTGTCCTAAATCAAACAGGAACACTTGCCATCAATTCACAGGCTATCACTCATGAAACTTGCGGAAACGGAAACGGGAGCATTAATATTACTCCCACAGGCGGCGTGCTTCCTTATTCATTTATATGGTCGAACTCTGCAACAACGGAAGACCTGACAGCACTTCATGCAGGAACTTACTCAGTTACCATCACAGATGGAAACGGTTGCAGTCTGCAAAAAACGTACACGGTAACAAACGATGCAGGTACGTTAGCTCAAACATATGGTAATGCGATGAACGCAACCTGCGGCCAATCGAATGGTTCTATCGATATTCAGATCAGTGGCGGAAGCTTTCCATATACCTATCTCTGGTCAAATGCAGCTACAACAGAAGATTTATTAAATATTCCATCAGGAAATTATTCGTGTACAATTACAGATAATAGTGGATGTTCGTTGATAACACCCGTTTACAGCGTGCTCAATGAATCCGGAACACTTGCTTTCACAAACATTGATGTAGATAATGAAACCTGTTCGAATGGAAGCGGAAAAATTACATTAACAATAGCAGGCGGCGCTTTGCCTTTGACCTATTTGTGGTCAACCGGAGCGGTCACACAAAATATAACTGCATTACATGCCGGAAATTATTCCTGCACAGTTACTGATAACAATGGCTGCTCCATCAATACAGGAACACTTGTGTTAATTAATGATCCGGGAACACTATTGGTCAGCGATGTTTTTATTGTTGATGAAGTTTGTACCAATACAATGGGATCCGTAACATTATCAGTTGATGGCGGAACTCTGCCTTATACTTTTCATTGGGACAATGGTTCCACTTCACAAAATATTTATAATTTACACGCTGGCTCATACACTTGTCAGATAACGGATGCAGCGGGTTGTACCGTTCCTGTTATTGCCAATGTACAAAATAGTGCCGGAAGTTTACAGATCGACAATATGGTTGTAACCAACGAAACATGCGGCAATGGTGTGGGTGCAATTAATTTAATCATCAGTGGAGCAACGGCTCCAATAACGTATGCATGGTCCAGCGGACAGGCTGTCCAGGATATTACGGCATTGCATTCAGGAACGTATACAGTAACAGTTCACGATAACAATGGTTGTATTATCACAGGAAATGCACAGGTAAATAATATCACCAGCAACGGATTTTCAGCTGAAATTTCCGGAATTACAAATGCGATTTGCGGCAACAACAACGGATCTGTTAATGTTACTGCCTCTGGTGGAAACACGCCTTATACATACATCTGGAGCAACAGTGCCACAACAGAAGATTTGATAAATGTTGCGACGGGAAGTTACAGTTGTACCGTTACCGATCAGACAGGATGTAAAGTTTTATTAGGACCTGCGCTTATTGGAAATACATCAGGAACGATGAACCAAACGGCTTTTATAACAGATGCATTGTGCACTTCCGCAAACGGAGAAATTAATATGACCGTTACAGGAGGTACATCACCGTACACTTTCCTGTGGAGCAACGCTGCAACAACAGAAGATTTAAGCAATCTTACTGCTGCCAATTACACAGTAACGATTACAGATAACACCGGCTGCACACTGGTTCACACATATACGGTTAGTACTTCTTCAGGTACACTTGCACTTGCTAACGTAGCTGTTGCCGATGAAACCTGCAACAACAACAGTGGTTCTGTAACGCTTACTGTTAGCGGAGGAGCGACACCTTATACCTATTTATGGAGCAATGCAGCGATCACACAAAATATTTCCGGTTTAAACCAAGGGAATTATTCCGCGACAGTTACGGATGCAAACGGTTGTAAAGTTTACACAGGAACACTGCATGTTTCCGACAATCCGGGAAATTTTAATTTGGTTTCGATTATTTCTAATAATGAAAATTGCGGAGATGGAACAGGGAATATTAACATCACTCTCTCGGGTGGAACTGTTCCTTTAAGCTACACTTGGAGCACAGGTTTGCACACGCAGGATTTGAACAACCTACATGCGGGCGTGTATTCCTGCACTACAACGGATAACAATGGATGCAGTCTCAGTTATTCTTCCTCTGTTTCAAACAATCCGGGAAATATTCAATTGAGTGCTACCGAAAATATTGCATCCTGTGGATTATCGAACGGAATGATAGATCTGACGGTTAACGGCGGAACATTGCCACTTGCTTATCTTTGGAGCAACAATGCTACAACACAGGATCTGAGCGGGATTTCAGGAGGTAATTATACCGTAATGGTTACCGATGCTGCCGGATGTCATATCAGTGAAACCTATGCTATATCTTCCACTCCAGCTGTTGCCATTACATCTTCAGTCATTACAGATGAAATATGCGGAAACAGCAATGGCTCAATCACGATTACAGCATCAGGTACGGAACCGTTAACATACACATGGAGCACAGGAACAAGTATTCCATGTTGTAATTATACATTGCATTTGTACAGAACGAATGGCGGCATGGGCTCCGGCTGGAATGGCGCCAGTGTGGATGCAATTGTAGATGGAGTGCTATCAAATCATACGTTAGCCACCGGTGAAAATTCACTGAATATTAATCTTCCTGTTTGCTCAGGCGATAGTATCAAACTGATTTATCATGCGGCATCCAATGACTTCAGAAATATTTATGAATTGCTGGATGCAGATGGTGTTTCCATATACAGCAGTGGTGCAAATCCCAACGATTTGCTCACATACGCAATGGCTTCAGATTGTCCTGCGATCGTTGAGAATTCAAATTCGTTGAACAATCTACAGGCTGGTAATTACAGTGTCATTGTCACGGATGCAAACAACTGTAGTGATACCATGAATTTTGTTATTAATAATGCTCTGGGAACACTAGCTGTTTCAGGTGCTGTCGTTACCGATGATTACTGCGGCACATCAACCGGATCCATTGATATAAGTGTTGCCGGTGGTACAATTCCTTATCATTACACATGGTCCAATGCAGCAACTACCGAAGATATTAGTAATATCGCTGCGGGTTCCTATACGGTAACAGTCTATGACAACATCGGATGTGAACGCACGCAAACCTATACCATTATTAACCTTGCGGCATCGTATGCAATAGGAACAACGCTGATCGATACAACCTATTGTGGAGATTCAACAGGTGCAGTAAATATTTCAGTTGGTGGAGGAACAGCGCCCTACACATACTTATGGAGTAATGGAGCAATTACAGAAGACATCAGCAATGTGCCTTCAGCTACCTATACGGTTACGGTTTACGATACACATCTTTGTCCTTTGACACAATCTTATTTTGTTCCCAACAAAACCAACGGACTTGCTGTTACGGATTCTATTGTTGGTGAAATATGCACCAACAGCGGCGGAGCTGTGTTTGTTGAAGCAAGCGGTGGTGTCGGACCTTACACGTATCTCTGGAGTAACAGCGCAGATACAACATTCATTTCGGGCATTTCAGCAGGAATTTATGCTGTAACAATTACCGATGCCAGTGGCTGCAGACAATTTGGAAACTACGTTGTACCGCTGGATTCCGGTAACCTTGCCATTCCTGCCGGATTTGTAAATAATGAATATTGTGGTATGTCGAATGGGAATATCTCTCCATTCCAAACGGGTGGAACAACGCCTTACACTTATTTGTGGAACACAGTGCCACCACAAGCCACATTAATGGCAAGCAATCTGTCAGCGGGAATATATTCGATTACGATAATAGATGCCAACGGTTGTCAGGCGACAGAATCATTCACAGTGCTAAGCACTCCGAGTCTCTTTGATATTGATACAGTGGTAACACAAGCAACATGTATGACTTGTCCTGATGGAAGTATAATGCTGACGCCCGTTTTCAGCGGATCAACAACAACGCTTTACTATAATTGGAGTACCGGTGCTACATCGCAAAATCTTATTAATATTTTGCCCGGAAGTTATACGGTTACAGTTTCTGATTCTGCGGGTTGCAGCTACACACAAATATTTACTGTAGGCGGGATAGATTTTATCGGAGAAGCAGACAATATGATGAATGTGCAGCTTTTCCCGAATCCGGCTAATGGAATGTTTTATGTTACATGGCGCCTGAATTCACAAAGTGATCTCGAGATTTTTGTATACAATCCGATCGGAGAATTAGTTTATTCTAACCGGAATGACAATACACTTTCAGGCAAAATTCAGATTGATCTGTCGGGCGCCGGACAAGGGGTTTATCTTGTGAAGGTGAAAGCCGGAAAGGATGTTCTGCTGAAACGATTAGTAATTATGCGTTAAGTAAATAAAGAATAATTAAATGAGAAAGGCTGTTCATCATGAACAGCCTTTTTTCGTGGTACATTTATTTATCTATAAAAAGAAAAACTTTTTTCTCACCGTTCTGTTTCACATACCCTCGAAACATTCCTTTGCTGTTGAATTCCATGGCGATGTTTCCTTTTGCATCTACAGCAATCAAGCCGCCTTCACCGCCCTGTGTTTTTAATTTTTCATGAATGATTTTTTTTGCAGCATCATTCAGTGAAATATTTCCGTATTCCATCATCGCGGATAAATCATACGCGACAACATTTCTGATAAAATATTCGCCATGCCCTGTGCAAGAAACAGCGCAGGTTTTGTTGTTTGCATAGGTCCCTGCACCAATGATGGGAGAATCACCCACACGCCCGAATTTCTTCATCATCATTCCGCCGGTAGAAGTTCCTGCAGCCAGATTTCCATTGTTGTCGAGAACTACAACACCTACAGTACCATGCTTGTCAGGAAGATTCGTTTTTAAAGGGGCCGGTTGACTTTTCTTCGCTTTCTGATAAGCATCCCAACTTTTCTTTGTATAGAAATAAGTTGTGTCAACCCAGTCAAATCCCTGCTTCTGTGCGAAAAGTTCAGCACCACGTCCGACCATCATCACGTGTTCCGATTTTTCCATGACAGTGCGTGCTAATGAAATCGGATTTTTAATGTGCCGTAATCCCGCTACGGAGCCTGCTTTCAGATTGCTCCCGTCCATGATGGATGCATCCAGTTCTGCAACACCATCAGCAGTATATACCGCGCCTTTTCCTGCGTTAAACAAGGGGCAGTCTTCCATGAAGTTGATAATTTTTTCAACGGCATCCAATGCAGTACCCCCGTTGACCAGAATTTTACTGCCGATGGAAAGCGCCGAATCCAGTGCCTTACGATATTGTTGTTCAATTTCTCCATTAATGTTTTGCGGAGAAATGTTCCCGGCACCGCCGTGAATGACAATCACAAAATCGCTCTGAACACGCGTAGATTGTGCCATTCCCTGTGAAAGAGAAATTACAAATACAATAATAGTTAAAAGTAAATTTTTCATAGTTGGGAAATTGGAAAAACAAAAGTAACTGAAAAAGATATCAAATCATCAAACCGAAATATTCATAGATACCGAGAAATTTACCGACTGCACCAATGATGACAACGACAAGAACCCAGCGAACAAAATCAGCGCCCCACTTTACAGCATATCGGGTCGCAAGCCAGGCACCGATCATATTGCCCACAGCATGCACAAGGCCATAACTGAAATTCACCATCCCGCTTATGATAAAAATAAATAATGCAAAAGGAACATAAAGCAAAACAAGTAGATTTTTTATAGCATTGGCTTTAACCAGATCATATCCGGAATTAAGCACCAGTGTAACCAGCATAAATATGCCTACACCAATGTGGATGAATCCGCCATACACGCCCATTAAAAAATAAAGTCCGTATTCCCACCATTGTACTGGCTTTGCAGTGCGCTCCCGGTCTTCTTTTAGCCAGCGTCCCGGTTTATAAAAAATAAAAAAGAGCATGATCAACATCACAATGCCCACCACTTTTTCCATTGCATCTTCATTGATTTTTACGGCAATGAAAGCACCCAGCACCGAGCCAATAACAACGGGTATGGCAAGCCACAGGCCTTTTCGTGTATCTAATACTTTTTGTTTTTTAAAAGCGTGCACGGCAACAAGATTCTGAAAGATTACAGCCACGCGGTGTGTGCCGTTTGCAACGGTTACTGGAAGTCCTAAAAATACGAAGACAGAAATACTGATGATCGTTCCGCTTCCGGCAAGTGTATTTATAAAGCCTACGAGAATGCCGCTGCAAACAAGTAACAGCACAATTTCCCAGCTCATATGTAAAAAATCATCCAGCACCTTTGACTTTTTTTCTACGAATGAAATCAAGAATATTTAGTACAATGCTAAGCACAAAACAAACAAAAAAAGCAATTGCAGTAAAATTATCCATGAACGCTCTGTCTGCATCAATGCCTGTCAGCTGATACAATAAAAAATGTGTGTAAGAATCCGAGCGGTCGAGAATGCCCATTTGCTCACGCACCTGCCAGTGCCAGTCGGTGCAGATGCAATACCCCCAGCCGTGCCAGAAGCCAATTACAAACCATGAGAATGCAGTAAGCAGGAGACAGACTAAATTCCATTTTCTGGTTTTTTTCCAGATCCAGCCGAATACATTAAAAAGTAAAAATAAAGTGTGAAAGACAATAAAAAAGATGTTCAGAAACACGAGCATCGCAGGGATATTTAATGATGAAATTAATCCTTAAAAAAAGCGAGTGTTGTTTTTTCACCGTCAAACTTCACATACGACTGGTTGTAAACCCAGTCTCCGAGATTGAAATAAACGGCATCGTTGCCCAATGGATATTCTACTGGAAAATGCCGGTGACCATATAGAAAATAATCAATTTTTTGTTTTGAAAGAAGCTCTCTGGAGTGAACAATCAGCCATTCTTTTTCCCCTAAAAATTCTTCATCTTTTCTTCCTTTTGCCATTCTGCTTTTGCGGGAAAGAAAGCGTGCAAGGCCAACAGCAAAGTTTGGGTGAACGCGTGAAAACATCCATTGCAAAACAGGATTGGTAAAAAAGCTCTTCATGAATTTGAACTTGCGATCGCCGGGGCCGAGGCCGTCGCCATGCGCTACGTAAAAAGTTTTTCCGTTTCTTTCAAACTGAAATGGTTTGTGATGAATTTCAAGATTTAATTCTTTTTCTAAATATCCTTTTAACCACAGATCGTGATTTCCTGCAAAAAAATAAATTTTAATTCCATCATCCGTTAGCTCGGCAAGTTTTCCAAGAAGTCTCACATAGCCGCGCGGAACAACGTGTTTGTATTCGTGCCAGAAATCAAAAACATCACCGACCAGAAAAATTTCTGCCGCATCATGGCGGATAATATCCAGCCAGCGCACAATCTGTTTCTCGCGCTCACGGCTGCTTTCCTCATTTGGAACACCCAGATGAAAATCGGATGCGAAGTAAATATTTTTTCTGTCTGCCATTAAAATTCGATGCCTCTCACAAGTTTAAGCGGGGATAATTTTTCAAGACTTAACGTAAAACGAATTTTTTGAAGATAGGTTTCGTTTATAAGGTTGCTGTTTTCTTTCATATCGCCGGACATAACCACAGGAAAGTAAATTTCAAACATATTTGGAATAATGGATAGTATAACGCCGGCATCAAACAATATAGTATTGCCTGTGGGAGAAATATTTGCTGCATCCGCATACGTTCCAATGTCGGCAAATAATTTTATAGGAAACCTGCCCGGCAAAGAAGTTTTAACATTCACAGAAGCCAGCCAGTGATTGGTTTGACCGAGATATGTCAGCACTTTAAAATTACCGTCTTCTTCCATAAACTGTTTGGACCAAATACCATCTGACTCTGAACGCCCGGGAAAGACTCCCTCATACAAATAGTCGCGATAGCCCTGCCAACCAGACATACGGAAATTGTAATCTCCATAATAGGAATTAGACTGATACACGAAGCCGCCTGCAAAAGCACGCACAGAAAGCCCCTTCTTTTCACCGTTGTATGAAATGAAAACATCTGATGTTATCGAAGACTTTAGAAAATCAGCACCCTGTTCTACTTTTAGTTTTATACCGAAAGGAGCAGCAGCATTTTTTTTATTGTATTCAATTTTATAAATGCCAAACAGATGTGTAGTATCAAACAAGCTGCTTTCCATAGGTGCGGGATATTTAATTTCCTCAGTCTTCAGCAAAATGAAACGTCCACTACATGAAATGTTATTTCCTAACTCAACCCGTAATTCAGGTGCAGCCTTGAAAAAACGGGGTTCATATATTATATCGTATGTTGTAATGTAATCGTAGGTATAGCTTCTTAACGGAAGAGAAAAATGAATTTCTTCGACAATTTTATTCTTCGGAAAAACAGAATATTCAAGTGATGCGGAACCTGCCAATGTTTTCGAATTGAAACCATACATGGGTGAAATCATCCAATTTAATTTTCGGAAAGGAAATAAGGAATTGTAAAAAGATAACCCGGCCATGATTCCGTTATAACGATTGTATCCCACAATGGGTGCGTAAAAGATCTGTGTATGAAATGGATCTTCCGGCTCGCCTAAAAATTTTAAACGAATAGGTTTTGATTTTTTACAAAGACCTTTTATAGAAGAAAAATTATTTGAAATTTTTATTTCGGGTAATGAATACTCTTCATCGATCAGCAACTTTCCTTTTCCAAGATAATTTGTGGTTAGATACATTTTACTTGTAAAACCGTTGATCCAGATTTTATTTAAAACGCTGTCACTTCCTTTTTGAGTATACGTTAGTGAAAACGGAACAGCGAGACCGTTGCGGTTTTTAAGCGTTACAACCAGAACATCTTTTTTGCGTTTTACTTTCAAAATTTTGTAATCTACTTTTTTGTCCGACTTCATCAGTGTGTCAAAAAACCAACCCAGTTTTCTTCCGCTTTCTCCTTCCAGCGCCAGTCTTAAATCAACCGTATAGGGATGTTTGAAACAAAAATCAGAATAGTATTTTTGCATAGCGCGATCAAAAACTGTTTTTCCAAGATATTGCTCAACATGCCGCAACATCATGCCCGTCTTCATGTATACGATCAAGTTGTAATTGGATGATGAATAATTTTCTGAATGCAGATTAGCCGCCTGATTATTGTTTTTTCTTAACATTCCCTGTAAAGCTAATTGCTGAATACGCCGGAAAGGCACGCGTTGCAGAGCTGGAATTTTCGTCCAGGATGCATTGTTAAAATAAAGGGCAATGGAAGCGTTCGAATATTTTTCGGACATGTATCGGTTTTCGTAATAGGTATTCACACCTTCATCCAGCCAGGGATGCTCGCGCTCGTTGCTTCCCAGTGCGCCATATATCCAGATATGGCCGAGTTCATGTACCAGAATTTCCTCGAACATTTTTTCTATCCCAAAATTTCCAATACTAACGATTCCCGGATATTCCATCCCGCCGCCTTCGGCATCGTCACCATCAACAGCGGAAGCAACATCATAGGGATAATCCCCGAGTACTTTGGAATAAAATCGAATGCCGTCTTCCATATACTGAATTGAATTTGCCCAATTGTGGCTGTTTTCAGGAAGATAAAAAGAATAAAGTGTAATTGCTTTTCCACTTTCCAGAACAATATTATTTTTCTTTACAAAAAAGCGCTTGTTGGCAAACCATGCAAAATCATGAACATTTTCTGCTTTATAGGTAAGGGTTTTAAATTCTTTGGATGAAGAATTATATCCAGGATCCGAACCGAATGATTCAAAAGTTTTTGATATTGCAGCGAGTGAATCCAAAAAGATAGATTCGTTATCATTTTGCAGCTTTCCGCTGGCAGCTACTACATAGTTTTCCGGAAGAGTTATGTTAACTGTTACGTTTCCGAATTCGGAATAAAACTCACCTTGCTCAAGGTACGGGAATGCATGCCAGCCGTAGCAATCATATACAGCGGGCTTGGGATACCATTGCGTAATCCGGTACGACTGATCATCGTGACCCATGCGGGAAGTATATGCGTCTGGAATTTTTACACGAAAGGGAGTTTGAATGATAATGCTGCTTCCCGGTAATAAAGGATCATTCAGAATTAGTTTACAAATATCAATTGTAGCAGAATCTGTTTTCCAGATTATTTTTTTATCATTAACCGTGAAGTTGAGACTATCGATAAAGCCTCGTCCTTCTTCGGTTACAGAATATGAATCAAAAGAACCTTGTTGTTTCAATTGTTTAGAAAGAGCTGTGTTTGAATTGGAATACGCATTGGGCCAGAGATGAAAATATAGCTCTTTCAATGTATCCGGACTGTTGTTCTGATACATTATTTTTTCTTTTCCGAGTAAAAAATGATTTACATCATCCAGCGTCACATCAATCGTAATATCCGATTTCTGCTGAAAATAAAGTGTGTTTTGTGAAAATGTAAAAAGTGGAAACAGAATTCCTAAAAGCAGAATCCCCGTACTAAGCCGGAAATGCCAGTTGTTCACAAGAATTTATTTTATCAGACTTTGAACAGCTTTCTCCAGTTCTTCACCGCGCAAATTCTTAGCTACAATTTTTCCTTCTTTATCCAAAAGGACTGTCATTGGAATGGATTCGATGTTGTATTGTTTAACAACCGATGAACTCCAGTATCCCAAATCACTCACATGAGTCCAGGTAAGTTTATCTTGTTTGATGGCTGCTTCCCAGCTTGCTTTTTCTTTATCGAGCGAAACACTGAAAATTTCAAAACCTTTTGGTTTAAACTTTTTATAAAGTTTTACCATATTAGGGCTTTCCATTCGGCAAGGCTTACACCAGGCTGCCCAAAAATCGATCAGCACATATTTTCCGCGGAAAGAAGAAAGAGAAACAATATCGCCTTTGGGATTGGGCAGAGAGATATCAGGTGCCACAGAACCGATACCCAGCATTTTTTCCTGTTTAATCCGTTCTTCCATGGTTTTTTTAAGATCGGTTACTTGCTTATGTAATGCGATTGAATGTTCCGAATTAGGATATTTTGACATCAGCGCACTGTCAACTTTTACATAAAGATCATAGTCGTTTTGTGTGTCAAACACAGGCGTGCGGCCGCATTCCTGATAAAGCGCAACAAGGCATGCCATGGAAGACACGTTCTTTTTTACAAACTGAATCATCCAGTTTCTGTGTTCCAGAAAAATATTTACAAAGGCTGAGTCAACACCCGGTTTCTTTTTGTCGAATTTCGGGTCTTTCTGCATTTCCTGAACAAGCTGTTGAAGAGAGTCAATCTTAATGTAGGTTGATTTTAATTTCTGATTAACTTGAAGAACGAGTTCAGAACCCGGTGAACCTTCAACCGAATAACTGGATGGAAGATCCCGGGCATCCGCTTTAAAAACGATATGTTCCGTGCTGTCAATAATTAGTGTGACAAAATTTTGTTCGTTAAAACGAAGCACATAAAAGTTGATTCCCTTGGGTTTGAACTGAAAAATAAATTCGCCGTTTTTCACGGTCGTCGAATCCATCGGAATTCGTTTGTCGGGAGAAAGTTGATCAAGATAGATCATCTGCCCGTCGGATGATTTTGTTAATGTTCCTTTCAGTATAACACCTTCATCGGAACTGCTGCCACCATTACATCCCCAAAGCAGCACTACTGCTATAATTATTGCAAGAATATTTTTTACCATGATCCTTATTGTTTTATTCATGCCTCAAACTTACAGTTTTTTTTTGAAATCTTAGTGAATGCAACCTCATGGCTTAAAAAATGTCTTATTGCCAATGTTATTATTGAAAAGGATTTGTAAATTTGAAAAAAAATCAACTATGCTTACTTTACTTATTTCTCTCAGTATGTTGCTGTGCACGCTTGTTTCAGCGCAAAATGTTGTTTATTCAAAAGCCAAGGTGCTGACCGGAACCGAAGGTCTGAAAACCATGGGAAGTTTGGGTATTCCTGCAGAAGGAATCATTCAGAAAAATGTTTCCATTACCGGGGATTTTTCGACCGATCAGATTACGAAAATGCGTAATGCTGGACTTGACGTGCAGATTCTTATTTCGGATGTTAGTAAATATTACAAAGAAAGAAACAAGGAAGCTTCTTTGCAAAAGCAGAGAGCTACCTGTGGCAGTACAATGCCGAACTATACGATTCCCTCGCATTTTGTTCATGGTTCCATGGGCGGTTATCTTACGCTGACGGAAATGCTTGCCCAGCTTGATTTGATGCGCGCAACTTACCCTACGCTTATTTCTGCGAAGCAACCCATCAGCACAATTACAACCATTGGCGGGCGCTCCCTGTATAGCGTTCGTATTTCAAGTACACCTGATGTAAACAGCGGTAACCCGGAAGCACTCTACCTTGCGCTTACCCATGCACGCGAACCCATGGGCATGCAGCAGCTGATTTTCTTTATGTGGTACCTCCTTGAGAATTATAGTACGAATACAGAAATTCAATATCTGCTTCAGAATACACAGCTTTATTTTATTCCCTGTGTAAATCCCGATGGCTATGCTTATAATGAATCTACCGATCCCGGAGGTGGCGGTATGTGGCGTAAAAACAGAAGAAATAGCGGCTCTGGCAACTATGGTATAGATCTGAACAGAAATTATGGCTACCAGTGGGGTTATGATGACATAGGATCTTCTCCTGATCCTGCTGATGATACGTATCGCGGTACAGCTGGTTTCTCAGAAGCGGAAACACAGGCAGTAAAGTGGTTTTGTGAACAGCACGATATTCTGGTCAACATCGACAACCACTGCTATGGCGGTTATTTGCTTTATCCCTGGGGATATATCGATCAACTGACACCGGATTCAAATACCTTCAGATCGTATGCGAATTACTTAACTTCTGAAAACGGATATCCGCAGGGCAATGTAAACGCTCTTTTAGGTTACATGGCAAATGGCGGATCGATGGACTGGTATTACGGTGAGCAGGTAACAAAAAATAAAATTCTTGGTTTCAGCCCGGAATCCGGAGACGGTGCCGACGGCTTCTGGCCGCTGGAATCACGCATTGATGATATCTGCAAAAGTTTTATTGCATGCGATATGTACATCGCACGTTTTGTTGCGAAGTATGCAGTTGCGAAAGATAAAAACAACTTATTCCTGAGTAATCAGAACGGATATTTTAAATATGAAATACAAAGAATCGGAATGGCATCACCAGCTACATACACAGTCAATGTTTCGGGATACAGTGCGAATATTACTTCAACCGGAAGCGGAAAAACATATAGCAGTCTTGCTGTTCTGCAAACACAACTAGATTCAATTTCATATACATTATCACCCAGCGTGCAGTCGGGCGATGAACTTGTGTTTCTGCTGAGCGTGAATAACGGAACATCGACACGGGTGGATACGATCAAAAAGAAATATGGTACACCACAAATTGTTTATTCAAACACTTGTAATAACGTAACAGGATGGACCGGCAGTTGGGCAACGACAACCTCTTCTTTTGTGTCAGCACCTTCTTCTATTACCGATACTCCTTCGGGCACGTATAATGGAAATGCGAATTCTACCTTTACCATGACAAGTAACATAAGCCTGGCCAATGCTATTGTTGCAGAAGCTACGTTCTGGGCAAAATGGGATATTGAGGCGGGATACGATTATGTGGAATTCGAAATTTCAACTAATATCGGCTCAAGCTGGACGCCTCTTTGCGGAAAGTATACCAAGGATGGTGTTGCCTCACAAGATCCCGGACAGCCTTTGTACGATGGAACACAAGCGACATGGGTGCAGGAATCGATAGACCTGAACGATTATATTGGCTCGAATGTAAGATTCCGTTATAAACTGGTTTCTGACAGCTGGACAGAAGGTGACGGATTTTATTTTGATGATTTAAAAGTTCAGGTATTGCTTCCTGCAGGTATTGAAGAACAGGCATTGCAGACTGAAATGAATGTTTATCCCAATCCGGCTAACACCGAACTCAACGTATCGGGCAGCGGATATTTTTATATGTATGATTTGAACGGACGCGAAGTGCTGAATAAAAAACTGAACGAATCGCTGACTAAAATTTCATTGCAGAATCTTGAAAGCGGAATGTATCTGTGCAAGATGATTGATGAAAAAGGGAATGTGATGAGAGCGAAAATAGTAAAGGAATAAAAGTCATGTGATTATACCCACGCATGATAATTAGTTATCGTTTTAATTTTCTCAATGACGCCATTGATACGAAGGCGTGTTTTTAACCAGCCTTCGTTGTATAACTCAACACGGGGAATTTGATAAAACGACATTTTTTCAGAATAAAAATTTTTGGCATTAACGATCAGGCCTGCTTTATAGCCAGATTCTTTCATCAGCTTTAAAACGCGTTCGTCATAACTTCCAACCGGATAACAAAACGTAATAGGATCGGTTCCTGTTTTTTCAGAAATAATTTGCTTAGAAAGATTGAGTTCCCAGGCAATTTCGTGTTCATCTTCAATAGCGCCCAGCATTGAATGTGTAACCCCATGAGAGCCGATGTAATGACCTGCGTTTTTTAACTCATTCAGATCATTCCAATTCATCATATATGAAGGAACGGCAACATCATTAAATTCTTTCATAAGCTGCTTAATGATTCTGCTTCTGTCAACATGCGGAATACGCATCAGAAAAGCCGTCATTTTATTTGCAATTTCCATTCGCAATAATCCGGAGTCCCAGAAAATATTTCTCAGCCCATCAGGCAGCATTTTATCATTCAGGGTTGCCTTTCTTTTCACCGTTCCCTGAAAAAGCAATTCAATTTTATGTGTCCATGTGGGTTTATTCAATTCAATACATTCGGTAGTAATATAAAACGAAGCCGGACAATTGTATTCCTTAAGAATAGGCGCTGCATTTAAAATATTATCCTTATACCCATCGTCAAAAGTAATGGCTGCAAGGTTTTTGGAATCTTTAAACGCAGCAGGGTCGGCAATAAAATCTTCAAGAAGAATCGTATGATACTTCTTTGTGATTTTTTGAATGCATTTTTTGAAAAGGGCAGGGTCCATCGGATCCCAAAATGATTCGCGTACATCACTTACCCTATGAAAAAGAAAAACACGAATCATTCTAAAAACTAAAGTTTGAAAAAGGTACAGAACGATTCATAAAATTCAAATGTAAATCATTTTTTTAGAAAATAGTATACGGATGTTTACGTAAGAAAAAATACCTATCATATTTAGACTGATTTTTTTTGATGATTTATATGTGATGGTGTTGCTTCCTGCATCCATTGCAGGCATATCTTTCTATGGTACTATGTTGACTTTTCTATGTGTTAAATAATTGTCACTCGTAATTATTAATAACTAATCACTGCTTATGCCTTATGCCTTGTGTCTTTTTGAAATTTCCTCTTCACCCGTAACTGGAAATGCGTCACTTGTCACCCCAAAAAAAAGCCCCGTTATCTCTCCGACAACAGGGCGTTTTTCATTTATTATTGTAAACTTCTATTAACCGCAGCAGCTGCAGCTTGCGATCATACCGAGCTCTTTACCTACTTTGGTAAATGCACAAATGGCTTTTTCGATTTGTTCGGTGCTGTGTCCGGCAGAAATCTGTACACGGATACGATCGCGGCCTTTTGCAACAACAGGGAATGAGAAAGCAATTACATAAATGCCTTCTTCCAGCATGCGGTTTGCAAAGTCAACAGCCAGTTTCGAACAGTCGGGATATTTACCGAACATGATCGGAACAATAGGATGTTCTCCGGGAATGATATCAAAACCGGCTTCCGTCATTTTAGTGCGGAATAGTTTTGTGTTTGTTTCCAACTTGTCGCGCAATGCAGTGGATGCAGTAAGCAGATCCATTACTTTAATGGTTGCACCAACAACAGCAGGAGAAACAGAATTGGAGAATAAATACGGACGTGCTTTGTTGCGCATCCAGTCAATAATTTCTTTCGGACCGCTGATGCAACCGCCCGATGCGCCGCCTAATGCTTTACCGAAAGTAGTTGTGATAATATCTACACGACCCATCACACCACGATATTCGTGCGTTCCGCGTCCTGTTTTTCCTAAAAATCCGGTTGAGTGACTATCGTCAACCATTACCATTGCATCATATTTATCAGCCAGGTCGCAAATTTCTTTCAGGCGTGCAATGTCACCGTCCATGCTGAATGAACCGTCGGTTGCAATCATGATGAAACGGCATCCTTTTTCGCGTGCTTCTTTGAGGCAAAGTTCAAGACCTTTTGCCATCTTTCCGGTAGCAGGATCTTCTTCTTCAACATCACGCATGTCGGCATGTTTATATGCCCAGCGCTGTGCTTTGCAAAGACGGATTCCATCGATGATGGAAGCGTGGTTCAGTGCATCGCTGATGATAGCATCTTCTTCACCAAGCAGTGGTTCAAACACAGCACCGTTTGCATCGAAGCAGGAAGAGAAAAGAATAGTGTCTTCCATTCCGAGGAATGCAGAAACTTTTTTCTCAAGTTCTTTGTGGATATCCTGTGTTCCGCAAATGAAACGAACCGAAGATAAACCGTAACCGCGGCGGTCGATTTCTTCGTGCGAAGCTTTGATCAGATCGGGATGGCTTGAAAGGCCAAGGTAATTGTTAGCGCAAAAGTTCAGGCATTTCTTTCCTTTTACAATAATTTCAGCGCCTTGTTCGCTTTCAATAATTCTTTCGTTTTTGAACAAACCGGCTTCGCGGATGGTGTTCAGTTCTTTTGTCAGATGGTCTTTAATTTTGCCGTACATATTTGTGGATTTTGAGTTTTATTCGAAAGCAAAGATAGTATAATTCAATTTCCGCAGCATCTGTTCTGTGATTTTTCTAACAAATAAAGCTATGTCTTTGTCGGCGGGGTTTATCGACTTATCGAAATTTTTCAAAAAAACTTGTTTGAAATCAAAAAAACTTATCTTTGCCCGTAATTCGAAACCAATTAATTCAAACATAATTATGAAGAAAATCTTAGTGATCGGTGCCGTTGGCCAGATCGGATCAGAACTGACGCTTGAACTGCGCAGGATTTGGGGCAATGACAATGTAATTGCCAGTACTCGTAAAACGCCTCCCACCGACAAGGTGAAGGATTCGGGACCCTTCGAGTTCTTTGATATTGTTGACCGAAAAAAAATGGAAGAAGTTTGCAAGAAATACAATGTGGACGCAATCGTCAACATGGCTGCTATTCTTTCTGCAGTTGGTGAACAGAACCCAATGCTTGCATGGGACATCAATATGAACGGTATGATCAACGTATTGGAAATTGCCCGTGAAATGAACATGAAGCAGGTGCTTATTCCAAGTTCTATTGCTGTATTCGGCCCCGGAACTCCGCTGGAATGCGCTCCTCAGGAAACCGTTCTGCATCCTTCAACCATGTATGGCGTAACCAAAGTAGCCGGCGAATTGCTCGCTGATTATTATGTAAAAAAATACAACCTCGATGTTCGCGGTCTGCGTTATCCCGGTATCATCAGCTACGAAACACTGCCCGGTGGCGGTACTACTGATTATGCAGTAGGCATTTATTTTGATGCAATTAAGCATGGTAAATACGAATGTTTTGTGAAGGAAGATACACGTCTCCCGATGATGTATATGCCCGACTGCCTGAAATCAACGGTTGATCTGATGCAGGCTGATTTCAGCAAGTTGAAACACCACAGTGATTTCAACTTGGGTGCGATGAGCTTCAGTGCAGGCGAACTGGCTGCCAGCATTAAGAAATATATGCCTTCGTTCGAAGTGACATACAAACCCGACTTCCGTCAGGCTATTGCTGATTCATGGCCCAATGCAGTAGATGATACAGCTGCCCGCGAAGAATGGGGCTGGAAACCCGCATTCGACCTTGATGCCATGACGCAGGATATGCTGAAGAACATCAAGATCAAACACGAAAAAGGAGAAATTTAAAATCGAACGGTGGCTGAGCTTGTCGAAGCCACCGTGATAAGAGAAAGCCATTCCGCGAGGGGTGGCTTTCTTTTTGGCTGGCGTGATACCTTTTTGTATCCTTCTTCAATATGCCGTACCTATCCCGAAGGGACCCCTTCGGGGCGGCACTTTGATTATTATTGGTTTTTTGTTTTTACCAATATCTCGTGCCGCTGGAACTGATTATGAACTTGGCAAGCCAAAGCACGTATAAGAACCAGTAGGATTAGCAATGGTTTTAGCTTTTTTGACTTGGATGTCCAATGCTAATAAAAGCATTAGTTTATTGGCAAAACAGTTGGCAGACACTTTTTACAAAACAAGAAAAATGTAAGGAGTTCCTTTGCATTGATATAACACGCTTTGCACTTTCTTTCCTGAGTTCAGTGAAGTATTTTTATACTAACTTAAAGAAAGAAAAATTATGGATTCAAGAATCAAAGTAAAGCAACTGTTTTACATCAAAAGAACAAAACTGAGAAAAAACGGTGAAGCTCCGGTTTACCTAAAATTGAGTATTAATTCTCAAAGTGTCGAAATTGCAATTGGGGTTACTATTGCACCTGAGCTTTGGAGTGCTGATAAAGGGGGAGCCAAAGGAGCAACAAGCGAGGCAAAAAATGCAAACTCGTTTATTGAAAAAACCTCATATCAAATTAACAACATCATTTCTGATCTGAAATCAGAGAACATGGAAGTAACAGCCCATTCCGTCAGAAATGTCTATTTAGGAAAAACCATCGGAAACATCACCCTGATTAGTGCATTTGAAGATCATAATAAAAAGATCAGACTTTTATTAGGGAAAGATTATGCCCCTTCAACAGTCACAGAGTTTGATTCATGTTTGAGGATAGTGAAGCAATACCTTCAAAACAGATTTGGAAAACCTGATGTACATTTTGACAAGATAGACCATGAGTTTGTATGTGGATTTGTACTTTTCCTGAAAAGTGTACGGAATTGTGAACACAATACAACAATGAAACTTGTTAAAATGCTTAAAAAGATAATTCGTATTGCACTTGTCAATAACTGGATAAAGAAAGACCCTTTTTCAAGCTATAAGATTTCATTCAGAAAAGTAGACAGAGGATTTTTGACAGAAGCAGAATTGGATTTGATTATTAATACAGAATTTGAATATCAAT
>JAZDMK010000168.1:0-2343 GCA_043800975.1 Bacteroidota bacterium | reverse complement strand
GTAATTTAAGGTAAAATAAAAGCCGGGTATCTATCACTTTTGTGCCGACATGGGTATTCATTACGAAATAACAATAACATTTTTGCCCAAGTTTCGGTTTCTTAGTATTTACTGATATCCATTGCATAAATCACCTAACGCGCAGTTGAGCAGTAACTTGTTACCTGCTCAAACTGATTGTTGGCGAATAGCATGGCTTTCAGGCTCGGTTGAAAACCATCTGACATTCGCCTGTAATGGTATTGTACGATTCTGCCCGTCCGTAAGACGCATCCACAGAATATGCGCACCCTGCCGGACTTCTTGACATTCAAAAACTTCCAGGTATCCATCCCACCATCTCACATTTACAAGTATCATTTTTCTTTTCCCCGCTCACCAGTGCAACCTGGTGTAGCTGTTTGTTGGCGTCCAGTGTTTCGAGCATCGGTGATCGATTACAGGAGCCAATGTGTTGGTCAGCATTGAGCGCAGCGAATATGCTGCACTAACTGGTTATAGATCTTTGTAAAGCTGAAATATTTTATCCCGCATCTCTTCTTTAACATGCTGTCGTGCCATCCAATCGTTGCTATTTGAGACATGCAGTTCGACAGCCGCAACTCCTTTAATCATTTTAATCGCATTAATTATACTTTCGCAATCATCCTCCCGGATGTCATGAGTTAAAGAAACCGTTAATCCCTTAATTCTGTCTGTCATTTTGCACCTCTTATTTATAACGCCCGCCATCACCGGCGGCGGGTTAAAATATTAATCATCCATACCGTCATTAATTTTTATTGTGTTTGATAGGTCTGTGATGCCCCGCTTTGAGCCGTCCGCGTGAATGGCGCTTGTTAGGTGACGTAGTCGTTCAATTTCCCTTGCCGCGCCGCGAGCGGCCTCTGCGATCATTGCCGGGTATGGCATCGTGTGGTCACAAAACTCATTTAGCCATAGGTTGATAACCCATGCCGCCTCTGGATACGTTTCAATTTTTTCATTTGCCATAAGTCACCTAACGCCCCGCATCACAGGTGCGGGGTAGTTTCCGCATCCTTGTGAATGCGGTTGTTATCGGCTATCTTTAATTTGGTTAAATGTTCCGATATAGCGGTACTCCACATTATATATTTAGATGCGTCCCATGTTCTACCGCCCAAACCATCGCTTTCACGCGCATGGAGTAAACACGTTGCTAATGCGTTAAGTTCATTTCGCGGTAGATCTATTACAAATCTATTTATGTTTTTCATTTTATTCCCCATCGATAACAAAGAAGTCAGTTGCAGCTTGCTGCCAACTGAACTAACTGGTTATACGCAACCGCCGCAACATCCATGCGGAACATTCTCATTAACAGCGTCAACAACTGCCCCCTTGATGTTGTCCGGGAAATCCTTCGGCCAATTTTTTACAGACCAAGATCCTTCGCCAACATGTTCATTCCAATCATCGTCAAACGACACATACCCGCCAGAAGACAGGCAGTAATCAGGGAACACCCATTCTTTGCCGTCAATAACGACTATGAGTTCACCTGAACACAAGTTCGGGTACTCACCATCGTACTTAATTTCGATATCCATGCTTCCTCCTAGTGTATAACAAGTGGTTAAGCGGTTTCTGGATAACATACTAATATTCATGTTATCAAGACAGTTCTCGTGTGTTCATTCCGAAAGCAACCAATTAACCCTCAGCCCAGCTTGAAAAAACTTCTCGTCTTCAATTTTGAGATTCAATTTCTTAAATAGACTCTTGTAATCGTGTTCAAAACAGTGTTCTGCCAATCTATCCAAACCACCGAAATAGGTTGCGATAAACAGATACTTATTGCACACCCTTGCGTGTTCTTTTAGTACCTGTTCAATATTTTCTGGTGGAACATGAAGTAAGACAGAAAACGAAATCACAAGATCAAATTCGTTGTCATTATACGGAAGCTCATTTCCATCCCAATAATCGGGTAGAATATCGGTATTGCGAAGGCATTTATACCGCATGGACTCAACAAAATCGCACATTGTAAAAAAAGATAAATTCTTGGGTTCTAAATAATCAGAGGCTACGGCAACCAATGTTTTATAAATACGACCATATCCAGATCCAACCTCTAGTATAGGATAAGTAAACATATCTGGGCCAACAATATTCAACAAATTCTCAACTTCCGGCTTTTCAGCATCTTCACCTGGTGCTATGTAATTCGCACCGCGCTCATGCCAATACTTTTCTGGGTTGTATGTCATTTTAATTCTCCAGTGGATTTTTAAATTTTTCTTGAAATAGTTTATAATCTTCAGTAATTATCCCATTGTAATCAATTTTCCCGCCACAATATGGACAAAAAGATATTAT
>JAZDMK010000160.1:0-3168 GCA_043800975.1 Bacteroidota bacterium | reverse complement strand
TGCAATATTACTAAAAACAAAAAAGGCAGTCCATAGGACTGCCTTTTTAAAGAATTTTTTTTGATTAGAAATTCACAGTGAACTCACCTTTGATAATTTGCTTACCATAGGTTTTATTATCAAGTGTTTCAACTGTAATCTTACCACATATCTTTGAAGACGTGACATCATAAATTTCAACCACGCCTGGATTTGGATCGCCGGCACCCCAGAACAAGTATGATTTTCCACCTTTTGACTGTACTTCGCTGATCATATATTTTGGATAAATATCTTTATCGTCAACTTTTCCATCTTTGTTGTAATCTTCTTTAGGCGATGTGTACTGGTAAATTCCCGGTTCAATGTTTTTATCATTTCTGCTGGAAACCCGAACCATTACCCGAACTTTATTGCCCGTAAGTTTTGCATTGGGATCGTTTTTTTCGGATGTGAAATTTTCAAAATAAATCGTAAGTTCTTTTTCGTTATACTTTTGAACATAGGTATTCTTCACATCAAAAGCTCCAGGAGCTAGTTTCAATCCGCCTACTTCCAGTTTGGTTTCAGTAGGGCAATCTTTGACTTTTACGGCCTCTTCCTTTTTTACTGTGTCGGTTTTTGTTGAGTCCGACTTTGTAGAATTATCTTTTTTATCACCGCCTCCGCAGGAATAAATGGTAAAAGATGCTGCCAATAAAATTAGAAATAAGTTTTTTTTCATTTGTTTCGTTTTTAAGTTCGATCAAAGGTAAGAGATTAAACCAAATATTCAAAAACGGCTTTTTAGCAAAAATATTTTTAAGGAAGATTTACAGTTAATGCTGTCTGTGAGGTATCACATTTTGTGATACCATCAATTTCTTTTGCTTTCGTTAGTAAATTATGAGAAATAAAAAAAGGCGACCCAATGGACCGCCTTGTTTTATCTTTTAGAAACCGCGTATTACGCAGCCTGTAGTGGTTCGATCGGTTCGAAATGACCCGCAATCACTTCTGTGATCGAGCGGATGATACCCTGCTTGTCCACATATTGGCGGTTGCGCAAACGGCCGAACAGGCTCACACGGGTGCCTTTGTGCAGGCATTCGCTGGCTTCTTCCGCTTTGCTGTTCCACACAACAACGGAGTGCCAGGTGGTATCTTTTACCCACTCGCCTGCTTTGTTCTTGTGATACTCATCTGTAGCGACTGCGAAGCGCGCCATCTTGGAGCCGTTTTCAAGGGTTTTTACTTCAGGATCTGAACCAACATAACCGTTCAGTTCTACTTTGTTCATTGTCTTTTCCATAACACATAAATTTAAATTAAACAAAAAATTGAAAGACGATGCAAAGGTGCAGCGCCCCTGTTTCACGAGCCGGATAATAACTATTTGCTTTCGTTTAATATCCGTTTGTAACCGTTTGCTACCGACTTGCATATTGATATTACAGCGAAGAGATGTTTTTTAGTTTACAGTGCAGTCATGCTTCGACTCTGCTCAGCAGGACTGATTCTTTTCTTTTTAATTAGAAATATTGTAACTTTGATAAGAAGTAAAACACAAAAAATGAAACCTGCCAAGGTGCTCGTGAACGATAAAATGCAGAAAGGGTATGTTTATTCCCTTACTGAGTCCATTGGCGAAAACTTTGATCCGGAATTTCTGCCAGAACTCACGCCGGCCGATATGCTGGAAATGGGCGTCTTTGGCGGGAAATACATGACAGATTGCAAAAAAGAATTTCCTGCTTCCTGGTTTAAAAATGCAAAACTATGTTCAGTGTTTCATGATCCCGAAAAAAACTTTTTCGGGGTGAATGCATCGAAACCTTTGGCATACTGGCGGGATAAAGGATGGATGCATCCGGATGATCCGCGGGGATGGTTCCAGTGGTACTGCCGCTATTACATGGGAAGAAGAATGCCGGAGGAAGACAGAAGACAGATCAAACGCTGGAAAGCAATCACACGGCACATCAATCAGCTGCGTAAAAACTGCGATCCCGGCGACTTGAAATGCAGAAAGCGACAGCGGCAGGCGCTGCTGCACTGGGCGTATGATAGTACGAGAATCTAGGTTGATTTCTTAGTAGTTAGTAGCCTGTGATCGGTAATCAGTTGCATATTTCATAAAAATTGTAATAGACACAATATCAGGATTATAAAATTTCTATTCACCAAATAATACATATAATTGGTGATTACATTCACCAAAAAGTATTATCTTTGCATAAAAACATGTACGCAAGAACGATACAAGGCCTAATAGAAGCAAAACTTGAAAAAGGAAAAGCAATCGTATTAACTGGCCCCAGACAAGTTGGGAAAACCACGTTGTTTAATATGATTCTGAAGGATCGTCAGCACTTGTTCCTTGACGGGGATGATCCAAAAGTAAAAAGCCTTTTAACAAACCCGAGTACAGAACAACTTAGAAGTATAATTGGCAACCACAAAACTGTTTTTATTGATGAAGCACAAAGGATAGACGGAATCGGGATTACTTTAAAAATAATCACCGATCAGTTCAAAGATGTCCAGCTGCTTGTGAGTGGCTCATCCTCTTTTGATTTGTCAGAAAAAATAAATGAACCCCTGACGGGAAGAAAATGGGAATACGAATTATTACCGGTGAGTTGGGAAGAATTTGAAAAGTATCATGGTTTTTTAAAGTCAGAGCAGCAATTTGAAAACCGTATTCTGTATGGTTTTTATCCCGATGTTCTCAACCATCCCGGTGAAGAAAAAGAGGTTTTAAAAAATCTTGTAAATAGTTATTTGTACAAAGATATACTAAAGCATTCGGACATTAGAAGGCCCGAGGTTCTTGAAAAACTGGTTCAGGCATTGGCATTGCAGATAGGCTCAGAGGTGAGCTCCAATGAGCTATCCCAAACTGTTGGGGTAGACAAAAACACAGTTAATAAATACATCGAAATCCTTCAAAAAGGTTTTGTTATTTTTAAGTTGGGAAGTTTCAGCCGAAACATCCGAAATGAAATTAAAACAAGTAAGAAAATTTATTTTTATGATACAGGGGTAAGAAACATGGTGATTGGTAATTTCACAAATCTGGATTTAAGAACGGATAAGGGAGCTTTGTGGGAAAATTTTCTGATATCAGAAAGAGTAAAACAGAATTTATATAAAAACAATCTTGCAAAGCTTTATTTCTGGCGGACAATACAGCAGCAGGAAGTGGAT
>JAZDMK010000122.1:0-2145 GCA_043800975.1 Bacteroidota bacterium | reverse complement strand
TTCCAAAAGACATCAAAAAAAAGGATTTCAAAAATACTTAGATGATGCCTTAGCAGAATCTAATGAAACAATAGTTTCATTGTCGCAGGCAAGGGATTTATATCCGCAATTTATAAATGTTGATATTTGTAATGAATTAATTTCTTCCTATGACATAATTAGCAGACAGACATATAACCTATCGGTTGAGTGGACAAAATTCACGGAACAAAAAAACGCTATCAACCAATAACTATAGACTTAACCAGCAGCCCAACCCATCAACCGTTAACTATGAGTATCAGAAATTTTCAGACGACCCGAACAGTAACTCTAATTTTATGGTATCAGCATATATCGAATTGAATCCCAGCCCATTGGTGCAATTTCTTCAAAAACCAATGAAAGACTTCACAAAAGAAGACCTGATTCGCTTTATCAGGGAATACGGAGTTGAGATGATTAATTTCCGTTATGTTGGCGGAGATGGTCGGCTGAAAACCCTGAATTTTGTCATCTCCAGCCGTGAGTACCTTGATTCTGTTTTATCGACAGGTGAACGGGTTGACGGAAGCAGCCTTTTCTCGCATATTGAAGCCGGATCGAGCGATTTATACGTGGTTCCAAGGTACGGGACTGCATTTCTGAATCCATTTACTGAAGTACCTACACTGGAACTGTTGTGTTCTTATTTCGACAAAGACGGAAACCCATTGGCCAGCGCACCCGAACAGACACTCATCAAAGCGAGGCAGTCACTGATCTCAGAAACCGGGTTTGACCTTGATGCTATGGGTGAATTGGAATATTATGTGATTGGCGAAAAGGAAGCGCTCTATCCTGCACGCGACCAAAAAGGGTATCACGAATCGGGTCCTTTTGCCAAGTATGAGTACTTGCGCACAGAAGCTATGCAATATATTGCCCAGGCAGGCGGAGTGATTAAATACGGCCATTCTGAAGTTGGAAATTTTGTTTCAGGAAACAAGTATTTTGAACAGAATGAAATTGAATTTTTACCGACAGATATCCGTAATGCTGCCGATCAGATGATCATTGCGAAGTGGATTATCCGGATGCTGGGTTATAAATATGGCGCCGAGGTAAGTTTTGCACCGAAAATAACGGTAGGCAAGGCCGGAAGCGGTTTGCACATTCACATGCGGCTAATGAAGGATGGGAAGAGTGTCATGATCAGAAACGGCATTCTTAGTGATGAAGCAAGGAAAGCAATTGCAGGAATATTAAATGTTTCTCCGGCATTATGTGCTTTTGGCAATACTATTCCGACCTCGTTTTTACGCTTAGTGCCTCACCAGGAAGCGCCCACGAGTATCTGCTGGGGCGACAGGAACAGGTCGGTACTGGTCAGGGTTCCCTTAGGATGGTCGGGCAAGGCTTCACAAATGATACGGCTTGCCAATCCTCAGGACTTATTTGATCTGTCAGATCATTCAGGTAAGCAAACCGTTGAATTCCGTGGCCCGGATGGATCAGCTGATATTTACCTGTTGCTGGCCGGTTTGACAGTAGCGGTGCGCCATGGAATTCAAATGCCTGATGCGCTGGAACTTGCCGAGAAGCTTTATGTAGATGTAAATATCTTTCATGATGAGCATAGAAGCAAATGTGATGAGTTGGATAAACTACCAAATTCCTGTTGGGAAACTGCAAACCAATTACTGAAACACCGTTCGGTTTTTGAAGCCCACAAGGTTTTCTCACCCGGATTGATCGATAACCTGGCGGAAAGGTTGAAACAGTACGGCGACAAGGATTTGAGCGAGAAATTATTCCAGAAAAATGAAGAGGTGCGTGAATTCGTCGAGAAGTTCCTGCACTGTTAGCCGTTACACGCCCGGAACGATTTTACTTTTACCATTTCGTTGATAACCTTGAAGATCGAATCGGGATCCATACCACATTCTTTCTGAAGCTGATGAATGGAGCCATGCTCGGCAAATTCATCCGGAATACCGATTCGTCGTATAGTGGTTGAGTAATTGTTGTCGGACGCAAATTCCACCAATGCACTACCCATTCCACCACTGATCATGCCGTCCTCAACCGTAAGGATATAGGGATAATTGCAAAAAACCTGGTGTAAAAGAGTTTCATCTAACGGTTTTAAAAAGCGGAGATCATAATGGCCAAATGAAATGCCTT
>JAZDMK010000113.1:0-10742 GCA_043800975.1 Bacteroidota bacterium | reverse complement strand
TGCGGAACAAAAGTTATTTTCCGGGATGATTATTTTAAGCTGGTCAAGAATCGTAAATACTTTGGTGACTTCGATCCCTTTGGTGATTTCGATTTAATTTTTGGTGCCCACAAACTGAATCTGAAGATTGTTGAAATTCCGATCCGCTACCGTGAACGCACTTATGGTAGTACCAACATCTCCCGCTTCAAACATGGATTCATCCTGCTGCGCATGTGTTTCTTTGCTGCGAGGAAGATTAAGTTTATCTGAAGTTAGTTATTAGTTATTAGGTTATTGGTTATTAGTTATTAGAGAAAATTTAATAGCCAATGATGAAATGATTTTTGATTTTAATTCTTTAGCTGATAGATGATTTTGTGAAATTTTACTCTTTCACAAACTTTCCAACACTCACTCCATTTTCATTTACAATTTTTACGATATAGATACCTTGTGGAAAGTCACTAATATCAAGTTGTAGAATGTTGCCTGTTATTTGTAAAATTTTCATTTCCTTTCCTTCTAAATTGTAAATTCTAATTGTTGAATTTAAATTTTTTGGTGCCTTTAATTCTATTGTTATATAACTGTATGAAGGATTAGGATAAATATACAGACTGTTTTCTGTGGCCGTATTTGTTTTTTCTTCAATACCCACAAGAGAAGAAAACTTAGCAAAATAAGGTCTTCCTTCACCGCCTAAACTTGTGAAACATCCTCCAATATAAATATCACTGCCGCTGGTGGCTATGGAATAAACTCCCCTACTAGCATCAGGGTTCCATATAGAGTCTGGTGCTCCGTTGGTATTATTTAATTTCGCGATATTGTTTCTTGTTTGCCCGCCTATTGTTGTGAACCACCCCCCGGCATAAATATCGCTTCCGCTGATGGCAATGGTATTAATATAAGGAAGACCTCCATTAACATTCGGATTCCAGATAGCATCTGGTGCTCCGTTGGTATTATTTAATTTCGCGATATTGTTTCTTGTTTGTCCGCATATACTGGTAAAATATCCACCAACATAAATATCGCTTCCGCTGATGGCGATGGAATGAACATAAGGAATAGAACCTCCTCCAATACTAACATCAGGATTCCATGTGGCGTCTGCTGCGCCGGTGGTATTGTTTAATTTTGCGATACTGTATCTTGTTTGTCCGCCTATACTTATTGTAAACCCTCCACCTATATAAATATCGCTGCCGCTGATGGCGATGGAATAAACATAAGAATTAGCATTAGGATTCCAGTTAGTATCAACTGCTCCAGTGGTATTGTTTAATTTCGCGATTCTATTTCTTGTTTGTCCACCTATATTTGTAAACGAACCCCCAATATAAATATCGTTTCCACTGATGGCTATGGAGTGAACAGTATTATTGACATTTGGGTTCCAAGTAGTATCGGCTGCTCCGGTGGTATTGTTTAATTTCGCGATTTGGTTTCTTGCCTGTCCGCCTATACTCAAAAACGAACCCCCTACATAAATATCGCTGCCGCTGATGGCTATGGAATTAAGGGTGCTACCTCCAGCATTCGGATTCCAGGTGGTATCAACTGCTCCGGTGGTATTGTTTAATTTCGCGATTCTGTATCTTATTTGTCCGCCTACACTTGTAAATTCTCCACCAATATAAATATCACTGCCGCTTATTGCTATTGTGTTAACTCTATCATCCGCATTTGGATTCCAGGAAGCATCGGCACTTCCGGTGGTATTGTTTAATTTAGCAATATAGTTTCTTGTTTGTCCGCCTATACTATTAAACCAATTGGGGAAAAAAATATCGTTTTCACAAAACCAACCGCCGGCAAAAATATCGTTTCCACTGATGACTATGGATTTAACAGCAGAACTAGCATTAGGATTCCATGTAGTGTCTGCTGCGCCAGTAGTATTGTTTAATTTAGCAATATGG
The DNA here is from genome assembly GCA_043800975.1 of Bacteroidota bacterium. Taxonomy (GTDB): domain Bacteria; phylum Bacteroidota; class Bacteroidia; order Bacteroidales; family JAHJDW01; genus JAZDMK01. The sequence goes on along the minus strand of JAZDMK010000113.1, from coordinate 8,835 downwards.
TTTCTTGTTTGTCCACCTATATTTGTAAACGAACCCCCAATATAAATATCGCTGCCACTGATAGCTATGGAAAAAATAAAGTCATTAGCATTCGGATTCCAAGTAGTATCAGCTGCTCCGGTTGTGTTGTTTAATTTAGCAATATGGTTTCTTGTTTGTCCGCCAATACTCCAAAACTGCCCCCCGGCAAAAATATCGCTGCCGCTGATGGCTATGGAATAAATTTCACCATCAACATTCGGATTCCAGCTAGCATCGGCTGTGCCAGTGGTATTGTTTAATTTTGCGATTCTATTTCTTGTTTGTCCGCCTATGCTTGTGAAATGTCCTCCAATATAAATATCGTTTCCACTGATGGCTATGGATTTAACAGTAGAACCAGCATTAGGATTCCATGTAGCGTCTGCTGCACCAGTAGTATTGTTTAATTTAGCAATATAGTTTCTTGTTTGTCCACCTATACTTGTGAACGAACCCCCGATATAAATATCGCTGCCACTGATGGCGATGGAATAAACATAAGGAAAATAACCATTAACATTCGGATTCCAGTTAGAATCAACTGTATTATCAGACTTTATATGCGCGATGCTATTTCGTGAATATTCCCCAACTTTTGTAAACTCTCCACCTATATACCAGCCCCCGCTTCCATCGGGAACGGAGGTGTGTATTGTTCCGTTTACTTTCGGAAATGTCATATCGGGTGCACTGCTTGTGTCTGTCAGTTTTACTCCATTTCCTGTATAGGGTCCGACATGATTGAATGCACCGCCAATATAGGTATAGTTGCCATCTACTGCAATGGCATAAACTTCTCCGTTTGTAACCCACATATTGGTGTCCAATACCTGAGCGTTGCTTTTGATAGTGCAAAAAATAATCGCTAAAAAAGTGAAAAGGTTTTTCACGAGTTTCAATTTTATGATTTTATGGCTTAAAGATAATAAATATCTCAAATCATAACACGAAGGCATTTCGCGAGCGAAAGAAAGTATTAAGGGAATATGCTCAGAGTATACAAAATTGTATAAAGGTTTTGTGAAATTTTATTTTGATCTTTTAATTTTATATTAATGTTGAATGTGAAAAACACTCACTAGTTCACCAATTCACTAATTTCCCAATTCCCTAATTCCCAAGTTGAAATAAATCTACTTCTTCTCAACCACCACATAACACCGGAATGCAAAGAAAAACCGGAAGGGTACCATCAATATTTCAAAAATGCGAAACACAGGAATTAAAAAATCAGGAACCATCGATTTGTTCTCAAAGCCACCCGATGCGGGGTACAGAATGCAGGAGAGCTTGTGTTTTTTTCGAATGGTGAATTTTTCTCCAAACATCTCTATGAATTTTTTCTTTCCCTTAAAAAACAAAAGACTCGCAATCGCCTGATTCGAATCCCAAGGATCTTTTTCTTCCGTTTCTTTTTTGTTGAAATAATCCACATCAAAAATGAAAGGCTCGGGATGATATTTTTTATAAAAGAATAAGGAGAACGGAGTAGGGAAGGGTTCAAGAATAATCACTCTTCCGCCCGTTTCCAGCACCTTGTGTGCTTCATTCAGAAACCTGACAGGATTGGCCAGATGATGAAGCACATCAATCATCACAATGTTCGAAACCGAATCTTTTTCAAAAGGCATATCGTGTGCATCAAAGCACATGTCTAACCATTCGCAGGGATCAATGTCAGAAGAGATAACATCAGGTTTGAACTCCTTAAAGTTTCCCGAGCCCGCACCCAGCTCTACAGTTGGATTTGAAGAAGAATGAAGATCTCGTATAATCTTTCTGTACCAGGCAGAATATATGATGCGAAGAATCTTTTTCTTCTCCCAGACCTCTTTGTGATTTTGGAGTATTGTTCCCATCACGGCAAAGATACATCTTAATTGATTATTTTTGCCGGCTGTTTACTATGAAGACGGATATATCATACAAAGGAATCTGGACGCTGTCGTTTCCGATCATTCTGAGTTTGCTGGCGCAGAATATCATCGGGTTGATCGATACCGCAATTCTAGGAAGAGTGGGAGAGGTGGCGCTGGGTGCTTCTGCCATCGGGGGATTGCTGTATGTTGCCATTTTGATGCTGGGCATCGGGATTGCCGCAGGTGCGCAGATTCTCATATCGCGCAGGAACGGTGAAGGCGATTTTCGCGGGATTGGGAAGATCACGAATCAGAGTCTGATGCTCGTTTTTATTGTGGCGGTTGTTTTATTTGTTCTTGTAAAATTCACAGCCGCTCCCATGCTGGGAACATTTTTAAAATCGAAGGATGTGCTTGATGCCAGTGTAACATTTCTGGATTACCGCATCTGGGGAATCTTTTTTGCATTTGCTTCTGCTGTCATTCGTTCCTTTTATATCGGAATAACAAAAACAAACATCCTTACCTGGAACGCCATCTTTATGGCGGTTGTCAATACATTTCTTGCGTGGGTGCTTGTCTTCGGTGAACTCGGATTTCCGCAGATGGGTATTGCCGGTGCAGCGCTGGCGTCCGTTATTACTGAGATAGCAGCTGCTGCTTACTTCCTCATCTATACATGGATTGTCATTGACCTGAAAAAATATGCGCTTTTTTCTTCCTTCCGTATGAACCGCAAAGTGATCATGTCAGTGATGAATCTTTCGTTACCGCTCATGCTTCAATACTTCATGTCGCTCGGCGGATGGTTTGTTTTCTTCATGATCGTTGAAGGCATGGGACAGCATGAATTAGCCATTTCAAACATCATTCGCAGTATTTATATTCTGCTTATGATTCCGGGATGGGGATTTACATTTACAACAAATACACTCGTCAGTAATGTTCTTGGAGAAGGGCGGCCGGATCTTGTAAAAACAATTGTAAAGCGGTTGTCAATTCTTTCCATGCTTTCAACATTGGTATTAGTTACAGCGTCATTTATTTTTCCCGGAGCTATTGTTTCTGTATACACCAATGATGCGAAACTGGTGCAGGACAGCATTCCCGTATTATTTGTTATTCTCGGTGCTCTTCAGCTGTTCTCGGTAAGTTTTATTTTGTTCAGCGCCGTTTCAGGAACAGGCAATACAAAAATTACAATGGTTTTTGAATTGATTACAATTACACTTTATCTTGTGGGGGCATTCTTCCTTTCTCAAAAATTGCATGTGAATATTGCATCCGTGTGGACCGTTGAATATCTCTATTTCGGACTGATCGGCATACTGTCGTATTTCTACCTGCGCTATGGAAAGTGGAGAGGAAAGACAATTTAAGTATAAGTTGATAAGAAACTTCCTGTTTCAAAATTTTTAACACATAGAATCATAGGAAAACATAGACACATAATCTTTTGCAAAATTGTATTTGCCTATGTGTGCATTTTCTATGTGCCTATGTGTTAAAATGAAATCTATTTCTGTCTTCTGTCCGCCGCGACGGATCGGTCTTCTGTCAGTTTTGTTTCACGCAGAGACGCTAAGAACGCAAAGTGAAAGCAGCTGCTTGCAAAATTTTCTTCCAACTTCCAACTTCTGTCTTCTGACTTTTTTTCATTTCGGTCTTCCGTCTGCGGTCTTCCGACTTTTTTTTATTATTTTTGATTCAAATTCTATATCCTATGAAACGTCTTCGTAAAATTCTTGTCTGGATTTTTCTCCTCATCATTGCAGGAGTGATTGCATTTCTTGCCTGGTATTTTCTCACAGGCTATGGTACGCGCGATCCCTACAGCGTAGTTCCCAAGGATGCCGTGTTCGTGATTGAAACCGAGGACCTCACTGAAGGGTGGAGTCAGATCAGCAAAAGCCAGATGTGGACCAGCCTCAAGACGAATGAATATTTTGCCGATGTCAATGAAAGTGCATCCATTCTCGATTCGCTGATTAAAAACAATTCCACTGTCAGCAGTATGATGGGTGGCCGCAGGCTGCTTGTTTCCGCTCATATGATTTCGCAGAATGATTATGATTTTCTTTTTGTGGTGGATATGAAACGCGGTTCGAAGATTTCTTTTTTGAAAGATTATATCAGCACACTGGTTAAACAATTTGGCTACAGTTTAAAGTACCGTGATTTCGATGGTATAGAAATATCAGAGCTTACTGATGCTGAAACAGGAGAAATTATCTACCTCTATTTTGCCGATAATCTTTTGGTGGGAAGTTACAATGCAGGAATTATTGAAAAGTCCATCAAAGAAATGGATACGGATAAACCAGGTCTGACAGGTAATACAGAGTTTCACGATGTGAATAAAAAAATTGGAGAAAACCTTTTCAGTGTGAAAGTGAATTACAAAATGCTGGAGAAATATCTCTATTGTTACATGACCGATCCCGGTGAAAATGCGAAGGAGTTGAGTAAATCTCTCTTCTAGTCATCACTCGCAATGAAGCTGGAAAGCGAGCGCCTGAGCCTGAAAGGTTGGACGAATGTGAACGACAGTACGGCATCGTATCTGAAAGCAATGCTTGATATAACGCCTGCTAAGATGGGCGCTTTTGAAGTAATGCCCGATGAAACCGCCATGTATTTTTCATTGACGTTTAAAGAATTTATTAAATTCTACGATAACCTGCAGAAAGAGTTTGCCCGCGAAAATGACGACTATGAGGGCTATGCAAAACGAATTTCCAAAGTAGAAAAATATTTAAAGATCAGTTTGAAAGATGATTTCTTTGGCTGGATCGGAAATGAAATTGCCATGGCCATGTTGCGACCTTCGGGAACTACCGACAGCAAGGAAGCTGTAATTGCCGTTCATGCCAGCGATATCAATGATGCTAAGGAAGGAATGGGACACCTGATGCGCCAGATCAAACGCCGCACACCTGCGAAATTTCAGGCGGTTACCCATAAGGAGTATGAAATTAATTATTTAAACATAAAAGGATTTTTCAGGTTGTTCCTCGGAAAGCTGTTTGATAAAATTGACAAACCCTACTTCACATACATTGACGATTATGTTGTATTCAGCAACACACCCGAAATGCTGATGAGCGTCATCGACAATTACATCATGGGGAAAACACTTTCGCGAAACACAAAGTTCATGCGTTTTGTGGGCGGTTTTAATGAAGCGGCCAACGTGAGCATCTTCCTGCAAATGCCGAAGATGTATACCTATCTCTGGTATTATTCCGATAAGGATACAAAACTCTCAATCCGCAAAAATCGTGAGCACATTGCAAGTTTTGCGCGTGTGGGCTTCCAGCTGAATGCAACCGGAAAGATGTTCGATACACGTTTGATTGCTGATTTCGAAGCACCCGAAGGAAACCTCGATGATCTGGAAAAAGTGACAACCGCTGAAAACGATTTGATGAGCAAAGAAATCGAATCACTCTCTTTCAAGCCTGTGCTCACAGCCGAACAGCTGAGCGAAGACGGTGAATTCAAAACCAAATACCAGAACGGAAATCTGCAGTATGAATACAAAGTAAAAGAAGGTAAGCTCGACGGTTTGTGCCGTACTTACTACGAAAGCGGTAAAATAAAATCGGCAGTAAATTACAAAGAAGGAAAAGCCGAGGGCCTTGCCACTTTCTATTACGAGAATGAAACCCGGCGTGCAGAAGTGAAGCTGGAAGAAGAAAAGATAGTGGGCGATTACAAAGAATTTTATGACAATGGTGCCCGAAAGGCCCTTATTCCTTATAAAGACGGCTTAGCCGATGGCAATGCACAATTCTTCTTCCCCTCAGGAAACCTGAAGCTGGAAGGCAAATACAAAGATGGCCAGCGCGAAAAAAAATGGAAATACTTCACCGAAGATGGTGATGTGCTGCGAAAGAAAAAGTTTAAGGATGATAAGGAGAAAGGGGTTGAGTAATTTGTATCAAATATTAAAAATTCATTTATGAAAGCTAAGTCGATTTTATTTGTAATTCTGATAATTTTTGCCTGCTGTAGTCAGCAATTTCTTTTAGGTTGCAAAACTGCTTATAAAAAGATTGTAGTAGAACAAGCTGAAACTATGGGGCAGTTTCTTTTAAAAAAGGACTATAAATCTTTCTTTAAATTCACACATCCCAAAATTGCTGAAATGGCAGGTGGTCAAGAAAAATTATCGGAAGCGATGGAAAAGGGGATGGAAGATATGGATTCTAAAGGAATGGCTTTTATTAATCTTGAGTTTGGAAAGCCAAGCAAAATTATTTCTTGTTTAAATGAACTTCAATGCACACTATCAGAGACAATAACCATGAAAGTGCCTAATGGGGTGTTTTTAATGAAATCAACATTGATTGCAATTTCTATTGATGATGGAAAAAATTGGTATTTTTTTGATACTTCAAAAAGTAACATAAAACAGATTAAAGAATTATTTCCAAATCTGAGTGACAAGATAAAGTTACCTAAAGCACAAAACCCTGTTTTTATTGATGCAAAGTAAAAAAAAAAATAACCAGTTGTATTGAGTGCCTACAAATTATCAAGCCTGATGCTCCTTCTTCAGCAAATCATTGATCATCTTTACCGGATTAAAAGTTGCCAATGGCACTTCCACAAAAAAGGTGATCCATCCCGCCATGGCTCCGTTCCACAGGCCGGGAAGTTCCATCGCTTTCAGGTCGCGTCCGTCTTTTGATTTCACAGAAATAAAGCCCGTGTTCTGATCACGGAATTTTGTCAGATCAAAAGCATTTCCTTTATAGTCGAGCGTTGTACAAACAATATCCACCGGGTTAAAATGTGTGGCACCCGAAAAAATATTTTTCTGTGCTTCATCTTTCATGTTCACCTGCGAGGATTCCACAATCTGTAAAGAAATATTTCCCGAAGAATCTTTCACCCAGAAAGGTCCGCCTCCTGGTTCGCCTTCATTTTTCACCATCCCGCAAACCCGCACAGGGCGGTTCAAAGCGGAACGTATCGCTTCGGCAGAAATGGTAACTTCAACACCTAATTCTTTTTTACAAAACTGAACAGCGGCGTTCAGATCTGCATTCGTATACTTCCCAGAATCCAGCAATAACAAATGCTTTTTAATTTCATCATTCATTTTGCAGAGAAAACCGGCCAGTACTTTTTTATACTTTACCGTGGTTTCACGCAGTCTGTCGGGAACAATGTTGTCAATGTTTTTCAGAAAAATAATATCCGCATCGATGTCCTGCAAATTATCCAGCAGCGCACCATGCCCTGCGGGCCTGAAATGCAGCGTCCCGTTTTTTTCGCGGAAGGGTTCATTGTTCATATCCACAGCCAACGTGTCGGTGGATTCTTTTTGAATAGAAAAAGAAATATCAAACTGTACAATTAATTTTTCTTCATACACCGGCTTTACTTTTTCAACCAGTTTCTTAAAACCATCCAGATGTTCAGGTGAAACAGTGAAATGAATTTTCACCAATCCATTGGCATCACAAGCGTGCTGTGCACCTTCGGCCAGATGTTCTTCCACAGCCGTTCTTGAATACGTTCCGTAACGATGAAACTTAAGCAGTCCCTTGGGAAGAGAAGCATAACTCATATGCTCATTATTCAGCAGACATTCGAGAATGAGTTTGTGATTTTTTTCAGCAACACATTTCTCAAGATCATGCCCGCACATAGCCACTGCTTTTTTCAGATCATCATAAAAAGCAAACTGACGAATGTTTTCAAATGTATAATTTGGAGAATAGAAACCCTTGTCCTGAGCTTCTTCTTTTTTATCAAGCGCTTCCAGATAGGAAAATAAATTTTTAAACATACGCGTAGCAGCGCCCGAAGCGGGAACAAACTTCGTCTGACTCAGGCTTCCTGTGTTTTTCTGATTGTAAAAAGCAATGAGATTATCGGTTTCCGCATCACTGAAGCGAAGAATTCCATCATTTGCTGTAGCGGGTTTATCCAGATTGATGAAAGGAAAGCCCGATGCAAAGCAGTTCAGCTGCCTTGTTAGTTCAGATTCTGTGATTCCTTTGCGTTCCAGCAGGGCGCAGTCTTTATCATTCAGGAAAGGTAGTTTTGCCATAAAAATCGCTTAATGCGATAAAATTATGAAAATATTCTTTCATAGTTTTCAAAAAGTTGTATTTTTGCCATCCCAATTTGCCCGGATGGCGGAATTGGTAGACGCGCTAGTTTCAGGGACTAGTAATCGCAAGGTTGTGCAGGTTCGAGTCCTGTTCCGGGCACTGAGAGAAGAGAACGTTATTTTAAATTTGATTTTTAGCCCAGATGGTGAAATTGGTAGACACGCTACTTTGAGGGGGTAGTGCCTTAACTGGTGTGCAAGTTCGAGTCTTGTTCTGGGCACCTGAAGCCGTGAAGAAATTCACGGCTTTTTTTATTCCCCTTCTAGGAAAAAGGAGTGGACTAAGAAGTATGACGGGTTAGTTGAAATACTGACTTTTCCTTACATTTGTAAAAAATAAATAAACTATGACGAAGAAATTATTCTTTGCCCTGACCGCAATAATCGTATCGTGCAATCTGCAGGCTCAAAACCAGATTGTGTACGATAATACACAAAATGAAAGTTTTCTGGTGAAGTATTATCAGCAAACAACCAACGAAAGTCAGATCATTTCCAATTATTTCATTTCTGAATTTTCGAAAAGCATTCCTAAGATTTTAAATTATACACAATACACTTTTGGGTATTCCCAGCAGGCACGTATTATCAAGAATAGCGGGAATCAGTATGAAGCGAATGTTGATCTTACCAATTTTGCTGCTTCAGGTGATGTGGTATTCAGAGGCATTAATGTCGCGCCTTTGCTCTTTCCTCAGAAAACGGATTTCACTGTTAAGGTTTTAAATCAAACCAACAATGTGGTGGCGGAAAGATTTTTCAGTCAGGTGGATCTTGCTACCAATCCTCGTGTTGCTACATTTAATTTTACCGATACACTGGCTT
>JAZDMK010000068.1:0-28831 GCA_043800975.1 Bacteroidota bacterium | reverse complement strand
GGGCGTTTAATCGGAATCTCTATCTGGGGTTCAGCGAATGCAGGCATGATGTATTTGTTCAGCAACTCGAAAAAGCTTACGGTTACCTGGACACCTTCTTTAAACAATTATAGTTACGACTATAATGGAATTGGTAGTAGCAGGATGGGCGATATCACGAGAGAAAGAGAAGCAAACAATAGCAATTCAGAATATTCATATTTCAGCAATGGAGGCACAATCAGCTATCGCGACAACCCCGAAGATGATTCAAAAGAGTTTTCAATTGAAGCCAGCTATTCACGACAGGGTAATAATAGCAAAAGTTTAAACAAAAATACCTATTCCATCTATAATTTTCATGCATTTGAACCTGATAGTATTGCGCTGGTAAATCAACCCACAGATGAAACATCGGATGAATTTTCGTTTGAAGTTTACAACAGAAAGAATATTGATTCCACAGGTCGTTGGGAAGTGGGAGCTGAAATTGAAGGGACGCATACTGTAAAAGAAAGCAAATATTTATTTAATAACATTTTTAAAGATGAGTTCTCCCGCAGCGAAGAATCATTAGGTATGATGAGTGCTGTTTACGGAAATTATGGAACGAAAAAGAAGAAATGGAAATTCGATGCCGGGATACGACTTGCGCTTGGAAGCATCAACTATGACGTTTATGCAAATTACAGCGGGAAGGACACCACACTGCAGGTTGAACGTTATGTTCCCATGATATTGCCGAGTTTAAGTGTGGGTTATGAAATAAAACCCATGCATGAATTGAAAGTCAGCTACTCATACGATGTGCAGGAACCTCAGATTTATCAATTGGATCCATATATTAATCGGAGCGAGCCCCGTGCAATTTCCAGTGGTAATAGTCAGCTTGATCCGTATCGTTTTCATCGCTTCACTTTCGGATATATGTTTTCTCCGGGGCCATACAGTCTTTCGCTCGATGCATTTACGAATTACTCCAACAATTATGTAGATGATGTGGTAGAAACACTGAATAGTTTTGTTGTGTATAAGAAACCTTATAATGTTGGAAAGTTGACTCAATCCGGTCTTACGTTGTCAGCATCAGGAATGCCGGTGCAGTGGTTCAATGCGAACGTATCGTTTGATGTATTCCGTTCAACTTTAGATGCCACACAATTAACCGCAGAACTGCAAACAATGCCTGTTACAACCAGCGGACTTGTAACAACCAACTGGACCGTATCCGGTAATTTTTATATGAATATTATTATCAAGAAAAAATACAATCTGAGTATGTACATGAACAATGGCGGTCGCAACACCAGTATTGGCGGCTATAACAAAGGGGGCATGTATAGTAACATTTCACTTTCCAGAAAGTTTTTCAATCGCATGCTGAATGTTTCTATCGGTGTGCAAAACGTGATCGACAAATGGGCTTCCTACGATTATTCACAATCCTATTTAGGCCGCACGAGCACCAATTCGTGGGAAAGTTCCTGGGGCCGTCGTTCATTCCGTTTGAGCCTGCGCTGGTATTTCAACAAGGGCGATCGCGGAACGATGAGCAATCAGGGCGCTCCACAGGGTGGCGGACCGGGAGGAAAAAAATGATTTCCGATTAACTATTAAAATTGGAAATCATTAACCTTAGTCTTCTGCAATAACAATCAGTTTATCTCCTGGTTCAAATGTTACCATTTCTGCTTTGGCAGGATTCACTTTCACACCGTAAGCCATGGAAGCATCACCTGAATGTCTTGCTAATTTATAACCAATCGCAATTTCATTTTTCATTGCAGCCGAACGAGTAACTGTATAGAAATTGACAGCAACACCAGACTCAACATAATCAACTGCAGGTTTTACATAAATCTCACTACCATCGGCATCAAACAGATCATCAAATACAGGCTTGAGGTATTTATTTTCTGAAAGTTGTGCCAGCATTAAACTGTTAATTTTATCGCTCACAATAAAATCATCAGCTTTGGTAACCGAAGCCAATTCACGGTTTTTAACATCCAGGATTTCACTGACGATATTAAATCTTTTGTGTGTTTTTTCGGAAATATCACGAATGTGGAGCAGTGTGATTAATGTGACGGCATCTGCTTCCTGCTCACTTTTCTGATCGCTGTAACTTAGAACAATGATATGGTCATACGACGCCAGCTCCAGTGTATCAAGAACAGAGCGGTCTGTTGTACTTTCATTAAAGTATTCAAACTTTTGATTCTTTAAACTTTGGGCAAAGGATATCAAATGATTTTTCACATCATCATCTTCAATATCAGCAACAATTTTCAAATAAGAACCCGGTGTTACATAATTATCCAATTCGTGTGCGATTGTTTTTCCCATTTCGTTCCAGCCCAGAATCAGCGTTCGTTCAGGCACAGCATCTGTTTTAACGCCTGATCGCATCACTTTTTCATCGATTCCAAAATCTTTTTTTGCAGACATCACGCAGGTGTCATCGTCCGCTGTAATTACAATCAGCCGGTCACCTTTCTGAATAACTGTATCCATAGGTGGGTTGACCACAGTGCTGTTGTCATGCCTGATAATCCCCATGGTTGTGGATGTTTCAAATGCGTACAAAGTATCAGCAAATGTTTTTCCGATCAGAGCGGGTTCATCTTTGAAATAAATTTCATCTCCGTCATAGTCCAGCAACTCAGTGTACACGACACTCAAGCCAGACTGACGGCATGTTTGTACAATCATTCGTGAGATAATGTCTTTGCTTAAAATATAAATAGCTTCATCTTTTCCAACCATCTCGCCTACCTCGAGATTCTTCATCTCTAACATTTCAGACACAATGTGATACGGTTCTTTTCTGCGATTCGGATTATTTGTAATTGCCAGTACCGTTTTCAAAACCTGTATATCGGGGTTCTCCGTTTCCGGTGAAAGAATAATAATGGAACGGGCTTCGTAGGGGTTCACAATATGCAAATCATCCATATCAATACAAGAGCCGCTTCGGCAAATCACTTTTGTATTTTTTGTATCAGGGATTTTTACATTAATCTCTTCTTCCATTTCCACTTTATCCTTATCAGCCAATATGACAATGCGTGCCTTTTTCTGATTTTCATTTGCGATAGTAAGTTCCGAGATAATAGCAAATATTTTATTGGACCATCCTAAGATCAGGGTATGATTCGATTCAACAACAAAGGAACGGCCCTTGCGCAAATTTTCCAGCTTCTCGCTGATTGCATTATTAATAATACCGATTAATGCACTGATGACAAAAATACCAACCAGTGTGCAAAAAAGCATGAGTATACGAAATCCCCAACCCTGGTCTCCACCCATGGTTCCGGGGTCAAGTGTACGCATCAAACTTCTCCAGAAACCTTCAATGTATGACAAGGGATCTTCCCCTTCCGGGGCAATTTCACCAAATAGTAAAACTACAGCTGAGATTCCAACGAGGATTACTGAAATTAATGCAAGTCCAATAATTAAAGTGATGGCGCCTCGGCCCATGATATTATCGAACCAGTAGCGACTGCGTTGCTTGAAAGAAGTATTGTTTTTCATGTTTTTAATTTTTTTTGATGGGGTAAATGTAGAATTTTATTTCATTTACATCAAATGAAATAGTAGAACACCAAAAATAAATTAATACAAAAGAAAAGTTTTTTTATGAGACTAGTCTATGCCAGACCCCTACTTTTGAGAACCTCATAAAAAGCTTTGCGATACATTTCTCCGATGGGAAGTGAATGCCCTGCAATTTTCACATGTTGGCTTTCGATGGTTTCAATTTTGTCGATTCTTACAAGATAGGATTTGTGTATTCGAATAAAATTATCCTGCGGAATAAGCTCTTCCATTTTTTTAAAACTCATGAGCGTCATAATCCTCGCTGTGGGTGTATGAATACGTAAATACTCCTTCATTCCTTCTACGAAAAGTATGTCGTTCAAATTAATTTTTTCAATACGAGTTCCGCTTTTCAGAAAAATATAATCCTGCTGGGAAGCTTTGTTTTCAGCACCTACAACTGTCGTCTTCTGTGTTTCAACATTCATCAGTGCATCATGCACTTTGTGAACAGCTTTCAGAAAACGCTGGAATGTTATGGGTTTTAAAAGATAATCTGTAACATCCAGCTCATATCCTTTCAGCGCATACTGATCATAAGCAGTTGTAAGAATTACTTTGGGTTTATTCTTTAGAATTTCAAGAAACTGAATTCCTGTCAGCTCATCCATTTGAATATCGAGGAAAATAAGGTCTACTGTCTGATCATTTAAAAATTCCATCGCTTCAATAGCACTTGTAAATTTTCCTTTCAACTCCAGAAAAGGAACACGCTCCACATAGGATGCAATTTTCTCAAGTGCCAGGGGTTCGTCATCAATAGCAATGCAGCGTATTTTCATAATTCGTTTAATATTAAAGTGTAATTATTTTCATTTCAATTTTAAACATTTCGTTTTCTTTTGAAATGGAAAGAAAATGTTTTTCGGGATAAATTAATTCGAGCCGGCGACGAACATTGACAAGTCCAATTCCGCCAGTTGCATCTCTATTCTGAGAATTAAATTGTGAATATGGATTCAAAACAGAAAACTGTATTTCATCTTTTAAAATTTTTAAATGAATTTTAATTTTTGCATTGGGATTTGACTTATCGTAATGTTTAAAAGCATTTTCAATAAACGGGATAAAAAGCATAGGTGCAACCAGCGTTCCTCCGGGATCTCCTTCCACATCGAACTGAATGACTTCGGGTGATACCATGCGTAATTTCTGAAGTTCAATATAGCTTTGCAAATAATCAAGTTCATTGTTTAAAGGCACAAGTTCTGTATTTGTATCATATAACATGTAACGCATGATATCCGATAATTTTGCCAATGAATCTCCTGCCTTGTCATCATCCTTGCCAATCAGCGCATGAATGTTATTAATTGTATTGAATAAAAAATGAGGATTAACCTGCATGCGTAACAAAGCGATTTCACTGGCTTTATTTTGAATCTCGAGCTGATTTTTAGTTTTCTGCGTAAAATACCAGTGGCGAAGCAGCTTGATGGCAGAAGCAAAGATAACAACCGTGTAAATCTCAAAAGTCATGTAGAAGATTTCGTAAAGATTGAAGAAATATGCTTTTGGATTACTGGTGTATAGGTCTCCGTATAAATAAGGTGCCATCAGATAATGGTTGATCGCTCTTTCTAGCAATGCAATACCAACAGTAGTCAAAATAACCGCAACAAAAAATTTCAGCCATTTACGTGTAAGAAGAAAACGGGGGATAATAAAATACAGATAGAAATAGGTAACTATCATATCGGCAGGTAGTGTAAACAAGAGGCCGCGCGCCATATTAAAATATTCTCCTTTGTAATTTCCAATCAGGAGAGTAAAGAAAGTAAGCTGCGAAATCCAGAAGAGTATATGCAGACCTATTCGCTGGAAAGAGATGTTGTTCTTCATTACATTTTAAATTGCAGGATAAAATTACAAAATAAAAGTACTGCAAACTAATCCAATATATCAACTCCTGAAAATGCTCAACGTATTGGCAAAACAGCTCCATTCAGCTAAAAACGCTCTATCAAATGGATTTGTTGAGTGTTGAAACCATTTTATATAAAACATTTGGAACAGGGTGTTTCGTGAATGCATCTTTGTATCACAAACCCCAAACACTGTCAATTATGAAAAAGTTATTTTTAATCCCCGTACTTATGATGAGCCTGCAGCTCTTCGCACAAACTGGTAGTGAAAGCAAATACTACGGACCACGTGATTTTATCAAAATGAAGCCAACCGATCAAAATCCAACGGTAACATTAAAAACCGATAAAAATGGCAAAAAGGATTATGGTGTCTATGATTTCATACGCGTAAAACCCACCGATCAGAATCCGGTTTTAGTGATTAAACAAGCATTTATGAATCCCAACGGCACTACTGTCAGGCCTTGAAAATGATATTATGTGCAGAGTGAATTTCGGCAAAAAAAATTGATTACCCCGAATTCGTTCATTTGATGGTTGGCCTGCTGCATTTCGGTGCAGCAGGTTTTTTTTGTACCCTTAGTTTGTATCGAACAATCCTTAATTTTCTTATCTTTATTCCCTAAAATTAATCGGCATGCGTAAGATCTATCGTCTATTGGTTGTCATCTTTTGTTTCTTTCTTTCTACTGGAACAGCACGTTCTCAGTGGCAAAGTGATTCACTGGACATAATTCATTATGGAATTAATCTTGACATCGTACATATGTCAACAAAAACAATCCGCGGCTATACCGATCTTCGCTTTGCACCGCGCAACGGCAACCTCAGCCACTTCAATATTTCACTTTTGAAACTATCTATCGACTCAATGAATTATCAGGGATCGCCCTTTTCGTCGTATACATACAATGATACAATCATCCATATTACACTTCCCGCTACGATTCCTGTTACTGATACTGTCAATCTCCGGATCTGGTATCATGGACTCCCGGTAATGGATCCTTCTACCTGGGGTGGATTTTACTTTTCTTCCGACAGTGCTTACGCATATAATTTAGGTGTTGGATTTGAATCGAAGCCCCATGTTTTCGGGCGTGTTTGGTTTCCATGTCTGGATGAATTTATTGACCGAGCTTCCTATGATTGTTACATCAAAACAAAAGATTCAAAAATGGCGGTTTGCGGTGGAATGCTTCAGGATACAGTAAATCATGGCAACGGCACCATTACCTGGCATTGGGAAATGACTGAAACAATACCGACTTATCTCGCTTCGGTTGCAGTTGGAAGCTATACTTCCGTTAACGGAACATTTTCGGGATCACTTGGAAATATTCCTACATTCATTTACGTAATTCCTGCGGATACTACCAAGGCTAAAAATTCATTTATTCATCTCAACGATGCTCTGACCGGATTTGAAAGCATGTTTGGACCCTACCGTTTTTCACGCGTTGGTTATGTTGCTGTTCCTTTTAATTCCGGCGCGATGGAACACGCCACAAATATTGCATACCCAAAGGTTTGTATCAATGGTTTACTTTCATACGAAACCTTATATGCACATGAGCTTTTGCACATGTGGTTTGGTGATGCAACAACCTGCTATACGGCTGAAGACATGTGGCTGAATGAAGGCTGGGGAACATACGGAGAAACTGTTTTTCTTGAAAAAGTTTATTCCGCTGATGCTGCAAAAGATTATATGCGTACTAAACACAAAGAGGTAGTTCAGTTTTGTCACATCATTGACGGTGGTTACAGAGCCGTTTATGGTATTCCACATAACTATACGTATGGCGAAACGGTTTATGAAAAAGGAGCTGTGGTTGCACATACATTAAGACACTACATAGGCAATTGCACTTTTCCTACAGCAATAAAATACCATTTAAATAAAAATGCTTTTAAAGCAGTCACTACAGAAGATTTTCGACATTCATTAGAACAAAGTGTTGCATATGATCTATCCGATTTTTTTACAACATGGGTTTATTCACCAGGCTTTCCCCATTTTTCTGTTGACTCTTTCAATGTTGCGCAAACCAATCCTGATACAATGATTCATGTTTTTGTAAAACAAAAAAGAAATCATCTTCCTGCTTTTGCGAATTCAAATCGTGTTGAGTTAACCTTTATGAATCACCACTGGCAGAAAGTGATAAAACAGTTAAATTTTTCAGGTGAGTATGGAGATTCTACGTATATAACTTCTTTCAAACCTGATTTCATTATGATGGATGCCGATGAAAAAATTGGTGATGCTACTTCCGATTGTTACAAAACTTTGAAAGCTGTCAGCCTTTACGATTACGTTGACACTTATTGCAAGGTAGATGTGAAAGCCATTTCCGACTCTGCATTTATTCGGGTTGAACATAATTTTGTTGCTCCCGATCCATTGAAAGTTGAAATTCCCGGACTCTTTCTTTCTGACAACAGATATTGGAAAATTGACGGTTTTAAAACTCCCGGCATGCATGCGCAGCCCAGATTTTTTTACAACAAACTACTTAGCATGTCGGATGGGTACCTTGACAATGTTTTAATGACAAATTTAATTGATTCGCTACGACTGATGTGGCGCGCTACTCCGGGCGATGACTGGTCTTTCGTTAACTTCACACGTACAGGTAATGCATCAGCAGGATATCTGATTGCAGATTCATTACGACTTGGCGAGTATACACTTGCAATCTGGGACTATGATCACATTGGCATTGGAGAAGTTATTCCGAACGACAAACCTTCACTGAATGTATATCCGAATCCTTCCAGTGATAGTTTTAAAATCAGTTTTGCACATAACAGCAATGGATACATTTCTTTTTCAAACAGCTCGGGGCAGGAAGTACATCGTATTTCAGTAAGTGCAAATCAGAAAGAAGTAATATGGAAACCGGCAAATCTGCCTAATGACGTTTACATCGCCAGGCTTGTTTCAAAGGGAGAAGTGAAAAGTGCCTGTAAAATTATTTATTCGCGCTGAGTTTCTTTTTCTTCGATTCCACTTTGCAGAATAATAATTCCCTGTATCAGGTTTGAATAAACGTTTCTTATTTTTTCGCTGTACGTATCACCCATAAGCAAATCCAGCCCTGGTTTAGGCAGATTATTTTCATCCATTTTTTTAATAAGCTGGTCTAAAAACTGAATACCCGAGGCTGTTCGATTATCCCTGCTTTTCGAAATAAAACCATTCAGATTTAATATTTGATCCCATTTTTCAGGAGATACAAGAAAGCTTGTTTCCTCTCGATCAGCCCAGGGTACAGGAAATAGTATTTTCATTTCACTGATTTGAAAAACATCATAATATATAAATTTACCTCCGGGTTTCAGCACACGATAAACTTCTGAAACAAACAGATCCTTATCTTCCACATTTATCTGAACATGCTGTGAAATCACACAATCAAATGAAGCATCTTCAAACGGAAGTTTGCAAACATCTGACTGCTGAAAACGGGTGACATGTTGCATGTTTAAAAGATTGCTCAGCAATCGGGCAGTACGAATGTACTCAAACGAAAGATCAATTCCTGTTACCTGACAATTGTAAACATCAGCCAGCATACGGCAAGTACCGCCAATTCCGCATCCTGCATCAAGAATTTTCATTTCTTCTTCAATACCGGCATTGGCAATAATTTCCTTCGTGGCTTTCAATCCCTGAATATGAAACTCATCAACTGCCAGCAGGTGATCCCGGGTTATCTGATCAGGCAATATCCCCTTCTCAGAAAAAGAATTTACTATAGATTCATACAGAGCGGCGGGTGTATAAAATTCCTGAATGACCTGGTTTGAATTATTCACACCACAAAAATAGAAAATTGTCACTTTAAATCACACATTGTTTATTTGTACATTCATTAACAATAATCGAAAGTATTGTATTCTGAGTCTAAAAATTTAATTTATCCTTTGGTGATTCATTCGCATTCGCTATATTTGTTTTTCTAACATCTCCAATCTTATGAAAAATAAAATCCTATACTCTCTGGCTACACTGCTATTGCTTGCATTCAGTAATTCTCTTTTTGCTCAAATCGGTTCAACCTGTGCAACTCCCCACGTAATACCATCACTTAACTTTGTTCAAACAGGCCTTTCTACAAGTGGAACAGGAAACAACTATGATCAGAATGACGCATGTCTCAGCAATTACATGACTGGGAATGACTACGTATTTGAGTATTCTCCCGTAGCTAATGAGGTAATCAATATTTCATTAACCAATACAGGCAACCTTGTTGGACTATTTCTGATTAAGCGCTGTCCCGACGACCCGCTCGCAACTTGCGTTGCCAACGCAACCAGCGCTATTGGGAACCCATCCATAATCAATGCATCACTCATGATGGACTCAACGTATTATATTGTAGTATCTACATTGAGTGTGCTTGGGCAAAATGTATCCACAAATTTTGACATCACCGTAAATCATGTTGAAGCATACGATGCAGGTGTTACAGCTTTTGTTGCTCCTGTTTCCGATTGCGGACTCGGTTTAACTGAAAACGTAACAATTACGATTACAAATTTTGGAGCTTTTGAAATTTCGAATTTTAATGTTTCCTACAAAGTTGGAAACAATGCTGCTGTTACCGAACCTTTCATTGATACCATCCCCTATAGAGGAAGCATGAATTTTACTTTTGCAACCAGTGTTGATCTTTCATCAGTGGGTTCTACATACTCATTTAAAGCCTATCCTACACTTACCGGAGACAATGTTGTTACAAATGACACTTCTTATACATCTGCAACAAACAATACTTTTGTTTCTTCTTTCCCCTATTATGAAAATTTTGAATCCGGATCCAACGGATGGATTGCAGCTGGAACTAATTCATCCTGGCAATTAGGAACCCCAAGTGCAACAATAATCAATACAGCTTTTTCCGGTACAAATGCCTGGAAAACGAATCTTTCCGGAAATGCAAATACAGGAGAAAATTCATGGGTAATCAGTCCCTGCTTTGATTTCAGCACTTTACTCCGTCCCGTATTAAAACTCGCAATACAATATGAAAATTTACAGATTCTTGATTATGGTTTTGTTGAAACTTCCGTTGATGATGGATTAACATGGGCTTTACTGGGCGCACAGGGCGAACCCAACAACTGGTACAATATTGCCCAGGGATGGAATGCATCTTCGGGTCAGTGGCTGATTGCAGAACATGCAATGCAAAATCTTGCCGGGGAGCCTTCGGTAAAAATCCGAATCCGCTATAATGGAAATGCATTTCAAGCGCGCGAAGGCATTGCATTTGATGATATTCGCATTTTTGAATATCCAGCCAAAGATATTGGTATTGTCAGTATTGATGCTCCCGTAAGCTCCTGCGGCATGGGAAGTGAAACTATCAGCGTGCGTCTTTCAAACTATGGTACGCAGCCACAATCAGGATTTCCACTTTATTATTCTGTAAACGGAAATACACCCGTATCTGGAACGTTTGCATCAACAATCAATCCTGGAGACACCCTCTTGTATAACTTTAGTACTCAGGCTAACTTTACTACACCTGGCGTATTTAACATTGAAGCATACACGGAGCTTTCCGGAGATACTGTATTAACAAATGATACTGCAATCATAAGTGTGGTAAGTATTGCAACTATCACAACATTTCCATATAATCAGAGTTTTGATGTGGCAAACGATGGCTGGTCAACAGGGGGCACAAGTTCTTCCTGGGCACTGGGCACACCTTCCTGCGCTGTAATCAACGCACCTGCCTCATCCCCCAATTCATGGAAAACAAATCTGACCGGCAATCACAACAACGGCGAAAACTCATGGGTTATGAGTCCCTGCCTGAATTTTGGTTCGCTCGTTAATCCTGCTATCGAGATGGATGTTTTTTATAAAACTTCTCTTCTTGCATCTGTTACGCTGGAAGCATCGATTGACGGAGGCAACAGCTGGTTTACGATAGGCGCATCAGGCGATTCAACAAACTGGTACAATGGATTACTGGGTGGATGGAATGGGAATTCTGCATCATGGACAACAGCAAAACATATTTTAGATTCAACTGCAGGTCAATCTGACGTACGTCTGCGGGTCTTATTTAATGGAGGATTTATTGGAACAGACGAGGGATTCGCTTTTGATAATATTCATATTTATGACTGCACACCTGCTATTGCCAGTTTTACAACCAGTCAAACGGGAACTGTTGTAAACTTTACCAACTCATCATCAGGCAGCACTTCATGTTTATGGAATTTTGGAGATGGCATGACTTCTACTACCAACAGCCCTGCTCACACATACGCTGCCAATGGCCAGTATCATGCAACACTGATTGTCTTCAATGATTGCGATATGGATTCCACATCCATTGATATTACAGTGAATGTTGGCATTGATGAAGCTGATGCATTGCCGAATGTAGTTTTGTTTCCCAATCCTGCCGGAGACTTTTTAAATGTAAACTTCAATTCATCCACACCATCATTTACATTGACTATTGAATCATTACAAGGCAGTATCCTTAAACAATTTGCATTTGCATCACGACCCAACACATCTTCTGAAAGCATTGATATCAGCTACCTGGCAAAAGGTGCTTACATTATAAAAATCGCCTCTGAAAAAGGAATCAACACGCAGTTAATTCTGCATGAATAATAAAACACGATTTTTTTTCGTGTACTAGAATATAATTGTATGAAGAAATTTTTTCTGATTTTTCTGATCAGTATAAAGTGCGTTTGTGCATATGCACAGACGTGGCCCATACGTTTTGAAAACGCGGACTGCTCAAAACCAATTGTACTGAATGATACTGTTTACGGCCCTACAAGTCCTGTTATCAACTTCGGTTCTGTTCAAGAATTTTCATCCAACGGATATCAAAATTCACAGTATTTTCCTGATGAAATTGCATCTGTGTGGTATTCATTTAAAGCACCCTGCGACGGAATGCTTACATTCGAAATTTGTCCGCTCAATAAAGGGAACGATTATGATTTTATGCTTTTCCGGGATGACGGCACATCTGATATTTGCTCAAAAATTCAGAATAAAACGCTAAAACCTGTTCGGGCTTGCATTTCCAGAAATGACAAAAATTTGGAAAGCAAAACAGGATTATCAAAAACGGCACAAACTGAATATGCTCAACCCGGTCCCGGACCCTCGTTTGTAAAAGCATTGCCTGTTAAATCTGGCGATTGTTTTCTTCTTGCTCTGAATAATGTTTCTCCAAATCCTGAAGGTCATAAACTAACATTACATTATGGCTGCAAAGTGAATGTAAATAAATTTATTTTAAATATTTCTGCTTTCGATGCTACTTCTAAAGAACCGCTGAAAGCTGAGTACTGCATTTTTGAACCAGGTAAAAACAATCTAGATACACTTCCCGTATTTTCAGATAAAGACAAAGAAAAAACACAATGCCAACTTGAAAAAAACACAACTTATAAAATCAATGTTTTTACATCCGGGTATTTATGGTATACACAGCGCGTTGTTGCAAACAGCTATCAGAATAATATTGAAATAAAAGCACCTCTCATTAAACTGGAAGCAGGAAAAAGCATCAACTTTGACAATATATATTTCTATGCAGGAAGTGACATGTTCTTACCCGCTGCGAATACGGCATTACTAGATTTATATGCCACGATGCTAAGAAATCCAGGATTAAAAATTTCAATTAACGGACATGTGAATGCTCCGGGAGACATAAACACTCTTTCTCACCAATCGCTTTCTGAAAACCGTGCCCTCGCTGTTTACAATTATTTAGTGTCAAAAGGGATTGACAAGAATCGCATGACACATCAGGGGTTTGGCAACACTAAAATGTTATACCCTGATGCATATACCGAAACACAGGCAGCAAAAAACCGTCGGGTTGAAATCGTAGTAATTTCTGTACAATGAAAAAATATTTTCTGATTCTATTCTTTTTGATATTTGCCGGAGCTGTATTCCCACAGCAGGACAACAAAATTATTTTTGGTAAAGCTACTTTCTATGCAAGTAAGTTCCAGGGAAGAAGGACATACAGTGGAGCCATTTTTGATCACAAAAAATACACAGCCGCACATGCTACCCTTCCCATGCACACATGGATAAAGGTTACCAACCTTCAAAACAACAAAACACTAATCTTAGAAATTAATGACCGCTGTCCGAAACATAAAAATCTGATTTTAGATCTTACACGCAGAGCAGCCGAAGATCTTGACTTTTATAAATACGGCGTGACCAACATTAAAATGGAAATTCTGGATTCCATTCCTGTGAAAGGATTTCCAACGCTGGAGTTGATTGGAGGCAATAAAGAATCCATCAGCGATTCCATTATTTATTCGAAACCCAGATCCTCTCTGAAAAAAGGCTACTGGATTCAGTTGGCTACTTACTCCGAATATAAAAGTGCGCTAAGCCTTGCCAGTGCCCTTGAAAAAGACTTTCCGGGAAAAATGCATCTCCGAACACGCAAACAAAAAAACATTCATTACATCGTTTTCTTAGGCCCTTTTTCTACAAAAAAAGATGCCGATATTAAAAAGAATTTTTTGAAAAGTCGTTTCCGGAATTGTTCCGTTGTAAAGATCGGATAGCTTTATATTTTCTTTACTGAATCACATTTACAATCACAAAGAATTTCAAATGTATTAATCTGAAGAGCGTTCTTTTTTCTACATTTGTTTAAAATTGAAAACTAAAAATTATGTCAGGAACAGGGAATAACTTCCATAACCTTCCACACGAGAAAAAGGCTGGCCGCTACGATCGGGTTTATAATCAGTTGCAACCACTTCTGCAAAAAACAAAAGACCCTATTGCGCGTATGGCTACCATTGTTTCGGTTCTTACGCACAAATTTCCTGATTTTTTCTGGTGCGGTTACTATAGACTTGTTGGTGAGGAATTAATCGTTGGTCCATATCAGGGTCCGCTTGCATGTCAGGTTCTAGAAAAAAACAAAGGCGTTTGCTGGGCTGGTGTCAATAAGAAAAAATCAATTGTTGTTCCTGATGTACACGCTTTTCCGGGTCATATTGCCTGTGATTCGCGTTCCAACTCTGAAATTGTGATTCCGTGCATAGATGCAAAGGGAAACGTTTTTGCTATTCTGGATATCGACAGCAAGGATTTTAATACATTTGATAACACCGATGAATACTGGCTTACAAAAATCAATTCTCTGATTTAATTGTATGGGTTATCTTACTATTTTCTTTATTGCTCTTGGCCTATCGATGGATGCTTTTGCTGTTTCTCTGTGTTCTGGCATTGGTGCCAAGAAGAATAAATTTAAAACAGCAATTACGCTGGCTTCCTTTTTTGGGTTTTTCCAGGCCGCTATGCCGCTGATTGGCTGGGCTGCCGGATATTATTTTAAAGACTATATTACAGAGGCGGATCATTGGATTGCATTTGTACTGCTGGCGTTTATTGGTGGGAAAATGCTGCTCGAATCCTTTAAAAACAAAGGATGTCAGCCAGCCCGTAATACAACAAAAATCACTGTTGTTCTTGGTCTTGCCATAGCAACCAGCATTGATGCCATGGCTGCCGGACTCAGTTTTGCATTACTTGAAATTCCACTTTTTCATGCTGTGGGTATTATAGGAATTGTTACCTTTATTGTTTCTTTTGCCGGTGTTTATATCGGCGGCCGTACATTCAGGCTGCTTGGTAAGAAAGCAGAAATGGCCGGCGGAATTGTTCTTATCGCAATTGGAATTAAGATTCTTTTGGAACATTTATTATTTACAACAGCCATATGAAAAATTTTACCATCTTCTTTGTTACTGCTTTTGCACTTGTAAGCTTTTCTGTTTCATCACAAACGGCGCAGGAATATTATCAGCAGGCATACAAGCTATACCATGACAGTATTCCTTCCTACGATGAACTGCAACTTGTCAATAAAGCCATTCAGCTGGATCAAACTTATGAAGATGCACGAATGTTGAGAGCTGAGATTCTTTCTGATAAAAAGAAAAACAAAGAAGCCATTAAGGACGCTACCTACTGCGTGAATGCAAAACCAAAGAATGCTGATTACCTAATTACGCGCTCTCAAATTTATGTTAAAATGCAAAAGGGAGAACTTGCATTAACTGACTTGAACAAAGCAATAGAACTTGATCCTGGTAAAATTGACGTGTACTATTTTCGCGGACTAGTAAAAATGAATCTCTTTTCCAGATATGATGATGCTATTGCCGATTTGTCAAAATTTATTGAAACCATGACTGTCAAATATAAGGCGGATGCTTTCCTGAACCGTGGACGTTGCTATCAGATGCAGGAAAAAAATGACCTGGCGCTGCAGGATTTTAATAATGCCATTAAGTTCGACCCTTTTTATAAACAAGCATACCTACAACGCGGAATTATGTTAATTGACATGGGTGATAACGGTTGCAACGATATCCGCAAATACAAAGATCTGGGTGCTGAAGATGGCCAAAAATATTTTGAGAAATATTGTATCGGCGGTAAAAATTAATTTTTATTTTTTGAATTCATCCAACCATTTCCCAAGACTTGCCGGTTGATGTGACATTAGTTTTTCAATTAATTTTTCGGGATCTTCATCTACAATAATGGAATTTCGGTGAACGTCTCTCAAAAACTTTTCTTCAAAACAAAGATCTAAATGCTTGAGTAATGCATCATAAAAACCTTTTGTATTAAGGATTGCTACTGGCTTCTGGATGATTCCGAGTTGATTCAACGACAACACTTCGAACAGTTCGTCGAGTGTGCCAAAGCCACCGGGCATTGTAATAAAGGCATCCGACAATTCAGTCATTTTCTTTTTTCTTTCATCCATCGATTCAACAACGATCATTTCAGATACACAGGGATGAGCAAGTTCAATATTTTTTAATTTTTCGGTGATTACTCCGATAACCTTCCCGTTTTCATGTAATACAGCATCTGCCACAACACCCATCAAACCTATGTTTCCTCCACCATATACAAGATCAAGGTTGTTTGACGCAAGAATTTTTCCCAGCATTTTTGCTGCTTCCGTATATTCAATTTTACTCCCCGATGCTGAACCACAAAAAACACAAACTGATTTCATATGTCATTTTTTTACAAAGATAGCGAAATGAAATTTGGGGATTGGCAGAGTTTTCCTAACTTGCATTCAAATTTCAAAACATGGTATCCGACAGCATATTTCGATTTCTTTCCGAACTAAAAAAAAACAACAACAAGCCCTGGTTTGATGAACATAAAGATCTCTTCAAACATTGCATGACCGACTTTGAAAAGTTTGTTGCATCAATGATTGTTGAAGTAAATACATTTGACAGCAGCGTTGGCAATCCTGCGCCCAAAGAATGCATGTTCCGTATTTATCGCGACATGCGTTTCTCTCCCAACAAAGAACCTTACAAGCCAAATTTCGGGGCGTTTCTTTCGCCGGGTGGAAGAAAGAGTGCGAGGGCAGGATATTACATTCACATTGAGCCGGGTGGCTGTTTTGCTGCAGGAGGCGTGTATGCTCCTATGCAGCCAGCATTGAAAGCTATGCGAAATGAGATTTTTCACAAGCCTGATGAATTTTTAAAAATTCTGAATGCAACCCATTTTAAAAAACTATTTGGTGAAATAGCAGGCGATAAGCTGACACGCATCCCTCAGGGTTTTCCTGCAGACTTTCCACATCCGGATTTGATTTCTTACAAAAGTTATGAAATTCTTTTTCCGCTGGAAGATAAGCAATGCCAGCGCCCCAGCTTCACACGGGAACTAACGGGTATTTTTAAAACGATGAAAGATTACAATGCATTTCTTAACCATGCATTGAAAATGGCGGAGTAAAAAAAGTTAGAGAGTTATTAAGTTACTAGGTTATTGGTATATTTTCTGACTACAAATCAATTTTTACAACTTCTTTTTAGCTGCTGCAATCGCAAGTAATTTTTTCTGCACTTCTTCAAAAGCGGTTGGCATGGGAGTCGCATTCGGGAAGCTTTGGTAGGTTACCTCCCTCTCCATTCCACCCATTTTAATTTTAATGGTATAGGGATAGAAACGCTGCATATCTTTGGCACCGCCAATAACTGAATTTAATTTCATGAATCCGGCTTGCTCAACAACGCTTTTTAATTCATCAATTTCATTTTGAGTAAGCTTAACTTTATCCGTAACCTGATCTGATTCTTTCCAGCAGGGAACCTGAGCAATATAATTCGGCGGACATTGAAAATCCTTGCGAAGATGCACATAAGTTAAGACTCCATTTTCAATTGTAATATCTTCATACGATGTTTCTGACGTGGAGTAATAAGTGGCCGTAAATGCAGTAGCACTGGTATCCGTATTCTTCTTAAGTTTTGCGATAGCGCGTTCATGCGTGTTACACGATGTTCCAACAACCGCCAACACTATTAACAGGAAAAATATTTTCTTCATATCTACAAATTCTGATACAATAATACGATAAAAAACCGATTTAGACAAGAGGTTTCTGCAGATTCTAATAAATTACCACTACATGACCATAATCGCGGTATGAACGGTTTCCATTGCATACAGTTTTATAATCAAGCACCCACACATACACATCCTGCAATACACGATGCCCATTGTAACGCCCGTTCCACGCATCCTCCAGCCCGCGTCCTTCGAACAACTGCTCACCCCAGCGATCATAAATCCGCAAAACCGGATCGAGAATTCCATCGCCATAGGCACGAAACTTATCATTAATACCGTCATCATCGGGTGTGAAAGCATTGGGCAGGTATAGTGTAACCCAAAGCGATCCGACTACTTCTGCTTCATCAATATACTCACACATTCCATCATTGTATGTGAGGGTATATGTTCCCGGCTCTACAACCGTAATGGATGGAGTATTTGCTCCGTTCGACCAGGTAAACTGACCGCTTTCAAACCCACTGTTGATTGTTACATCTTCGCGAAAGCAAAGTGTATAGGGACCGCCCAAAACCATGTTCTCCGTCATAAAAACGCGGATGGTATCTTTGTCCGAACAGCTACCTGCAAAAACATTTACATAGTAGGTCCCTTGCTCAAAGATATCGATAGTCTGGTTATCGAACCATTTGACCATTGATAGTTATAGCCCGGATTACCTGCATCCAGCGTAATTGTAGCTCCATAACAAATTAAAGTATCAGGCCCGAGATTTACGGAAGGATAAGGAACATAATTCGCAACAAGTGTATCATACATATCACAAATATCATTATACACATGCACCCAATAATTCCCTGCGCCAGAAACCGTGATTTGCGGCGTTGTTGCTCCGGTCGACCAAATATAATTGCAGCCCGGATTGGTAGCGTCGAGCATAATAATATCGCCATCACAGAGCAAAGTATCATTTCCAAGATCGAGATACAACCCGGCAAAAGTGACATTGACAGTATCCGATGTTGTACAGCCCAGATTATCCACAACAACTGAGTAATTTCCCGCAGCGCTTACAGTAATCGTTTGTGTGGTTTCACCCGTTGACCAAAGAAAAACATAGCCGGTATTACCTGCATCAATCGTATAGGAATTACCGTTACATAACAATGTATCATTACCCAGATCAACAACAGGATTATGAGCAACTGTAACAACAAATGTAGAAGTATCGCTGCAGTTGGGGTTGGAAGCAATGAGAGTAACCGTAAAAGTACCATCATAGGGATACGCATAAGATGGCTCAGCAAGTGTAGAAACATCGGTTGAAATACCTGGAACACCAAAATCCCACCAATAACTTGTTGCACCAATGCTATTGTTATCAAAGGTTACAATGCCGTCACAATCAATACTGGGAGTTACAAAAACAGAAAAAACACTGATGTTGCATGCCACCACATTAAACTGGAAATCGCGACGGGTTTCACTAATGAGAATACCGTTGCGATATTCTTTACAACAAACACCAACTACAAATTGCCCCTGTGTTGTTGGTGTAACAGTAATAACACCTGTTGTAGGATTTATTGATAATGGTGGCGTTGAATTCATCACATTGGAAAGCGAATATGGAGGTTGCCAGGTAAGCGGGGGATAAGAAGTAAATTCAATTGGTGTAGGGGCAGGGTACATATCATCGGCACCAATCAAGGGTGTACATAGCTCATAAGCCAATGAATCTCCATCAGAATCAATGGCTGAATGATTCATTGAAAAAGGAATGTTTGCACACAAAAAAACAGGTGGCCAGTTTGTAAATACAGGATTATTATTGGCTCCGAACACACTAAAGTCTGGAATATGGGCGATGAAAGTTGCACCCGTTGTACTGGGCGACACAATATTCATAATTGTATTATTCCTGCAGCATCTTTGATACGCAACAGTATATCCACCACTTGATGGAGGCAAAGTAACAAAACCTATGTATGTAGCTTTCTCAACACAAACATTAGTAGGCACTGTTCCGCATGTAAATGAAGGAGGCGGAATATTTACTGATCCTGTAAAAGGCAGTGTCAGCGTTTGAACAAGAGTTCCACTGGAATTAAATATTCCCACATAGGCCGGATCATCGAAGGGTGCCACGCCACTGTAACAATCACGATAAACAGTAATGTAGATTTTATACTGATTACTTCCCAGGTATTCATAATTCACTTCTCCGCCCACTATGTGTGTAGCAAACAGCTGCGAAAATGAAGCAAACAGGAGAATCAGGGAAAAGCAGAACTTTTTCAGCATGCAACAGGTTTTGCAAAATGTAAAATTACAAAAAAATGAAATTAGTTTAATCTTTACTTAGACAAAAAAACATGCGTTAGGGTTGCCTCCTCACTTATGGGATTCTATATTTATGATTGAAACGCTTAAAAACTTTCAGCATATAGATCGGCTTGTCGGTTTGAATGATATCCGGACTTTTCTCAAGCAGATCCCTGCATTCACCACGAGTTTTAGCACCCCAGCACATAACACGGAACCCTTCATCATGCGCCCTTTTGATTTCTTCCTTGTATGTTGAGCTCCCATCGCAGGCAATGCCATATGTATTTAATTCCTTGGCCTGTTGTATTCCGTTATCCATGGTTCCGATCTGTGAAACAAATAACTTATTTCCAAGACCCTCCTCTTTCACTGTCTGAAGAAAATCTTTGTTTCCTTCAATAAAGACATGTTCCGTCATCCCATATTGCTCGCACATTCTACGTATCGTGCGGGCAAAACGGTGGGCATAGGCATGCCTGTCAGGGATTGCCTGATACATTTTACAGTCAAAGGAGAAATACAGTTCGTGAAGGTTTTCAAGGCGACTCCATAGGTTCTCAAGTGTAATCAGATATACATTGTGTTCCACTGTGTGATATTTGCAGGCTCCAATTTGAGCCCATGTCTGCTCATAAACATATCCTGAGCACGTTGTATTTCCATTTAAGTCACCATCATGAAATAATACGAGGACACTATCCAATGTCATCTGAAGATCAATTTCGCTTCCTTCAGCTCCAATTTGAATGACCGGATATAAACTTTCAAATGAATTTCCAGGATACTTGTATAGTTCACCCATCCCTCGATGCCCCAGAATCATTACGTTACCATCGCTCAGGTTGTCAATTTCGTACTTGTCAATTGTTTTTCTGCAGGAAAAAAACATTGCCAGAAAAATTAGAATAAATATCGATATGAATTTTTTCATTTGTAAAAACAAATTTACAAATTTTCTTTTCTTTTAAAATTCACCAAAGCAACCGCACCCAGAACCATTGCTGCCATTATCATTTGCAATGCATTCAGGCGTTCTCCGTCAAGAAATCCCCACATCAAAGCAAAGATGGGAATCAGGTAGGTAACAGTTGATGCAAACAATGCCGTGTTATCTTTCAGCATACGATTATATAAAATCATTGCAACTGAAGTGCCCACTATTCCTAGTGTTGAAGAATATCCCAGACATTCCCAGGCACCCTCTACCGTCTCCATTCTTACAATAAAATCTGTTGAGAATAAAACTACAAATCCAGCAAGACCAACTCCGAACAACGTTAATGAAGTAACTGCAAGCGGTCGGATATCATCAAGCATCTTTTTCAAGATGTTCGAATTAATCGAATACAAAAGTGTGGCAAAAATAATCAGCGAACCATAGCCCAGATTTTTCAGGAAAAATCCGCTACTTCCCGCATAGATCAAACCAATGGCTGCACACAAACCAAGCACAACGCCCATTACATTTATTAACTTTGTTTTAAAACGAAAGAATAAAACAGCTACAATTAAGGTAAACAATGGAGCAAGCGAATTCAGAATTCCAATAATACCACTATCCAGCGAAGTTTGTGCATAAGCAAATAAAAAAGCAGGAATGCCGTTTCCAAGAACGCCAAGTCCCATCAATACCCAGATTTGCTTTCTTTTCAGTTGAAATAAAAAACGAATGGCAAATGGAAGCAAAACAAGAGATGCTGTAGCAACACGAAGCGCTGCAATTTGAATAGGCGAAAATGCATGCAGACTTTTCTTCATCAGAATGTATGAAGTTCCCCACACTGCAGAAAGAAGCAACAGCAACAGCCATCCCGTTATTCTATTTTTCGTCATTAATTTTTTTCTATGGGAATCTTACGAATGTGATTTTCTTTCCCAGGTTTCATAAGTATATCCCAACCCGCAGGATTCATCGAATGGCACTTCTTCAATTTCGGAGCGATACCATTCATTTAAATTTATCTCCGGGAAAAAAGTATCGGCTTCAAAATCTTTATGCACCCGTGTGATATACATTTTTTGTGCAATTTCAAGAAACTGCTTATAGATACTTCCACCACCAATCACAAAATTTTCTTTATCCGAATCGCACAACGATATCGAATCATCAATGTTATAAGCCATTTCACAACCCTCGATTTTTTCATCTGCAACATCGGTCAAAACAATGCTCCTTCGATTGGGCAGCGGACGAACCGGCAAAGAAAAAAAGGTGTTTTTTCCCATTATCATACTGTGGCCAGATGTAATTTTTTTGAAGCGTTTCAGGTCAGCAGGAATGTGCCAGAGCAACTGGTTGTCTTTGCCAATCGCCTGATTCGATGCAATGGCTACAATGATAGATATGGGTTTCATTTTTAAATAATTAAGTACCAAAGTTACAGTTTTAGTTCATTCATGGGATCCCAGAATTTTTTTTCGAAATCCACAACGCAGTCATTCACCACCTGAATGCCTTCACTCTCGAGCAATTGCTGCATTACCATCGTTCCTTCAAAATGATGTTTTCCTGTTAACATTCCTTTGCGATTGAGCACACGGTGTGCAGGGACAGGAAATTCGGCATGGTGCGATAGATTCATGGCCCACCCCACAACCCTTGCAGAGGATGAGGTGCCCAGATAACGCGCAATTGCACCATACGAAGTCACACGACCATAGGGCACAAGTCGAGCCACTTCAAACACCTGTTTGAAAAATGAAGTATTATCTTTTTTACTTTTCAATGATATCCGAGTTTAATGAAAAATTAAGATAACAGATTTTCATTTTTTTTGCAAGAAATATTTCTTCGTAATACGTTCGTATTTCTGCAGCATCGCAAATAATATCGCTTCCATACAAATCATCTGTGGAGAAATGAAGTTTGTGTTTTCCCTTTTCAATTACTTCCAGCGTAAAATCAAATAAAGGTTTGTCATCGGTTTTAAAATGAATAATTCCACCTTTGATTAAGAATTTCTGGTACTTTGCGAGATACCGGGGGCATGTCAGTCTTTTTCTTTCGCCTTTCTTACGCGGCACGGGATCGGGAAAAGGAATCCAGATTTCACTGATTTCATTTTTCCCAAAATAACTGTTAATGGTTTCTGCTCGTGCACGTACAAAGCCAACATTACTCAAATTGTTTTCAATTGCAAAGCAGCTGCCAGTCCAAATCCTGTTGCCTTTTAAATCAAGCCCGATAAAATTTCTATCTGGGTATTTTTGAGCAAGCCCGGTTGTGTATTCTCCTTTTCCACAACCCACTTCTAAAATGATGGGATTTGAATTGTTAAAATATTTTTCATTCCAGTTTCCCTTCATTGAAAAACCATGCATAGATTCTTCAAATTCGGGCTCAAACACATTTGGAAATGCTTTTATTTCTGCAAATTGTTTCAGTTTATTCTTACCCATAACTTTAACGGATCAAAAGATATGCATTCGGATTTTCTCCGCTTTTTATTTTTTCGAGCGAACGGTTGGCAAAATCTTTATTAAAAAAAGAATTGTACGAAACAACATACCACTTACCATTTCTGACAACTTCTGGCTTAAACCCTTTAACTAATAATTCATTTTTTAATTTAGTTGCGTTTTCCTCCTGCTCAAAACTTCCGGCAACTATATAATATTTGTTTCCTTTACCATTGGGGTTTTCAACATTGGTCGTATCCATTTGCGTTGTGTCCTTCCTGGAAACAATAACCGTATCAGCTTTTGGTTTTACAGGAGCAACAATAGGTTCCGGACTTTTAAATCCAATTACAGTGTCAATTTCTTTTTTAACTTCAGGTATAAAGAAATAAGATGCGACAGCAGCAGCAAGAATTACCACAGGAATGACAATCCACAGCGCACGCCATGGTTTTCTTTTTTTAGAAGAGTCATCTTCGTTATCATTCAGTTCTATTATTTCTTTGTTTCCTTTTATTCCGGTAACCAGCGGAAACAATCCGAAAGAGGAAGGATGAAGATTTAACCCATCCTGTTGTACAAAACATAGCGCTTTGCGATTGTCTTTATAAAATGAACCCAATCCTTCAACATCATGACGAGATTCCGGTTCGATAGTACCATCTATGATTTCTTTAACCCAGCCATCAATTAAACCATGCGCTTCACTGTAGGAAGTGCCTGACTGGCGGGCGATTTCTTTTGCAAGTTCTAAGTCAGGAAGTTTTGCATTGGGATCAAACGAAAGAATATTCTGTGGCGGGCAAAGCAACTGACCGTCATGCAAGCTGCGTGAATTGGAAAATGAAATCCTGAAAGTGCCAAGACCTGGCACAAGAACGTTTTTCTTTTCCATCAACATGGAAAGTAAAACGGAAACTATGTTTATTTCATTTTGCACGGGAGCGAAATTACGAAAATTGGGAATTAGTTTTTAAATAATATTAACCCAGCGAAAAACCAGATTGTAAAATAATCTTTGCTTTATTTTTAGTTAGATGAGATACACTTTTACGGACGTCTTTTTGCGCTTTTCAACACTTTTACGGACGTTTTTTTTGCTTTACGTCTGTTTTTCTGTGCTTTACAATTTTCCACAAAACATATTTGCCATTTTGATGAAATTTCAAAACAGAACTGAATGCAACTTTGTTTTGATGAATCCTTTTTGTATCTTTGGTAGATAAATATTTCTCTCCATGAAAAAATGGATTATCTTCTCACTTTTTTTACTATTAAGCTATCACAGCACTTATAGCCAGTGCAATAAATTTATTGACACTACTAAGAATTGGACTATATGTGATTTTTCAAAAACTAGCGGTGATCCAAGGCCTCCCAATGCAATGTACTTTTACTGCTATTTTGATGGTGACAGCATTTATCATGATACAACCTACATAAAATTAATGAAACAGAGATTCTACTATAAATACATGGTGGGCTCAAATCAATTAATTGACGACTCAATTTATACTCCTGAACTTTATTGTCTGTTAAGAGAAGATACTTTATCTGGTAAAGTTTTTATTCTTAGAAAGAATTATAATAATGGAAACATTTATGAAGACTTGCTTTTTGATTACTCTCTGAACACAGGGGATACATTAAAAAGCATTTTATATAATTACCCAACCGTTGATAGCATCTCAAACTTTCAGCTGTATAATGGTGAATTTAGAAAAATATTCTACATGAATGTATTTGGGTCATCTTCATTTCCAGCACGATTTTATATCGAAGGTGTGGGCGGTGATAATGGCATTACTGAACCTTTTGTCGGGGTTTGTCTTAGCGGCTTTGATGCATGGACAGAAATCATCTGTCACAGAAAAAATTTGACAAATCTTTATGGAAACTGCAACATTATGATGAATAAAAATGAATACGTTTCAATACATCCATTAAAATTCTATCCTAACCCGTTTTCAAATAAGGTTTCAATTATTCCAGCATACAAAGACAACATTGAACATACTTATCAAGTGTTCAATTCAGAAGGTATACTGCTTTACAATGAGCGTCATCTAAATAACGGTATTGTTCAGATCGATCTAACTTTTCTTAAAAAAGGGTTTTACTATTTGGTTGTTATTAACCAAAAGGGAGAAATTAAAGCTCGAGAAAAAATTATTAAACTGTAAGGTTTAAGAGTCCTCTCATTCGCCCTACTAACTACATCGTCATGCTGAAGTAAATTAATAAAATTCAATAACCCTTTCCACTATATACCTCGCCACACCGCCTTTGTATATAATCTGACGGTTCCAGTTTCCTAAAGCATCAAATGTATACGTATATGTAAATGTAGTTGTTTTCTTGCTGTAAGAATTTAAAGCAGTCCATTTAGACACCAGTCCTTTTTCATTTATTTCCTGACTGACTTTAAAAGTCAGGCTGTCTTTTTCATCATAGCAACTGCGCTCAATACAATAACCCTTTTTATCAAAAGCATATCTCCAGATAGAAAGCAATTTGTTTTTCTCATCATATGTTTTTTCTTCAACAATCCGTTTATTGACATATTTGAATTTTACTTTTGAAGAAAATGAATTATTGTTCATAGAAGTTTTTTCAATCAGGTTTCCACTTTTATCAAACTTCCTTTTGTAAGTATAGTTATCCAGCACACCTTGATTGTTCTCTTTCATATTAGTCAGATAACCCAAAGTGTCGTATGAATAATTGAGTTCTTCCATAAGTTTTCCATCCGATTCATACATCTTTTCCTGAATAACATACCCCTTTTTGTTATACAACTGATAGGTATCATAATCGGAATAGAAGATGTCACGTTCTTTAGCACCTTTGATAACTGTATCCCCTTTCTGAACAGCTGCAAAAGAAGTTGTTTTAACAGACCGGACCTTCCCATATAAACCATTTCTTTTTAAATCTGTTTCAGCTGTTTTCTGAGCCTGACTGACAAAAAAGAGAAACAAGAATGAGAGACAAATAATAATTGATTTCATAACTGAATTATTTTATAATGAGAAAAGTTTGAAAAGTCATCTGATCCCAATTTATCATACAAACCGTATATCGTAGATCCACTTCCGCTCATAGCTGCATACACAGCGCCCGAATCATACAGCTGATCGCGGATCTCTTTTAGCAAAGGATATTTTTCAAATACAGTTTTTTCAAAATCATTGACAATTTTTTCTTTCCATTCTTCCGGTTTTAACTGCTGAATTTTTCTCAGATCAAATTTTGCAGCATCAGGAATGCAGCCCGCATAGGCATCTTTGGTGGAAACTTTCACGGGAGGAAAAACCAACATTAGATGCCATCCCTTCAAATGGAAATCCGTTGCTTCCATAATTTCTCCGCGTCCACTGCAGAAAGCCGGATTGTTCTTAATAAAAAACGCACAATCGCTTCCCAGCTCAGAGGCATATTCTTCCAGATATTTTTCATTCAGATTTAACGAAAAAATATCATTTAAAATCAGAAGTGCGGATGCAGCATCCGAAGATCCACCGCCCAGTCCTGCGCCATCCGGGATAACTTTATGTAAATAAATTTGTACCGAAGGAAGTGAAAATTTATCCGCGAGAAGATGATACGCTTTCACACACAAATTATCTTCATCCGGACAATGAACAGGATTTCCGCTTACAGAAAGTTTTACATTTTTAAATGTATTATCATTGATGGGAACGATTTCCAGCACATCACAGAGCGGAACAGGGAGCATCAGGCTTTCGATGTTGTGATACGAATCCGTACGTTTTTCCGTTATAAAAAGGCCTAAATTTATTTTTGCATTCGGAAAGCGAACCATGCCGATTTTTTTTGTTAAAAAAACTATGACTACTTTTATAAAATATTTCAGTAAAGATATAGAATTTTTATGCCCCTGATTCAGTCATTCATTTCGTGGCTAATGAAAAAGCGGATGCACCAGATCGATCTGTTCATCCGCTATCCGCATGAGGTGCAGAACGAGTGGTTCACAAAGCTGATCACTACCGCTGCAGATACGGAATGGGGTAAAAAATATGATTATGCTTCTATCAATTCCCCCGAAGAATTCAGCAACCGTGTGCCACTGCAGGATTATGAGACGCTGAAAGCTTTTATTAAAAGAACGAGACGGGGCGAACAAAACATTTTGTGGCCAACTGAAATAAAATGGTTTGCGAAGTCATCCGGCACAACAGCAGATAAAAGCAAATTTATTCCTGTTAGTGAGGAATCATTGGAAGAATGCCACTTCAAAGGTGGTAAAGATCTGGTTTCCATTTATTGCAACAACACACCCGATAACCGTCTGTTTACCGGAAAGCAGCTTGCTCTTGGTGGAAGTCACTCGATTTGCGAATTTAACAACGAGGCATATTATGGGGATCTTTCCGCCATTCTTATTCAGAATCTTCCTTTCTGGGTAGAATTTATTCGTGTGCCTAACGTTACCATTGCTTTGATGGATAAGTGGGAAACCAAAATTGAAGAAATGGCCCGCGCCACAATTCGCGAAAATGTAACCAGCCTTTCGGGCGTTCCTTCCTGGACACTTGTGTTGCTTCGGCACATTCAGCAAATGACCGGCTGTAGTGATATATCTGAAGTATGGCCCAACCTCGAACTGTTTGTACATGGCGGTGTCAGCTTCATTCCATATAAAGACCAGTTTAAAAAACTTATTCCATCAGCTAACATGCATTATCTGGAAACCTACAATGCATCGGAAGGTTTCTTTGGCATACAGGACAATCCTGACACAGATGATATGCTGCTGATGCTCGATTATGGTATTTATTATGAATTTATTCCTCTTTCGGAACAAGATAATGAGCATCCGAAAACGCTGACACTGGATCAGGTTGAATGCGGAAAAAATTATGCGCTTGTGATTTCAACCAACGGCGGACTTTGGCGGTATAAAATCGGAGATACGATCACATTCACTTCTACAAACCCATACCGTATAAAGATTACAGGCAGAACCAAAAGTTTCATCAATGCATTTGGAGAAGAATTGATTGTTGACAATGCGGATCAGGCTCTGGCGAAGGCTTGTAAAAAGACCGGTTGTGTAATTACAGATTATACAGCTTGCCCCGTTTATTTCGGTGATAACTCAAATGGAGCACACGAATGGTTAATAGAGTTTGAAAAAAATCCGGGCGATCTTGATTATTTCACTGAGCTTCTCGACAACGCACTGAAGCTGCTTAATTCTGATTATGAAGCCAAGCGTTACCAC
>JAZDMK010000051.1:0-30812 GCA_043800975.1 Bacteroidota bacterium | reverse complement strand
TTGAAGTTTACAAAGGAACCAAATACGAAGACGCCTGCATTTCGAAAGTTGTATTTGAATTCTGATTAACAAAAAAGGCTTCTGTTAGAAGCCTTTTTTATTAAAATCACTAATAAGATAATTACCTTATCAAAGTCACATTTCCTTTTTCACTTATCGTTCTGTTAGAATTTATAACGATTTCCATAATGAAATAATATACTCCATCCGGAGCTTCTTTTCCGCTGTTGGTTCCACCATCCCAAAGGTCGCTATAGGATCCTGTTTCGAATAACAGTCTTCCCCAGCGGTTGAAGATAAGCATATGGAATGTTTCAAAGCCAACCATCTTGGGTCCGAATACATCATTGTAACCGTCAGCATTGGGTGTAAATACGTTGGGAATTGTAATTTCAAATTTCGGTTTTACGATGATTTCCTGAATAATTGTATCAACGCAGTTTTCTGCATTTGTAACAATTAGCATTACAATGTATGGCCCGGCTTGACTATAGGTCACTACAGGATTTTGTAAATTAGAATAAGTCCCGTTGCCAAAATCCCACTGCCAGTTAATTGCATTGGCCGACGACTGGTCAGCAAATGTGATAATGAGGGGTTCGTCTAAATTTGCAGGACCTCCGAAAAAGCTTGCCGTAACTGAACTTACATTTACAATTGTACTTCCTGTATTTGAACAGCCGAAGTTATTTGTTGCAGTAACAGTATAAGTTGTAGTTGCCAATGGTGTTGCAATTGGATCAGGTGCTGTTGGGCTGGAAAGACCCGTTGTGGGACTCCAGAGATAGGCTACCAGATTGGTTCCGTTTACACTCAGTGAAGTAGATTCCCCAAGGCAAATCGTTTGATTGAGACCTGTGGTTACAACTGGAAGTGGGTTTACAGTAACAACTGCATTGGCAGTATTCGTGCAGCCATTTCCATCTGTTCCCGTAACTGTATATGTAATGGTATTATTGGGTGATGTAGTAGCCGGGTTCCCGTTCAGACCACCGCTCCATGCGTATGTCGTGGCACCAGCTGCTGTAAGTGTTGCAACTTCACCTAAACAAACTGTTGCATTGTTTACTGTTATTGTAGGATTTGGCTGAACCGTTACCACTGTTGTGCCTGTTCCTATACAACCTGCTGATGATGTTCCTGTTACGGTGTAAGTCGTGGTGGTTGCGGGGCTGGCTGTAGCAGGGTTTCCGCTTAAACCACTACTCCAAGCATATGTATTGGCGCCTGAAGCTGTAAGGGTTGCTGTTGCCCCCGGACAAATGCTGGGACTATTAACCGTAACGTTTGGTGTGGGATTAACGGTCACTATTGATAGTGCAGTTCCGGTGCAGCCATTGCTGTTTGTTCCGGTTACTGTATAGGTTGTTGTTGACGCAGGACTTGCCGTCGCAGGGTTGCCACTTAAACCTCCTGTCCAAACATAACTGCTTGCACCACCTGGAGTAAGAGTTGCTGTTTCACCGGGACAAATAGCAGCATTATTGACTGTAACAATAGGACTCGAATTGACAGTAACAACAGTAGTTGCAGTTCCAGTACAACCCAATGAAGTTCCTGTAACTGTATAAGTTGTGGTTGATCCCGGCATAACAGTAATCGGATTGGATGAAGACCCGGTATTCCATTGATATGTCGTTGCTCCGCTGGCAGTAAGAGTTGCTGCCTGTCCGGAACAAATGGCTGGTGCATTGACTGTAACTGTAGGGGTTGGATTGACAGTAACTATTGCCTGAGCTGTGCCGGTACACCCTAAAGCAGATGTGCCCGTAACGGTGTATGTAGTTGAAATTCCCGGAGATGTAGCAGCAGGGTTTCCTGATAATCCTCCGCTCCAGGCATAGCTAATTCCGCCTGATGCAGTGAGTGTTGCTGTTTGCCCGGAACAAATGCTTGAATTGTTAACAGATATTGTGGGGCTGGCATTCATAGTTACAACCGCAATTGAAGTTGAAGAACAACCGGCTGAACTGGTCCCTGTAACTGTATAGGTTGTTGTTGTAGCCGGACTAACTACCAAAGGATTGGTTGTTCCCAACCCTCCTGACCACTGCCACGTATCTCCTCCGCTGGCAGTCAGCGTTGCAGATTGACCCGGACAAATTGAAGGGCTGTTAACCGTTATTGTAGGATTCGGGTTTACAGTAACCACTGCTGAAGTCGATCCCACACATCCGGAACCGTCTGTGCCTGTAACGGTGTATGTTGTAGTAGACCCGGGACTTACAGTTAATGGGTTGCTCGTTCCAAGACCTCCGCTCCATTGATAACTAACGCCACCATTTGCAGTTAACGTTGCTGTTTGCCCGGAACAAATTGCCGGGCTGTTCACTGTGATGGGCGTTCCCGCATTCATATTGATAACAACCGAGGATGTCCCCTGACAGCCCAAAGCATCAGTTCCTGTTACTGTGTATGTAGTATTTGCAATGGGATAAACGGTTATTGGATTCCCGGTCCCGCCTGAACTCCAGGTGTAAGAAACCCCTCCACTAGCGGTGAGAGTTACGGGCTGTCCTCCGCAAACGCTGGTCGCCGAAGGGGATATGCCGATCGTTGGAGTAGAAGAAGTGCTGACGACAACAGTATCGCGATCAGTATAGGTTGATCCGTCACAGTTGGTATATACAATCTGTGCTTCATAAGCAGTAGTACCTGCTGGCGTAACACTTAAAGAAGGAGAAGTAGAAATTAAAACACCCCCCTGATACCAGCCAAAAACGTAATTGGGTGCTCCATTGGGCATAAAGCGCCAAGCTTCATTGGAAGTTGACCATGCACCCGTATTTCTACCCGGAGGGGTGAACCCAACTGTTCCGGTAGAATTTTGAATCCCAATCATTTTGTTTCCTGAATTCCAACTGGAACACAAAGGAGCACTCTGTATATATACTTCAATGGCATTGGTTCCTTCATAAAGCACAATCTGGTGCGTAGCAAGCATGGAATTACAAGAAGAACTGTACATCGGAACATTGTAATAGTTTACCACAAATGTCCGGCAAGGATATGTTCCAAGAACTGCCTGATAAATGCTTCCACCAACACTTGGGTCAATATCATGATAAGGGCCGTAAATAGTATTAATTGGAATTGAACTGCTGGGACAACTTGCAGAAAATGACCAGGGACAAGAGCCACTTGCATAAGCAGTATTAAAAGAAATGCAACCGTTTGCACCAACAACAATCTGGTTATAGGAAGTTCCAAAATAACAGAAATTAAAGGGGAGTGGAATTACTGCTGACCAGACATCATCAGAACCAACCATGATTGCTGTTCCTGCATTCATCGGATAGGGTGGTGCATATGGAATGGATCCGACAGAGTATGTTGTTGTAGCACCAGTCGGAAGAAATGAAGCGTTGATTGTAGTACTCCCGTTGCAGGGAACCGTCGTGTTGGGCCCTGCTTCAACAAAAGGGCAACCGGGCGCCTGAGCATTTGCATTGGAAACAAAAAAAAGCAACAACACTGAAGTAGCTAATGATGCAATGAGGTGGAGGAGATTCTTCATAAAATAAAAATATTTAAACCTTTTTCTTAATCAAAGAAATTCATAAGTTAGAGAAGAACTATTTTAAAGGGCAGAAAGATAGTCTATTTTTATACTTAATAACTTAGCAAAAACCCTTAGAAGACGAATTAATTTGCAAAAAGGTTGTTTTTGTCGATATCTGCATCAATAAAAGTTAAAAACAAAACAAGTATCGACCTGTTTAATTTTATTTTTCTGACAATAAGTTCAGTATCTATTGTAATTGCAACAGACTATTTATATTAGCCAATAACCTCTCACCCGTATAAAATGTATCTCATCATTTGCTGCTGAGAACCACACCAAAAAGTAAACCCAGCACAACCAAAATGAAAATTCCCCAAAGTAAACAGCCCATTCCGCCGGTAGGATCCGTTATCTTGATTACTGCAATGATCGCCCCGATTACAAATATCAGCAGGATTGCAATAATAATAAACATTGCATCTGCTGGTTTGTTTTGTTTCTCAATCATTTTTCTTAAGCGTGAAGCCACACTCAACTTATTCTTTAAAGACAATGTCTTATTTTCAATTTTTTGAAAAACACCAGAATGGCTTGCTGTATTGCTTTTCATAACAATACTAAGTGGATTCATCCAGACAATCTCTTCGGCTCTTTCCACAAGTTTTACAGAATGCAGCATGCGCATTTTCTGTGCCTGCAACATGTGGTTGGAATCATTTGCACGTTGTGCATTCACGGGAATCTTTCGTAAGTCTGGATAACGCATCGGATTAAAATTCAGATTACATCCTGATGTCAGAAGAATTGCTGCCAGCAATAAAATAATTTTTGATGTATGCATTGCAAAAAATGACATAGATTCAATTTGTTTTGCAAATGTAAAATTTCTCTTTTATTCCGAATTTCTTTTTGTTGAAAAAAACAACAATTTGTTTTATATATTTATGAAAACGGAGTCTCATTCTACAATGTATGCATGGCTGCATCAGTAATTACAAATCCGGCATCGGCCAATACAAGTTCCTTATGATCGAATTAATATTCTTACCCGACAAAACTATTTGATAAATTTAATCCCTATACATTAAAGCAAATATTATTATCATAATAAATAAAAATCCAATTATCCAAAGTGCACATCCAAAACCCGGAATGTCCTTTATGTTAATTGCCAACAATATGAAACTGATAATAAATATGCCCAGAAGGATTGCAAGTAAAACCTGGTTCCCCATGGGCTGGTTTTGCTTTTCTACCATTTTTCTCAATTGGGAAGCGACACTTAATTTGTGTTTCAAAGACAATGTCTTTTTTTTGATTTTCATAAAAACTCCGGGATGGCTTGCTGTATTGCTTTTCATAACAATACTAAGCGGATTCATCCAAATAATCTCTTCTGCTTTTTCCACAAATTTCAAAGCATGCAGGATTTTCATCTTCTGTGCCTGCAACATGTGGTTGGAATCATCTGCACGTTGTGCATTCACGGGAATCTTTCGTAAATCGGGATAGCGCATTCCACTGAACCAACCGCTGCATCCCCCCAGCAGCAGGGTCATGATAAAAATCGTTGCGAAATAATTCCTTTTTCCTTTCATCAGGAACAAAGATAAATACATTTCTTTAATTACAGAATTTGTAATTTTGCATCCAAATTCCTTACAATGAAATTCTTCTTATCTACCCTACTCTTCCTGACTGGTCTTCCCTTTATTGCTTCAGCTCAGATTAACCAGCTGGATGAAGGCGGTAAAAAACACGGTCCCTGGAAAATGTATCTGGATGAAATCTGGAAAGAAACCGAAGATACATCCTCTGCAAAATACATTCGCTATACTGTTTATGATCATGGCACCAACCTCTACCCCATGGGGCCCTGCGGAAAGAAAGACTGGAAGCTGGAAGTATTCAAACCTTCCAAATCCAAAATACTGGACGGTGATTATGAATGGAAAAAAAGCAACGGACAAATCAGCTCGAAGCATTCGTTCAAAAACGGAGAATACGTTTATTGCAAAGAATACACGAATATGGGAAATATGAATCAGGAATTCGATTACACAAAAAAATACAAGAATGAACCCAACACCTGGTGTGTAACACGATATCTCTCAAACGGAACAAGCAAATTTTATATCTGGCGAAAAGGCGATAATTACTGGAACCTGTATCCGGGATCGGAAGATGATATGAAATTGCCGGAGAAGAAATAGCTCTTTATTTCTACTTTTGGAGTGAGTGTGAGAGTGAGTGTCTGTCGTTTTACGACAGACTAAGCCGTCTTCCTGTACCGCCACACCGACGCTGAAAGCAGAATTGATCCCAAAATTACTAAACAGAAAAAGTCATATCGGAAATCAGCAAAGCCAGACCCCTTCAGCAATATCATGCGAACGATGTTAATGAAATGAGCGATAGGATTAATCTGATTCACGTCCTGCGCCCATTGCGGCATGTTCTCCACCGAAGTGAATAGTCCGCTCATCATGATAAAAATAATCATAAAGAAAAACGAAAGCAGCATGGCCTGTTGCTGCGTGTTGGTCAGCGTACTGATGAGCAATCCCGCCGCCAGCACAACAATCATATATACCATCGCCACGCCGAACAAAAGCCACAGGCTCCCGATCAAAGGAATATCAAATAAAAGCTTTCCGACAATGAGGCCAAAGGCCAGTTCAAACAATCCCAGAATCCAGAATGGAAGCAGCTTTCCGGCAATGAACTGATACTTGCTGATGGGTGTTGCATTGATCTGTTCGATGGTTCCCATTTCTTTTTCACGCACCACATTCATCCCTGAAAGCATTAGTCCGATAAGGGTTACAAGCAGTACAAGAATTCCCGGAACCATAAACGTCTGATAATTCAGTTCGGGATTAAACCAGTATTGCCGCGATACATCAATGTTTCCTCCCGACGACAATCCGCTTTCGGTTGCAATGTTCTGGTTATAATCGTTGATGATCATACTGCTGTATGCACTTGTCAGCGCGGCGGAGGTGCCGTTGATAGCA
Source organism: Bacteroidota bacterium (assembly GCA_043800975.1). GTDB lineage: Bacteria > Bacteroidota > Bacteroidia > Bacteroidales > JAHJDW01 > JAZDMK01. Next base: position 24,290 of record JAZDMK010000051.1, on the reverse strand, counting down.
TTCACCACCAGCTGAACGGAAGCTCCGTTTTCCTTTTGTAACCGCTTGTCAAAGTCAGCGGGTATCACGAGATAGGCATCGGCAGTGTTGCGTTTCAGCGCATCGTCGCCCTGCTTCAAAGAGAAATTTCCGGTCTGCACAACATAAAAAGGCGAGCCACTGAACTTACTGCTCAGCTGCCGCGAACGCATACTCAGATCCTGATCAATCACCATCAGACGGATGTGCTTCATCTCGAATGTAGCGGCATTCACCAGAATAATCAACTGCACCAGCGGCATGACAAAGATGATCGGCAGCATCGTCCGGTTGCGGAAAATCTGGATGAATTCTTTTTGTATGAGGAACAATATCGTGCGCATACTAATCGAGTCTGATTTTAAATTTACGAACGCTGATCACAATAAACAATATCGTAAAGCCAGCAAGAATCAATGTCTCCTGCCATAGGTATTCAATGCCCACTCCCTTCAGCATGATGCCACGGAGAATGATGATGAACCATTTGGGCGGCATGATCTGACAAACCCATTGCAGCACCTGCGGCATGTTTTCGATGGGGAAAATAAATCCGGAAAGTAAAATGGTCGGCAGCATCAGCGCCAGCTGTGAGATCAGCATGGCAGTTTGTTGACTCGACGTAACCGTAGAAATTAAAACACCCAGCGACAGCGCCAGTGCAATAAACAAAAAACATTCAGCCAGCAACAACAACATACTTCCCACAACCGGAACACCGAAAACAGTTTGTGCAATGATGATAATCAGTACGGCATCAATAAACGCCAATACCAGGTAGGGCATCACTTTGCCGATGATAATCTGTATGGGTTTTAAAGGTGAAACCAGCAGCACTTCCATCGTGCCCAGTTCCTTTTCGCGCGTAATGGAAATGGAGGTCATCATCGCGCAGATGAGCATCAGCAGCATGGCGATGATTCCCGGAACAAACAGATAAGCGCCTTCGAGATTCGGATTGTAACGCATGCGCACCTCGCTCGACACCTGCATGGGCCTGCCCTGCAGCGCGGCCTGCTCCATCGCAAAACTGGCCGTGATGCCCGTTACATAGTTCGTTAAAATATTCGCGGCATTCGGTTCCGAGGCATCGGCAATAATTTGCATGGGCGCCTTTCCCTCTGTCTTCAGGCGTTTGGAGAAGTCGGGTCCGAAAATGACAACGAGTTTTACTTCTCCATTTTTGAAACAGGGTTCAATTTCTTTGTAACTCTGAATATTTTTTTCGAGCACGAAATAGCCGGACGACAAGAGACGCAGCGTTAATTTCTGGGTCATCTCATCTTTCGACTGATCGTAAATCGCAATCTTCGCATCTTTGATTTCATTCGTGATCACATATCCGAAAAGCAGCAACTGAACAACAGGCATGGCAAACAGAATCATGATCGTTCGCGTGTCGCGGAAGATGTGAAGAAACTCCTTGCGTACAAATCCGATGAACTGCTTCATACGCTTTCCTTTCCTCTTGCGATCTTCAGAAATACACCGTCCATATTGCCCACACCGAACTGTTGTTTTAATTCAGCCGGTGTTCCGATGGCCGCAATTTTTCCTTCGTTCATGATAGAAACCCGCTGGCAATATTCCGCTTCGTCCATGTAATGCGTAGTTACGAAAACCGTGATTCCGCGCGCGGAAGCTTCATAGATCAGATCCCAGAACTGACGCCGTGTAATCGGATCGACACCGCCTGTGGGTTCATCTAAAAACACAATACGGGGATTGTGAAACACAGCCACCGAGAAGGCCAGCTTCTGTTTCCAGCCCAGCGGAATGTCGCGGATTAACTTGTCGCGATGGCCTTCCATGCCCAGTTGGCCAAGCAGTATTTTTGATTTTTCCTTGATTTCATTTCTGCGCAATCCATAGATACCTGCGTAGAACCGTATGTTTTCATACACCGACAGATCATCATACAACGAGAAGCGCTGACTCATGTAGCCGATGTTCTTTTTTATTTTTTCAGTTTCTTTATACACATCGAAACCCGCTACCATTGCCTTCCCCGAAGTGGGCTTCGATAAGCCGCAGAGGATGCGTATGGCGGTTGTTTTTCCTGCACCGTTCGCACCGAGGAAGCCGAAGATCTCACCTTTCTTCACATCAAAAGTCAGGTGATCGTTGGCAACAAAACTGCCGAAACGCTTGACCAGATCCTGAACTATGATGATTGATTCCATTTAAAAAAGTTAATCGTTATTCGTTAATAGTTATTGGTAAATAGTGCATAATGTATTCTTAGTGACCTTTGTGACTTCTTTGTGAAACTTTGTGTAACAGCTATTCCACAAAATAATTTTCCCAAATCGGTCATCGGACATCCGTCCTTTTGTTTCACGCCAAGGCGCAGAGAGCGCAAAGTTCCAAAATCGTAAATCGTAAATCGTAAATCAAAAATCATTTTCACTCCTCCTTCATCAATTCCAAAAAACAATCTTCAATTACCGGTTCCGATTCCCGGATCTTCACATCCGAAAAGCCTTTCGCGGCCAGGTATTGCAACAATTCATCCGCAGAGAAATTTTCACTTCCCGTTACGTGCAGATCCTGCCCGAACAGCCAGGCGCTTTGCGTAGCGGGGAATTGGTTAACCTCTTTGCTCAGCGCATAAATATGATCCGATGTCACGGCATATATTTTTTTTGCAAACCTTCCCGTGATTGCCGCCGGGGTATCCACCGCCATGATGCGCCCCTTCTCCATCAGCGCCACGCGGTCGCACAATCCCGCTTCATCCATATAAGGTGTAGATACAACAATGGTGATTCCGCTCAGCTGCAATTTTTTCAGCATCTCCCAGAACTCCTTGCGCGACACGGCATCCACGCCGGTGGTGGGTTCATCCAGTACCAAAATTTTAGGACGATGAATCAGCGCACACGAAAGTGCAAGCTTCTGCTTCATGCCACCCGAGAGCTTTCCCGCCAGTCGTTTTTTAAAAGGTTCAATGTGTGAATAAATATCTTTTACCAGATCGTAATTTTCTTCCACCGTGGTTTTGAATGCAGTTGCGAAAAAGCGCAGGTTCTCCTCCACCGTCAGATCGTGATACAACGAAAAACGTCCGGGCATATACCCAATGAGCTGCCTTATTTTTTTATAGTCTTTCACCACATCCATGCCTTCCAGTGTGGCCGTTCCCGCATCGGGAAGCAGCAGGGTGACCAGTAACCGGAACAGCGTTGTTTTGCCCGCACCATCCGGCCCAATAAAGCCAAACAGCTCACCCGGCGCCACCGCAAAGCTCACCGGCTGCAGCGCTTTCACTGTGCCGTAGCTTTTTTCCAACTGTTCGACGATGATGGAGCTGCTCATTTTTTTTGAATTAGATGAATGCTTCCTTTTTTATTTCTCACTTCCCCGTCTTTAAAAACAACTTCCGCTATGTAATAATAAACGCCTGCGCTTACTTCTTTTCCATCATACGTTCCATCCCACTTCACATTCTCTCCCATGCCTTCATACAATTGCTGTCCCCATCGGTTAATGATTTTCAGATGCACCGTTGAAATGTTGGTTCCTTTGATGTGGAAGTAATCGTTTTTACCATCGTTGTTGGGAGTAAACGCATTTGAAATTTCAAGCATATTTTCAATGGGTTCTATAGGTATTGTATCTTCTCCGCAATAATAAACAGAAACATCATCTATATAGTAGTAGGTTTCATTAGGGATTCCAAGTGGAAGAGGTTTAATAGTGTCAAATAAAGTATGCGCATCATCTCTGAAATTACCAATGGTCATAAACCGTTCTCCTCCGGCAGCAATAAAACTACCTTCCACTTTCATCCAACTCAAAGTATCGGATAAAAAATTATAGTCTGCATTTTCAACTTGAGGTGAATATGGCAATAAAACATTAAAACCTTGTGGTATCTGTTTAATAGTATCGTTTGAAAAATAAGCACCAATATTGCTAATACCAAGGTGGGATAACTCTGCTGCGCTTACCCAAAAACTTATACAATATTTTTTATTAGTCTTTAAGGGTTCCTTTAATCCAACAGCAATATATTCTCTACTATCAGGGTTAAAATTAATAATTGTAAGAAATCCACAGTATCCATTTCCAGAATGTGGAACTTGCGTTCCAAATTGATTTGTAGGTACAGCAACAAATGGCCATACGACACATGAATTAAAGTAATCTGAGGAGCCACCAGGTGTAAACCAAGGGTAAGCCCTGTAAACTTCATTGGCAGTTATTGGGCAAGTTGTATAATATTCGAAATCACCATTTGGTACTAAATTCTGCGCACCCAAAATCTTCGGCAAACAAAACATACATACTATGAAAATGATTTTTCTCATTTCAGTTCATATTTGTTTTTTGTGTTTCATTTCTTTGGCGTTATGCGTTGATGCGTTAGACGTTATTCGTTGATGCGTTATGCGGGACAAAACTGATTACTGACCACTGATTACTGATTACCGATCACTGATTACTTAAATTTAATTTCACCCGGCATTCCAATCTTCAGCGTGCCATCGTTCTTCACCAAAACTTTTACGGCATACACCAGATTCACCCGTTCTTCTTTTGTCTGAATAATTTTAGGCGTGAACTCGGCCGTGGGCGATACCCAGCTCACCGTGCCTTCCAGCGTGCGGTTGCTTTCGGCATCTTTATCCACCAGCACATCTACTTTGGTTCCTATTTTTACTTTGGGCAGCTGATCGCCGCTCACATACACCTTCAGCGTCATCACCGTCATGTCGGCAATTTTGTAAAGGGGTTTTCCAAAGGTCACCACTTCGCCGGCCTCGGCATAGCGCGTGAGTACCGTGCCTTTCAGCGGGTTCATCACACTGCATTTGCGCAGCGATTCTTCGATTTGTTCAACCTGTTTATCCAGCGCCTCCACTTCACTTCCAATAGATGAGCCCTGCGTTTCGACCGACAGGATTTGCTTCTCAATGGTTTTGATTTGCCCTTTCAGATCGTCCATCTGCTTGGCCGTTGCAGCGCCGCCTGCCAGCAGTTTTTCAAGGCGCGCTTTTTCAATCAGCAGGTTTTCTTTTTGCTGCCGTTGCACTTCCACCTGCGCGGCAATGTTCGAATTTTTCGACAGAATGGCCTTGCGCTGTGCCAGCAGCTGCGCGCGTTTCAGAAAGAGATCGGTGGTATCGATCTGCCCCACGGAAACATCCTTGTTTATTTCGGTTCCTTCTTCAACCGAGAGCTGGAGCAGCTTTCCGTTGGCTTCTGCAGATACGGTTACTTCCGTCACTTCAAAATTTCCCCAGGCATCCGAGTCTTTGCTGCTGCGGTTGCAGGCCAGTCCCAGAAGGGCCATGCTGAATATAAAGATGAGCTTTTTCATATGTTCGTTATGCGTTATTTGTTACACGTTATGCGTTATGCGATGATATTTTTCTTTGCGCCCTTTGGAATATTGGTTGTTCTTTTAAACACATAGAATCATAGGTAAGCATAGACACATAATATTTTGAAAGATTGTATGTGCCTATGTGTGTATTTTCTCCGCCGCGGCGGAGTGCGCTATGTGTTAAGAAATGATGAAAGTTTTCCGCCACCAAATCACCAAAACTCCAAAAAAACACCAAATATTTTGTGGGGTTTAGTGCTTTCGTGTTTCTGTGGCATAACACTTTTTCACACGGAGACGCTATAAACACAAAGGTTTTAAAATCGAAAATTGTCAATTGAAAATCGAAAATCATTTACATTCCTCCCGTATTATTCAAATAATTAATCTTCGCCATCGCCAGCTGTACCTTATGCAATGCAAGATTCAGCTTCGCCTGCGTTTCAGCATTCACATCGGCCAGATAATCGGCGGGTGTTTGAACGCCATTGTCCATCAGTGTTTCCGAACGTTTGGCAATCTTCGATTTCAGGGCAATGATCTCTTCATCTTTCTGCATCATGCTCTGCCATTTCCCGATTTCTTCCAGATCTTTCTGCTCATTCATCTTTAGATTTTTTTCCAGATTCTCCAGTTGGATATCAATCCCTCTTTGTTGCAGACTGATTATGTTGCGGTCGTTTTTGTTCTGGTTCCAATTCCACAGATTCCAGCTGAAGCGTGCACCCACATAGAGATACGGCTCAAATTCGTTGGCAAACATATTCAGTCCCGGCTTGCCGTAACCCAATTGTGCAAAAGTAGACACACGCGGCATCAGGCGTGCAGACAGCAATCCCGCACTCGCGTCCAGTTTCGATTTTTGTAATCCGAAATATTTATACTCGGGTCGCTTGCTGAAATCAGCGGCTGCCGTTGCGGTTACCTCGGGTAAAGAAAGTTTACTATTATCATTCATCTGCACACCGCACATTACACTCAGCATGTGTATTGCGGCTTTGCGGTTGGCTTCGGTTTCGATCAGCTGTTGTTCAATTTTCAGAATCTCCGCTTTCAAAGCATCGGCGGGTGATTCCAGACCTGCGCCTTCTTTAATACCTGCTTCCGTTTTTTTCAACCGCGTTTCAATATCGCTGCGAAGCACGCGCAGCAGGCTGTCCTGCGATTGCATCAATATCACATTAAAATAAAGCTGATTCACTTGCGCTTTCAGTTTGTATAGCTCCACTTCGATCTGCTGTTGATCGGCCCCGAGCGACGCACGTTCCAGCTCTTTCTGTTTTTTGGAAAATCCACCATCATACAAAGTCTGACTGATATCGAGCGTTACTTTGTAAGCATCTTTATCAGGATTTGGAATGTTCAGTCCGGGCATTGAGATGGGAATTTCGGTCGTAGCTGATTGCCAGGTGGCCTGTCCGTTCAGCATCAGCTGCGGCATCCAGGCGGTGGAAATATTTTTTTCTTTCAAACCCAGTGCTTCATCGTTCAGTTTTTTCTGACGGTAAAGCGGGTAATTTTCAACGGCTTTCTTCTGCAAACTGAATAGCGAAAAATCGTCCTGCGCCTGCAAAAGGGTCGTTGAAAAAAGCAGTACTAAAATAATAATACTCATGAGCTTAAAACTGTCACTACGAATAACGTATAACGAATAACGTATAACGTTTCCAATATCTCTTTTCATTTGCATAGATATTTCATTTTACACGAATGGAGTTCATTACAAAGTCATAAACAATTTCTTTTCTTTCGCTGAGGTAAGCCCGATAAGCTTCTTCACTTCCACCCAAAATAAACCCCTGAATGATGGGCCGCGCCACAAAGGGAAAGATACACATGCCAATGATGTTGGTGATCAGATGAAAGAACGGAATGGGGCGGTAGCCGCTTTCTTCCAGTTGTCTTTGCAGCACGGGTGCAAAGGCCTGCGGGCTGAAGCCGTAAGATTTGAAAATATTAATCAGCCGCTGTGGATCGCGTTGCAGCTCGTGAAGCACGAAAAGCGGAATGTGCGGATTCTCCTGAATCAGGTCAATATAGTTGTTGATGAACGTGCGTATCTTCTGATCAAAGGGCAGGTCCGACCCCATGGCTTGTACAACCTGTGGCATAAATTTGCTGAATGCGTCATTGAAAATGCTTTCAAAAAGTTTATCCTTATTACGGAAATAATAATGCAACAGTGCTTTATTGATGCCCGCCTCTTCGGCAATTTCCTGCATGCGTGCCCCGTCGTAACCCTTTTCAATAAACACCTTTCGGGCGGCTTCCAGGATCAGCTTCTCCGTAGATACTTGTTCTTCTGTCATTTATTTTTTACTTTCTGGTTTATCCTTATGATTTAACTTTTCAGTTTAACCGAGTGGTCAAAAGTATAAAAAGAAATAATACGTGTCAAGTTTTTTTACAATTATTTTCTTCAACTTTTCGAATTTGGATTCAAATTGTTCAAATTACACATTATAAGGGCAACCCTTAGTTAAAAAATGGAGTCTTTGCATATATTTGTAACCTCACTATTGACCTGCATGAAAAAATCCGCCTTATTATTTTTCCTCGTATTATTTCTGTCTGTTCCAGCCCGTCTGCAAAATTTGGTGAATAATCCCAGTTTTGAAAACGTAAATACAGGAAGTTTACAATGTAGTTGGTATTTATCGATTGCTTCCTTCAATGCGGCAATCAACCAGTGGACATGCCCTACGGATGGCACCACCGACGTTTACAATACTTTTCTGGCAAACACTTGTTATTCCCATCCCCTTTCCACAAACGGAAGCGCTGCTGGTCAGCAAACACCCAGAACCGGAAACGGATTTGTCAATCTTTGTACCTACGGGAATGGCGGTTGCTCTCCCTGGCGAGAATATGTTCAGGGAAGTCTTTCCAGTGCGCTGGTTGTAGGACAGCAATATTGTGTTGAATTTTATGTTTCCATGGCAGACAAAAACACGTATGCCTCCAATAATTTGGGGGTTTACTTTACAACTTCAGCCTGGACCTCATCAACCGGAGGTTGTCCTTACTATGTCACACCTCAGCTTAATTACACAGGAATAATAACCGACAAAGTGGGTTGGACGCTGGTTTCATTTACTTTTACTCCTACACAGGCATTTACACATTTTACCCTGGGTAATTTTTACAATGATGGTGGTACAAGCACTACTAATGTTGGTGGTACTGCAGGTGTAACCCGATATTTTGTGGATGACGTTTCCATTCAGCTGTGTTCCGTAAACCCTGTAATTACTGTAAATAGTCCCACAATTTGCGCCGGACAGTCAGCAACGCTAACTGCAAACAGCAGCATTGCCGGCACTACCTATGCATGGAGTGGCGGACTGGGCGCGGGAAACCCTAAAGTGGTAACCCCTGCAATCACTACAACCTATACCGTTACCGGAACAGCCGGTGGAAATACAGGTACTGCAACTTCGGTTGTTACCGTTACGCCCATTCCTGTAATCACTGTTAACAGTCCGACGATTTGTGCCGGGCAAACTGCCACGCTCACAGCTGGAGGTGGAACAACGTATTCGTGGAGCACCGGAGCTTCAACCAATCCCATCAATGTTTCGCCCGGAGCAACAACGACGTATACCGTGTCCGGAACCACTTCCGGTTGCACGGGATCAACCACTTCAATAGTCAATGTTAATCCTATTCCTGTAATTACAGTTAATAGCCCGACCATTTGTGCGGGACAAACTGCGACACTGACAGCGGGCGGTGGAACAACCTATTCGTGGAGCACCGGAGCATCAACCAATCCGATCAACGTTTCACCTGGAGCAACAACAACGTATACCGTGTCTGGAACAACTACCGGATGTACTGGATCCACTACTTCGATTGTTAATGTCACACCCATTCCTGTAATCACTGTTAACAGTCCGACGATTTGTGCGGGACAAACTGCTACACTGACAGCTGGTGGCGGAACAACCTATTCGTGGAGCACCGGAGCATCAACCAATCCCATCAACGTTTCACCCGGAGCAACAACAACGTATACCGTGTCTGGAACCACTTCCGGTTGCACGGGATCAACCACTTCAATTGTCAATGTCAATCCTATTCCTGTAATCACAGTTAATAGCCCGACCATTTGTGCGGGACAAACTGCTACGCTCACCGCTGGCGGCGGAACAACCTATTCATGGAATACAGGCGCTGCTACAAATCCCATCAATGTTTCCCCCGGAGCGACAACGACGTATACCGTATCCGGAACAACTTCCGGTTGCATGGGATCAACCACTTCAATTGTCAATGTCAATCCTATTCCTGTAATTACAGTTAATAGCCCGACGATTTGTGCGGGCGATATTGCGACACTAACAGCATCAGGAGGAACCACTTACTCGTGGAACACCGGCTCTACTGCGAATCCCCTTAACGTTTCGCCCGGAACGACTACGACATATACCGTATCCGGAACCACTTCCGGTTGTACTGGATCTACAACTTCTATTGTAACTGTGACACCCATTCCTGGGATTACCGTTAATAGTCCGACGATTTGTGCCGGACAAACTGCCACGCTGACAGCTGGCGGTGGAACAACGTATTCATGGAATACAGGCGCTTCAACAAATCCTATCAACGTTTCTCCCGGAGCAACAACGACGTATACAGTGTCTGGAACAACTTCGGGTTGCACAGGATCAACCACTGCGATTGTAACAGTGAATCCTTTACCCAACGCAGTTATCACGGCCTCCACCGACGTTAGTTGCGGCCTTTCAAACGGATCTGCTACTGCTTCCGGAGGGACATCGTACAACTGGAGCAATGGCCAAGGCACAGCAACAGCTACAGGGCTTTCCGCAGGAACTTATTATTGTACTGTAACCCAAAACGGATGTGATTCCATTATTAGTGTTGTTATCAATTCCATTCCCGGTTATACTTTATCAACTTCATTTACTGATGAGTTCTGCAGCAATGCAAACGGAACAGCCACCGTTACGCCTAATTCCGCAGGCACATATGGATATCTTTGGTCAAACAGCCAGTCTTCCAACACCATCACTGGATTAATAGCAGGTACTTACACGGTAACGGTAACAGACGCATATACATGCACGGCTACTGCAACAGTTACGATTACAAATCACGCAGGTCCCACAGCAATTATTTCAAATGTAATTCCCGAAAGTTGCTCCGGATCGAATGGCTCGATGACTGTTGTTCCGAATGGCGGAACAGCACCTTTAACCTACATCTGGTCAAGTGGACAAAACACGGCATCTATCAGCGGTCTTGTTGCTGGAACGTATGTAGTAACTGTAACCGATTTTAATACCTGTACGGTTGTTGTAACGCAGACAATCTCGAACTCACCGGCTCCCGTGGTATCGCTCGTAAACATTCAGGATGTAATGTGTGGTTCAACCGACGGAGCTGTCAATGTTAGTGTTTCCGGAGGTACTGCACCACTAACCTATCAGTGGTCGAACGGACAAATCACTCAAAATCTTACCAACGTGCTGGGTGGAACTTATACACTGATCGTCAGTGATGCCAATGGATGCAAGGATACACTTACGGCTACTGTAAATGTAATCGGTGGACCTCAGGCCATCCTGACTCCCGTCAACGCATATTGTGATGAAAACAATGGCAGCATTACAGCAAACGTTTCGGGCGGCACCGGATCATACACCTATTTGTGGTCAAATGGACAAACAACATCTTACATCAGCAACCTGGGTGCAGGAACTTATTCTGTCACCGTTGACGACGGTAATTGTACCACCACCACATCTGCTGTGATTTCAAATTCACCTAAACCCGTGGCTGATTTCACACTGGCTCCGGGAATTACGACATTAGAAAACCCCGACATTACTTTCTTTAATGGCTCAACAGGAGCAACACAGTATGCCTGGAACTTTGGTGACGGAACAAATTCTTCCGTTGAAAATCCGATTCACACGTATACAGAAACCGGTCAGTATGTGATTGTGTTAACTGTTACCAATAGCCTTGGATGTACTGACAGTACTATGCAAACGGTCATTATTAAAGATCCGTTTTCTATTTGGGTTCCCAATGCATTTACGCCTGACGGAGATGGTATCAATGATTACTTCGGTCCCAAGGGAACCAACTTTGACCCCGATCATTTCGAGATGTATATTTATAATCGCTGGGGCGAACAACTGTTCAGCACAACCAACATTAATCATTGTTGGGATGGGCGTGTAAATGGAAATGTATGCAAACAGGATGTCTATATCTGGATGATTATTCTGAGAGTGAACGATGAAAAATTTCAGAAATTCCAGGGGCATGTAACAATCATCCGGTAGTAAGAAATTTACGCATTCTTTAACTGCGGGGAAAACACAAACTTTCTCTCAATTCCCTTAAGTATATTTACGTAAACAAAGGGCCTATTTTTACCCTTATTTTGTAAGGCTTTCTCTAAGCAACCTTATTCCATGTTTTTCGTCATTAATAAGGTTGTCTTAAATTTCAAGGATGCCTGATAAATATTTTCACATAGTCTATCTGACATGAAAAAAACGTTTGCTGTTGTTTTGTTTCTTCTTCTGTTCTCCGGTTTGAGAGCACAGACGCAAATTGCGATTTGCCCCCAGATTTCGAGTTTCAGTTCAATGAGCCGGGGGTATTATTTTACCGCTCCCTGTAATTTCACCATATGCGGATTGTTTGTTCCTACCGACATTTCTACGGCCAATCAGTCGGTGGCGGTTGTCCGGTTTACAGCCGGGGCACCTCCTGCCTATTCCGCTGTGACCAATAGTTTTATTGAATTATTTTATCAGCCCAATTATGCCATTAACGCCATGATTCCCTGCAACGTTACGGTTAATGCCGGGGATATTATTGGGGTATACGGATCCCGGGCCGGTGCGGACAATTCATATGGTGCCACGAACTGTGCTACAACTATTCTGGGGAACCCGGTTACACTCTATCGCAGCGGAATGCAGTTTGATCTCGGGGTCACTCCCATGCATGACATCTGGTATGAAAACGGAAACATTGGCAGGGTATTCATGTATATCAATTGTTGCCCCACAGCTGATTTTACAGTTACATCTCCTGTCTGCCTCGGTCAGTCAACGACTGCTACGTATACAGGAAGCGGAACACCTCCTACCACTACATTCAGCTGGAGCTTTCCCGGCGGTACACCTGCCACTGCTTCAACCGTAGGACCTCACAACATTACCTATTCTACCGCTGGAACACATACAGTATCACTTACAGTTAATCAAACCGGTTGTACTCCTGTAACTACAACCCAGAATGTTGTCGTCAATGCAAATCCCACAGTAACGGTAAACTCTCCGTCCATTTGCACGGGACAAACTGCGACACTGACAGCGGGCGGCGCAGCAACCTACAACTGGAATACAGGTTCCACGAGCAATCCTTTGACAGTCTCTCCGGGAACAACTACGACCTATACAGTTACCGGTACATCTGCAGGCTGTACAGGAACTGCCACGTCGGTGGTCACCGTTAGTACAAACCCTGCAATTACTGTCAATTCACCGACGATCTGTGCAGGACAGACGGCCACCCTGACGGCAGGCGGGGCCACAACCTACAGTTGGAATACCGGATCAACCGCCAATCCGCTTACGATTTCCCCGGGCACAACAACCACGTACACAGTAACCGGGACGAGTACAGGTTGCACCGGGACAGGAACCGGTGTTGTGACCGTTACTCCGAACCCTGTGGTAAGTACAACCTCCACAACGATTTGCGCCGGGCAAACCGGAACCCTTACAGCTAGCGGGGCCACAACCTACGGCTGGGATACTGGTTTCTCGGGCAACCCGCTTACCGCAAGTCCAGCAACAACGACTACGTATACAGTGACAGGAACACAAACAGGATGTACCGGCACGGCAAGCGGTGTAATTACGGTGACGCCGCTGCCCAATGCCCAGATTTCAGGTTTTACGGACTGCACCTGCGGGCTTAGTAACGGAACAGCAACAGCAACCGGAGGCACCAGCTACTTGTGGAGTAATAGCCAGACCACACAAACTGCAACGGGTTTATCCCCTGGCTCTTATACCTGTACTGTTACCAGCAATGGCTGCAGCAGCACGGTGAATGTGACCATTGGAAATACAGCTCTGTTTACGCTAACCACGAGTGTTGTAGAAGAAACCTGTGGACAGGCTAACGGATCAGCCACTGTAACCCCAAGTCCGGCAGGAACCTACACCTATCTTTGGAGTAACGGACAAACAACACAAACCGCAACCGGTCTGACAGCGGGCACCTACACCGTTTCGGTTTCGGATCCGAACAACTGCACTGTTACAGCAACTGTAAGTGTTGTTAATTTGTCAGGTCCGACCGCTGTTATCTCAAACATAGTTCACGAAACCTGCAGCGCTTCAAACGGAATTTTAACTGTTACCGCGAGCGGAGGCACTGCGGGCTACACCTATCTTTGGAGCAACGGACAGACAACACAAACAGTCCAGAACCTGCAGGCAGGAAACTACACCATTACGGTGACGGATCAGAACGGTTGTACCGTTATCATCTCGCAAACGATTAACAATTCTCCGGCTCCCGTTCTGAATCTGCAGAATATGACTCCCGCACTGTGCGGACAGAGCGACGGTAGTGCTACGATAACACTTACGGGTGGCGCTGCGCCCCTGACCTTTCAGTGGAATAACGGACAGACGTCACAAAATCTGACAAACGTTTCAGGGGGTGTTTATACCCTGATCGTTACAGATAACAATGGATGCCGTGACACCCTGACCGTGACGGTAAACACCATTGGAGGCCCTTCCGTTACGGTAAGCGGAACTTCGGCATTGTGTGACCAGTTTAACGGAACGGCAACTGTGAATGTCTCTGGAGGATCGGGCACATATACCTATCTCTGGAATAACGGACAAACGACACAAACCATTCAGAATCTTCCGGCAGGAACATACAGCGTAACCGTCAGCGACGGAAACTGCACCGGCAGCGGGTTCGTGAGCATTTCAAACATACCCGGACCTACGGCTAGCTTTACAGCCAATCCGACTATAACAACACTGGAAGATCCGGAAATCATTTTCTTCAACGGAAGCACAGGGGCCACAAGTTACCAATGGAGTTTTGGAGACGGCAGCACGTCCACTCTGTTCGAGCCCTCTCATGCCTATACTGCTGCAGGAAGTTACACGATCGTCCTGACCGTAAACAACAACGCCGGCTGTGCTGACAGTACCCAGGGAGTAATCATTATTAAAGAACCTTTTGCTATTTGGGTTCCCAATGCATTCACGCCTGACGGAGATGGCATCAATGATTACTTCGGTCCCAAGGGAACCAACTTTGACCCCGATCATTTTGAAATGTATATATATAATCGCTGGGGCGAACAACTGTTCAGCACAACCAATGTGAACTATTGCTGGGATGGGCGTGTAAATGGAACTGTATGCAAACAGGATGTGTATATCTGGATGATTATTCTGAAAGTAAACGAACATAAATTTCAGAAATTCCAGGGGCACGTTACAATCATCCGGTAATATGGCTTAGTGTTTTTTAGTGATTTAGCCTTTTTTTAGTTTTCTTTTTGAATGAAGAGTCCATTCAACTTTTTTACTATTTTTGTCGAAAACATCCAGATATGAAAAAACAACTTTTTCTTTTTTCTGCTGTACTTCTGTTTTTTCTTTCCTGTGGCAAAAGCCGTACACAGGAGGTGGATCCTAATCTTTTCACTGCTCAGGAAAAAGCATTTATTCATGCATCCGACTCCGATGCGCTGATGAAATTATATACTGTTAATGTTTACAATGATTCGCTGGTTCTTCGAAACCGCTGTTTTAATGTTATTCCAAAAGATGCTTCCCTCGAGTACCTTTTATCACGCATGTTGCAAACCGTTAAGAATCCGCTTAATCTGGGTGTAGGAATTGCGGCACCGCAGGTTGGCGTAAACCGTCGCGTGATGTGGGTTCAGCGTTACGACATTCCGCTCAAGCCCTGGCATGCTATTTTAAATCCTAAAATTATTGCTCACTCTGATACTGTTCAGGCTGGCAACGAAGGTTGTCTTTCTGTTCCCAATGCACAAGGCAGTGTTGATCGCTGGATCTGGGTTACCGTTGAATATGATGCGCGAAACGGTCAGCATATTGTTGAAAAAATTACCCACGCATACACCGCCCGGATATTTCAGCATGAGCTGGATCACCTCGACCGTATTCTGTACATCGATCGCTTGTAAAACAACAAACCTTATAACTACTATGAAAAGAAAAGTACTCTTTGTTTTTATGGCAGCTTTGCTGCCGCTTTGGGTTGTGGCTCAGATCAATCCACAGCTGAATTATTCCACAATGGATGATTATATGCTGCGAAAAAAAGTGAAGGAAAATCCTTCTTTAATGCAGCAGTATGTTAACTATGAAAAAGCTATCAAACAGCGCATTGATGCTCAAATTAGTCAAATTAAAACCGACACGCTTTACGGCGGCAGACATGTTATTCCTGTTGTTTTTCACGTTGTGCATAAATATGGCTTTGAGAACATTAGCAATGCACAGATTGAAGATGCCATTCAGCGCTTAACGATTGATTATAACAAACAAAATGCGGATACTTCTGTTACATTTCCTTTGTTTCAACCGAGAGCAGCCAATTGCCGGATTGAATTCAGGCTGGCTAAAATTGATCCGGATGGAAACTGCACAACCGGTATTGACCGCATTTATGATCCACAAACCAACTTTGCCTATTTCTCAACCATGAGTGAATACGCCTGGCCCCCAAGTAAATACCTGAATATTTATGCGGTTAATTTTATTTACCCCGATGGCGTTAATCTTCCTGACGGTGCATTCATTGGTGGTATGTCTCCTTTTCCCCCGAGCAATGCGCTGGGCGCGGCTATCACCGGTGGTGATACACTTGTAGATGGTGTGTTGATTCGTCACGACTGCATTGGTAGCATCGGAACAGCAACCAATCTGGGCGGAAGCGGAATGAATTATCTGAACCGTACCTTAACCCATGAAATGGGTCATTATCTGAATTTATATCATCCTTTCCAAAACCTCACACTTTGGCTGGGAACTATTCCCGTTTTAGGCGCTGATGGTTGCGCTACCAATGGAAGCGGATTATTTTCTTTTGTTTCTCTAAATAATGATGAAGTAGACGATACGCCTCCTATCATTACCGCTTCACAACCAACCGGAACGGGATGCTTCACGCCCGGAAGCAGAAACACCTGCACCAATGATGTTCCTGATGAACCGGATATGGTAGAAAACTATATGGATTACAACCATGGTTTTTGTATTAATCTATTTACTGCCGGCCAGCTGACACGTATCAATGATATTTTAAACAACGACCGCCGCGGCTTATGGTCTTTGGAAAACCTTCACAACACCGGCGTGTGGGATACAACCATACATTACAACTGCGGACCTATTGCCGATTTCAACACGGTCGTTAAAAATGTATGTCCCGGAAACAATGTTCAGTTCACCGATTTCTCATACAACGGTGCTGCAACTTCCTGGGAATGGACATTTACTGGAGCCACACCTTCTTCCTCCACTTTACAAAATCCGATTGTAGTTTATAATACAGCCGGAACTTATGCAGTAAAGCTTAAAGTCAGCAATGCCTATGGAAGCGATTCCTTAACCCAGACATCGTATATTAAAGTTCGCGATACGTCTGCTACGATTATTCCTGCCTATGCTGAAGGTTTTGAATCAACAACCCTTGCTAATTTTGTTGTCAATAACGAAAATGGGAACACCTGGGAAATATCCGATTCAGCAAGCTATAGCGGAACTAAGTGTATTCGCGTTGCCAACTTTGGTGGAAACAAATCGGGAAGTACCGATGAAATTATTCTTCCTCCATTTGATCTGACAACTTCGATAAGTGGAATTTACAAATTGTACTTTAAACTTTCCTATGCCGCGCGAAAAATTCCTAACAACGCAATTGCTGAACTTCTTACAGGACAATCAACTGGTGATACTATATATGACCGTCTGGAAGGATATGTTTCCACTGATTGCGGCGCAACCTGGTCCTTAAAATTTGCAAAGAGTGGCTTTCAGCTTACAACAGCACCGATGGATTCTGTTAGTTTCTTCCCAACTTCAACAGCCATGTGGCGGGAAGAAATGGTTAACCTGGCTTCCTCAACAAACCAACCTTATGTATTGGTGAAATTTTTATTCTTCAACCGCGGTGGAAACAATGTGTACATTGATGATATCAATATTGAAAGCTTAGCTGCCATCGATGAAGAAGTTTTACAGAATCTTAATTTCAACATCTGGCCCAATCCTTCGGACGGGAATTCAACACTTAGTTTTGATTTAATTGCCATGCAAAAAGTAAAAATTGAACTGTTTGATATGTTGGGAAGAAATCTAAAAACCTTTGTCAATAAAGACTTAGGCCAGGGTTCCTACAAGTATGATTTACATTCTTCCGATACGGGAACACCCGGAATTTATTTGATAAAACTAACCGTTGGAAACAATATTATTACGAAACGGATTGTTGTAAACTAAACGAAACTTCTTTTATAAAAAGGCACAGGAAACAAAACCCTGTGCTTTTTTTTTCGTTAAAAGCGTATTAAATATTTGACTTTATCCTTTTAAATTTAAATATTTGCAACAGTAACCGAACTTAAAATGCCTGTATGAATCAAACCGAGCTCAATCCAAACCTACTGGTTCGTCATCTTGACAAGCCTTCCAGCGATTTTACAAAACAGGATATTATTAAATTCATCACCGATCAAAAAATCGAAATGGTGAACTTTCGCTATGTTGGTGGTGACGGGCGATTGAAAGCACTAAATTTTTTCATTAACAGCAAAAAACATCTCGATGAGTTGCTGTCAACCGGTGAACGGGTAGATGGATCCAGTCTTTTTTCCTTTGTGGAAGCGGGTTCCAGTGATCTTTATGTCGTGCCGAGATATAAAACAGCATTTTTGAATCCCTTTTCAGAAGTGCCGGCATTAGATATTCTATGCTCCTATTTCAATAAGGACGGGCTTCCTCTGGCAAGTGCACCCGAACAGGTTTTGCATAAAGCCCACGAAACACTGAAAGCAAAAACCGGATATTCGCTCGACGCGATGGGTGAGCTTGAATATTATGTTTCCTCTGAAATTGATCAGCTCTATATGGCCACCGACCAGAAAGGCTATCATGAATCCTATCCTTTCTCAAAATTTGAAATGATCCGTTGCGAAATCATGCAAGCCATTGCACAAGCGGGCGGAAACATTAAATACGGCCATTCGGAAGTAGGTAACTTTACACGCGATGGTGTTATCTTCGAACAAAATGAAATCGAATTTACGCCGGTAAATGTGGAAGATGCCGCTTCACAACTGGTAGTTGCCAAATGGCTCATCCGCTCGATCGGATATAAATACGGAGTGAACATCAGTTTTGCTCCCAAGATCACGGTTGGCAAAGCAGGCAGCGGTATGCATATTCACATGCGCCTGATGAAAGACGGAAAAAGCGCAACCGTTGAAAATGGAAAACTCAGCGACCCTGCACGCAAAGCGATTGCCGGTATACTTGATCTTTCACCTTCTCTGACTGCCTTTGGAAACACAATACCCACTTCCTATTTACGCCTGGTTCCTCATCAGGAAGCACCTACAAATATTTGCTGGGGCGATCGGAACCGCAGTGTTTTGATTCGTGTACCACTGGGCTGGGTTGGTGCGAATGAAATGATTAAAGTAGCTAATCCCAATTATTCAGAAGCAGGAAAAGATTTTTCTGAAAAACAAACGTATGAATTCCGCTGCCCCGATGGCTCTGCAGATATTTATTTATTACTTGCCGGACTTGTTGTGGGAACTCAACACGGTCTTGAAATGAAAAATGCATTGGAAATTGCCGAGAAGCTTTACGTTGATGTAAATATCTTCCATGATGAACACAAGGCCAAGCTGGCAACACTAGCTCAACTGCCCAACTGCTGCTGGGATTCCGCAGATAAACTCAACGAACAACGTGCAGCCTTTGAATTAAATGATGTGTATCCAAAAGGACTGATCGACACCATGATCAAACGACTGAAATCTTGGGAAGACAAAGATCTGAGCGAACGCCTATATGGAAAGAATGATGAGATAAAAGCCTTGGTAGACCAGCATTTACATTGTTGTTAGTTGTTTTGTAAAAAAAACATATCAATATATCTTGTTTTTTAAATATTTGCTTATCTTAGCAGCGAAAATTCTATTCACCTAAAAACTACAAACCATGAAAAAACTTACTATTTTATTTTTACTTCTTTCGTTGTCTGTATTCACCTTAAAAGCACAGACACCCCTGACCACAGCGGTTGATTTCACAGTTACCGACACCGAGGGCCACTCCTTTAACCTGTTTAACAAGCTAGGTGAAAACAAGTTTGTATGCATTGACTTTTTCTACACCGGTTGCGTACCCTGTCAGGGCGCTGCACCAAAAATCAGCCAGGCATACCAACATTTCGGATGCAATTCAAGCAATGTTTATTTTATCGGAATGGATTACGGTGATAATACGGCTTCTGTTTTGGCATTTGACGCTTCTTTCGGCGTTCTTTATCCAACCGTTAGCGGCGTGGAAGGTGGCGGAACTGCGGTTTGTACTGCATATGGCATTACCGCGTATCCTACTGTTATCTTAATTGCACCCAATCATTCTATTGTTGCTCAGGATATATGGCCTATCAATACTTACATGGATGTAGTAACTCCGCTCACTACAGCGGGATGTATTGCTGCTAGCTGCCCCACAGGCATCAACGAACAGCCTGTTTCCGGCATCAGCGCTTATCTTTTCCCAAATCCAACCCGCGACAATGCTACGCTTGCTATGGAAGTGAAAGAAAGCTGTGATGTTAAAATTTCAATTCTTGACCTGACCGGCAGAGTTGTTCTTGATCAACCCGTGTTCAAAATGTTCCCCGGAAATCAGAACATTAAACTGAATACTGAGAGTCTTGCAAACGGTCTGTATTATGTAAATGTTTCTGCTGATAACAAACGTGCAGAAGTTTTCTCACTCAGTATTTCCCGTTAATAGCATTTGTCTTATATATTTTAAAAGCCCGGTCCCTGAGCATGTCGAAGGGGCGGGCTTTTTTTATTCCTTGATCACATTAACTTCCGTCCTTCGGTTTTGTTGTTTTCCTTCTGCCGTGCTGTTGTCAGCTACGGGCTGCGTGTCGCCATAACCTTTCGCAGTAATACGATTCGCTGCAATTCCTTTTGAAATTAAATAATTCCGCACAGCTTCGGCTCTGTCCTGCGACAGTTTCAGATTGCTCTGCGGATCACCCACGTTGTCGGTATGCCCCGCCAACTCTATTACCATCGTGGATTTGATTTTTAATATCTGCACCAGATTATTCAGCGCTTCGTTCGAAGATGCTTTCAGCGTTGCCTTTCCAGTATCAAACAACACATTCTTTAATGTAAATGTTTTGGCCGGTTCAATCAAAACCTGCAACTCATAAGTGGGAGTTCCTCCTTTTGATTTCTCTACATCCAGCTCCATATAGTCTTCAATATCGCTGAAGTTGCGAAACATGATTCTGTATCTGGCTCCATCGGGAATATCAATTTCAAAACGTCCGTCTTTTCCGGAAACACTTTCAAATATTTTCAGTGTTTTTACATCTTTAAAAATGATGGCTTCATTCGGCCGCGATTTGTTTTTAAAATCCGTAACCCAAACCTTCAGATGAGCCGTTCCTGCTGTAGTGGCCGTGTTCTGGGCATAGGTTGTCAGAACCAATAACAGCGCTGCAAAAAAGAGAAAATGTTTTTTCATATCGTTACGGATTGGTGTAATATTCTAACGAATAAAATTACAATTTATTTTCTACTTTCTTGATTTTATAATTTTTGTATTTCAAAATTTCCGCAAACACCCATATGTTCGTTCAGGATGATGACACCGGAAAGTATTTTTGGATTCCGGTTCATGTCCTGTATAACCTTATTCACATCTTTTTCATTACGAATTCTATTGCCGTAACACGAAGCATACGCATCGGCCAGTGCCGCATCGCGCGAGGCGATCATCACGGCATCGGCACAGCCGAAACTGAGCGAAGGGCCGACCGTTCCCGAAGAAGTGCACACTCCCAGCGGAGATGCTTCCGGCGGTATGCGCAAGCCGATCATGCCCGAAAGGGGTGATTTTCCTGCATGAATAGCAACCGTTGCCGGCTCGGCAATGCTGATAAAACAATCTCCTCCGTTTTCAATAATAAGCTCCCGGGGATGAAATTCGTTGATCACTGCATTGCCAATTTCTTGTGCAAAGGCACCTGCAACAGCTGCCATAGGTCCCACCGCAGCACGCAGTGAAGCCCTCGCCATTCGCACAGCAACCAGCGGCGCACTTGCACGCAAACCCACAGGCTCTAAGCTGTAACGAAAGCCCGAATTCTTCGAAATATACACTTCCAGCGTTTCACGAATTTCTTTTACCCGCTCCTGAACAAAAGCAATCATGCTCTCGTTATAGGATGCCGGATCAACACCGATCCACAAATCGCTTTCATAATGTTCAACTACAAAAGAACGAAATCGTCCTTTCTCCATCTCTTCACGGTAAACCCGGGGCTCATACTCTGTCATTCCACAAAATCTATATAAAACAATTTCAACGGACAGGCCGTCGTACACAATTCGCAGACCGTGCAGGAAGATGCGTCAAACTGCAGCTTCCAGTCCGGTTTGTCCATCTTCAGCGCCCCCGAATAACAGACCGCCGTGCAACTCCCGCAATGAATGCAGGCCTCGCTCTTAAAGGCAATCTTCTTATCCAAAGGCTCGCATACGATGCCTGTATCATTCAGGTAAGAACGCGCCTGATCAATCTGGACGCGGCTTGCATCCATCTCTAACGCCAGGTTGCATTCTTCACCCGAGTTGATGTACGCATTAAATATATTAATTTTTATGCTGTAGTCAGTAATCAAATGATAGACGACCGGTTCGTTGATGGCGTGCGTGGGAAAAGTTAAGATGAATCGCTGTGTCATATTTGTTCCTCCTTGATTTCTTTTAATGATTGTAATGAATTATTAGTCGGGAAAAGTTCTGCCGGTGCATTCAGTAAAAAGGTCCCCGATAAAATCCGTTGCTTTAACTGCTCCGTGATTTCCCTGGCAACGCTGATGCTCGACAAGGGTGCTGTGCGTATTCTTTTTTCATTAATTATAATCGCACCCGATTGCAGTTCCTCATAATTGGCACTTCCAATTTTGGGATGATCGGGATGACTGTAATCAAACACGGTCGTCTCTATCTGCCGGTTCCGTATGCACACACGCTCGGCAATATCTTCATCCAGTATCGGAATCGGAATGCCGATGCCCACAAACAGACTCACACCATACTTTTCGTAATAGGCCGCTTTGATAAATTGGGTGTTCATTTTTTTCATGTCGCCGATCACCGCAAGGGTAGCGGCATTGCTGGTGGGTATACCAAATTCATTCACCGGCTTCGAGGTGTTGAACTGCGTTCCGTTCCAGGCTACATAGCCTTCTGTTCCTCCCAGAAAGATGCGTGTGCCGATTCCAATCGTACGCAATTGGGGATCGTTCAGCAACGGACTGAGTTCGCCACTGGTTGAATACGTAGCGTTTCCGAGCTTGGGTAACAATACACCCATGTATGTGTGCAGCTTTTTTGATGAAGTGTTCACCGCTACAGCGTAGTTCTGATAAGCGTTTCGGGGGTTGAACATAAACAGTTCGTTCACACTTTCTTTGGTGATCCATGTATCGATCTCTTTGCGCGGGTAACAATCGGTGCCTTTTCCGGAAGCTTTCAGATGGACTTTCTTTCCGGCAATCAGATCTTCAATCACGTGCGCGCCGCCGTAACGGTCGTGCGGGTTCTTAGTTTCGGTGGCACCAATGTAAGCATCCACGGCAGCAATACCTGTAAATATGGGCACATCGTTCAGCGTGGCTTTCTCCATGCGGATGGGCGGGTTGGCATGACCGAAGTTGACGAAGGCGCCGGATGAACACATGGGACCGAAGGTTCCGGTGGTCACCACATCTACTTTCTTTGCAATTTCGGAAGGCTTGAGCGTCTCCGACAGTTTTTTAATTTCATCGGCAGTCACCACAACGGCTTTCCCCGACCTGATTTTCTCATTGATTTCTTCAAATGTTTTCATTGTATGTATTTGATTTTTATAGATAATTTTTGATAATTTCTTTGCCACTAAGACACTAAGTCACAAAGAAGTTTATTACTTCGTGCTGCTTGGTGTCTTCGTGCCTTTGTGGCAGAAAACAAAAAGGGGTTGAAGCACTACACAAGTGTGCAATGCATCAACCCCGTCGCATAGCCATCAAAGGCGCTGCAATGTTTAGTTTCAGGAATAATGAAAATTTCTTGTTCATATTCGTTCAATTTATCAGTCCCTCCGCCATATGGCGGATTGGGCAGGTATTGGCACCGTTTTCCTATTGGAAAGGGTTGCCAGAGCTTCACAGAGCCTGTTCTCTCCGCTCTTCTTTATAAATCAAACGCGTTCCGGTATGGAATCATTTGATGGGGCAAAGATAAAAAAAGTTGGAAGACCGCAGACAGAAGACCGAAAAAAATTATCGTTTTTTAAATTCCCCTTCAAGATTGAAGGGGTGGACGCGTTAGCGGACGGGGTAGTTGAAATACCTGGTTTAAAGCAACCATTCAACGAAACTTTAACGGGTGGACGCGAACCGAGCAGCTTGCTGCGAATTCCTTTAGATTTGCATCCAGATTATTTCAAATGTATAAATTTGATTAACCGGAGGAATAGAGGTGAACTAACGCGAGCTCTAGCATTTTAGTGCCATCTCATGAATCAGTCCTCTATTCCCATACGGTTGACTTTGGACC
>JAZDMK010000035.1:0-3794 GCA_043800975.1 Bacteroidota bacterium | reverse complement strand
AAATCATTATCACACTGCTTTTGCTAATAATTGGTTTTATAAGAAAGATAAAAATTATTGCCCTCAATAAAAAAAGAAAAACAGTTTTATCTGATTCAGATTTTAAAAACCAACGAAGAGATTTCATAAAAATGGCTGCATTGGGAGCAGGCGCAATCCCATTTGCAGCTTCTGTTTATTCATTTTCGCAGGGGGCGTTTCGATTTATTGTTCGGAAGCAAAAAATATATTTAAAAAATTTTCCTGTATCTATGAATGGATTAAGGGTATGTCAGATTTCTGATATCCATGCGGGTTTCATAACGAATAACAGAAAATTTAATGAAGGAATTAGCATATTACTGGACCAAAAACCTCAAATAATTTTTTTTACCGGTGATCTTGTTTCCAATGATTCATCTGAAGTGAACGATGTTTATGAGATTCTTTCGAGAATAGAAGCACCATTGGGAGTGTTTTCGGTTTTGGGAAATCACGATTATGGTGAATATGCCACATGGATGACGGATGAAGAAAGAAAAATTGATGTTGAAAAAATGATTTCCATTCAACGAAGCATGGGCTGGAAATTATTAATGAATGAAAATGCAATGATTGATAAAGACATTGCAATTGTCGGCACTGAAAACTGGGGCGATATTTCACGATTTCCCAAAAAAGCAGATATGACGAAAGCACTTGCCAATACAGAATCTGCGTCAATCAAATTGTTACTGACACATGACCCCAGTTTCTGGAATTTAAAAATTTTAAATCATTACAAAGAAATTCAAATGACTTTTTCAGGGCACACACATGCCTTTCAATTTGGTATTGACATGTTCGGGAAAAAATGGAGCCCGGCGCAATACCTTTACCCAACGTGGGATGGACTTTACAAAAAAAATGAGCAATATCTTTATGTGAACCGTGGCATGGGGAATGCAGGGTTCAGCGGACGTTTGGGAATGTGGCCCGAGATTGCTGTTTTCGATTTCTACCGATTGTAACTGTTGATATCCCTGTGTATAAGTAAAATGCATACTAGGTTACTCAAAATGATGGGTTGATTAATTTTGAATATCCACAAATCAAATCCATCATTATGAAAAAGGCCTTAGTTGTAATCTTTTGGCTATGCCTGCCAATATTGGCTTTCGGACAGTTTTCAAATGAATTCAAACGTCTCTATCTGAAAGCTGACGAATTCATGTATGCCGATCAATACCAGCAAGCTCTGCCTTTATTTCTGAAACTGGATTCTCTGAACTCTGGAAATGCAAATATCAATTTCAATATAGGCATGTGCTATTTCAATTTACCGGGAGGAAAACTAAAAGCACTACCCTATCTTGAAAAAGCGATGCAAAATGTTTCCGTTGATTATTATGGTTCTTACAATGAAACAACGTCATCGGTTTTTGTTTTTTATTATCTCGGAAAAATCAATATGCTCGATTATAAATTTGACGCAGCAATTGACTATTTCAAAAAATTTAAATATTACCTTACTGCCGGAGATGCAGATTTTATAAAGGATGTAGATCGTCTGACGGAAATGTGTTATGTCGCAATAAAAATGGTAAAATATCCTATCAGCATTCGTGTTGATAATCTCGGCGAAAATGTAAATACACTTTACAAAGAGCATTCACCCGTTATTTCTGCCGATGGAAAAACTTTGTACTTTACTTCACGGCGAGTTGGAACAACAGGTAATGTTAAAGATTACACAGGAAATTTTAATGAAGATATTTACATGTCAACCTTTGACGAAACAACAGGAAAGTGGAGTGTTGCAGTAAATATAGGTGCTCCTGTAAACACAAAAGGAAATGAAGCTACCTGCGGCTTATCATACGATGGCAAGCAAATTCTTTTGTACAAAGGTGATCAGCGCGAAGGAGATTTATATGTGAGTTCTATCAATAAAGGAACATGGTCAGCACCTAAAAAATTATCCGATGCTATAAATACAAAAACAAGAGAGACACATGCTACATTCAGCCCTGATGGGAATTCACTTTATTTTGTAAGTAACCGTGAAGGAGGATTGGGGGGAAGAGATATCTGGATGTCTCAAAAAAATGCAAAAGGAGATTGGGGAAAAGCCACGAATCTCGGTCCAAAGATCAATACTTCCTGGGACGAAGAATCTCCTTTTATGCTTCCCGATGGTGTAACACTTTATTTCAGTTCCAAAGGTCACGAAAGCATGGGTGGCTACGATATTTTTTCTTCTACATTTTTAAAAACAGGTGAATGGACTGATTCGAAAAACATCGGATACCCGCTGAATACACCCGATGACGATCTTTTCTTTAATCCGTTTACGGATGGAAAAATTGCATTTTATGCCACAGATAAAATGACCGGATACGGACAGCATGATATTTACCGTATTACAATCATTCAAGGAATGATAGAAATGGCGGTACTTACAGGCGTATTAAAAGACACATCAAATAACAAAGCTATCTTTGGAAAAATCGAAGTGACGGATAAAGTAACAGGGCAAATTGTTGCTTCAACCAATACAAATGAAAATACCGGTGATTATCTGCTAAAGCTGCCCGTTGATAAAAACTACTATATTAAAGTCACATCACCTATTATTACTTTTCAGGATTCAATAAATATACCGCCATCAACAGGATTGGAGCCTATGAATTTTAACAAGCCCTATTTTATCGATGGTAGTATTTTGTATTCTGCAGAAGTGGATACCATTTTTAAACTCATCAATGTAGGTGAAAGATTTGGCGATCGTTTCGTATTGAAAAATATTTATTTTGATTTCGACAAATCCACACTGCGTCCAGAATCCAATATTGAGCTTGATAAACTTGCAAAAGTTTTATCAGATTATCCTATGATGGTGATTGAACTTTCAGGCCATACTGATAATGTTGGTGGCGAAGCGTACAATAAAAAACTATCAACTGAACGTGCGAAAGTAGTTGTAGAATATCTTATTTCAAAAGACATTGCTCAATCCCGACTCTCTTATAAAGGATTTGGATTTGAACAGCCCTTGGTTACCAACAGCACTCCTGAAGGCAGACAAATCAACAGACGAACAGAATTTCGTTTGACAGGATATACTGCAGCCTATGCTAATAATCCACTCAGGAATCCGCCTCAGCAGATTTACACTTCCAGCTCCAAGAAATTCTACATCATTGCAGGAAGCTACACATTGCAAAAAAATGCAGAGCGTTATAATATCGAATTAAAACAAAAAGGATACAAGTCGGAAATTCTGGGATTGAATTCTACCGCGACATACCGCGTTACCAGTAATTCATATTCAACAAAAGAAGAAGCCATAAAAGACCTTCCACTTGTCCGTCAAAATGTAAATCCGGGTGCCTGGATTTATTCCGAATAGGATTATTTGTATGCCGGAATGCCTGTGATATCATGGCCTGTGATTAACAGGTGAATATCATGTGTGCCTTCGTAGGTAATCACTGATTCCAGGTTCATCATGTGACGCATAATGGGATAGTCATTTGTAATTCCCATCGCACCTAATATCTGGCGCATGTTTCTGGCAACATCAAGTGCCATTGCCACATTGTTTCGTTTAGCCATAGAAACTTGTGCTGCGCTTACTTTGTTTTCATTTCGCAATACAGCAAGCCGCCACGCCATAAGTTGCGCTTTCGTTATCTCTGTAATTGCTTCAGCAAGTTTTTTTTGTTGTAATTGAAATGCAGCAATGGGTTTATTAAATTGATTTCTTTCTAAAGAATATTTTAATGCAGCTTCATAGCAATCTATTGCTGATCCAATTACGCCCCATGCTATTC
>JAZDMK010000291.1:0-11708 GCA_043800975.1 Bacteroidota bacterium | reverse complement strand
CAGCCGCAGCATAAACAGGACCGGCCAGGCAGCCTCTTCCGGCTTCGTCACATCCGGCCTCAACAAGGTCTTCCTGAAAGGAGAATTTTAACATAAATCACTATTTATTAGCGAATGTAGGAATTTTTTTTTGGATTGTATTATAATTGATAACTTTGCAGCCCTCTAAACAAAAAGTCTGTTGCGCCACAATGCAAAAGAAGTTCCTTAAAAATATCATACTTCTTCTTACGCTTAATCTGCTGATCAAGCCCTTCTGGATTCTTGGCATTGATGTGGCTGTTCAAAATAGGGTTGGTGCTGCTGAATATGGCTGGTATTTCGCCATTTTCAATTTTTCATTTCTGCTGAATATTCTGCTCGATTTCGGGATTACAAATTTTAATAATAAAAACATTGCGCAGAATAACCACCTGCTAAGGAAGCATCTTTCCAGTATTGTTCTCCTTAAATTATTACTGGGCGTATTATACCTCGTCATCACATTAATCGGTGGTTTCTTTATTAATTACTCACACAATCAGCTCATGCTGCTGATCGTAATGGCTTTTAACCAGTTCCTGATTTCATTTGTTCTTTACCTGCGTTCCAATTTGTCAGGATTACACTTGTTTAAGCTCGACAGCTTTATGTCGATTCTCGACCGGCTGATTATGATTGGTATTTGTGCTATTTTGTTATGGGGAAGTACTGGAATTGAGTTTTCAATCCGGTGGTTTGTGTTTGCTCAAACCCTTGCCTATCTTCTTACTGCTCTGATAGCACTGATTGTTGTTTTTCATAGAGCCAAGGCGCGTTTTCTTAAACTTCGATGGAACCTGCCTTTCTCCATCATGATTATTAAAAACAGCTTTCCCTTTGCCATCTTGGTTTTGATGATGACATTCTACAACCGAATCGATACTGTTATGATGGAAAGAATACTTCCGGATCCCGACGGGTCGTATCAGTCAGGAATTTATGCTTCTGCATATCGTTTGCTGGATGCAACCAACATGATTGCATTTCTCTTTTCTGCATTGCTGTTGCCTATGTTTTCGCGCATGATCAAGCATAAAGAAAATATTGAAAAACTTGTAAAACTTTCTTTTACCATGTTGTTGGTTCCCGCTTTTATTATTTCCATCGGGTCCTATTTCTATGCCACTGATATCATGAAACTGATGTATAAAAGTCATGTGGAGGAATCGGCGGAAGTATTTAAACGACTAATGTTTTGTTTTATTCCTATTTCCTGTACATACATCTTTGGTACTTTGCTGACAGCGAATGGAAATCTGAAGCAGTTGAATTTTGTAGCTGCATCTGGAATGACGCTAAATATTACACTTAATTTCATTCTGATTCCCGAATTTATGTCCAAAGGTTCTGCTTTTGCTAGCTTGTGCACACAAACGATTACTGCGCTAATTCAGATATACCTTGCGATCCGGTTTTTTAAAATGCGCCCGGATTATTCTTTCATTATAAGATTTGCCCTTTATCTGGTAGGTGTAATTATTGCAGGTTATGTTTCAACTTTACTGCCTTTTGGATGGTTTATCCGTTTGGGAATCATGGCATGTGCTGCCGGTTTATGGGCGTTTGCTGTACGAATAATCAGTTTTCGTGCATTTTTTAACATTATGAAATATGGTTGATCAGATTGAAACATTTTTTTGATCTGTACGTATTAAGCTAGTATTTTTTAGAAAATTATATACCTATGAGCGATCAGAAAATAGATGCAGGCCTTTATTCAATGTCGGGTCTGATAAGGCTTGTCGATAAATGGAAGATGCACCTGCTTGTTGTGACTATACTGGCTATTGCCTGCTCCATTGTGTTTACAATGCCGTATTTTATAAAACCCAAATTCAAGTCTTCTGTAATCCTGTTTCCGGTAGCAACCAATTCTGTTTCAAAAATTCTGCTCTCGGATAACTCGAACATAAAGGAAGATATTATGGATTTTGGCACAGAAGATCAGGTCGAGCAAATGCTGCAAATCCTGAATTCTGACGATATCAGAAACCGGATTGTGAAAAAATACAATCTGTATGCTCATTATGGGATTGACATGGATTCAAAATATCCACATACAACTTTGTTAAAGATGTTTGAAGAAAACATCACGTTTAGCAGAACAGAGTTTATGTCGGTAGAGATTGAAGTGCTCGATACGGATCCTCAGTTGGCTGCTAATATCGCTAATGACATAGCTGATTTACTGGACACAGTTAAAAATGAGATGCAACGTGTCAGAGCTCTCAAAGCATACCAGATTGTTGATAGCGAGTATAAAGATTTGCTCAATCAGATAAAATCCATTGATGATTCTCTTGCGTTTTTACGTTCGAAAGGAGTTCTTGAATTTGAGAAACAGACGGAGATGATCACTGAACAATATGCTTTTGCAATTGCTCACAACAATATGCAGGGTGCTCAAAAACTGGAAGAAAAACTGAATAATCTGGCAAAGTATGGCGGACGCTATGTAGAACTGCGTGATATGTCAATTTATGAACGCGAGAAACTAAGCCAGCTTATGGTGAAACACCGCGAAGCAAAAGTAGATGCTGAACAGAACATGCCTCAGAAATTTGTTGTGAATCGAGCATACAAAGCAGAAAAGAAAGCATACCCTGTTCGTTGGATCATCGTCGTTATAGCTACGTTTTCGTCGCTGATACTTGCTTTGCTTATTCTCATTTTTATAGACAGAGTTAAAAAGGTTTCAATTAAAGAATTATAATACTATGCAAGAAAATAACAATCACAACAGCTTAGGGTTGATTGCAATGGTTTACAAATGGAGAATTCATATTTTGATTCTCGTTGCTATTGCAATTGTGGCATCCATTGTTTTTTCAGGTTCAAGATTTATAACACCAAAGTACAAATCTTTTGCAGTCGTTTATCCGGCCAACCTTGAATCATACTCAGATGAAAGTCCTACTGAGCAGCTTTTGCAGATGTTCAGATCAGATGATATTCGCAATGGGATTATTCAAAAATTCAAACTCGTTTCACATTACAGAATTGATACCAATGCAAATTATTACTACACCAGCCTGATCCGCGAATATGAGAGTAATATTAAAGTAAGTAAAACGGAATTTGAATCTGTAAATATTGAAGTCATGGATAGTGATCCGGAAATAGCTTATCGGATTGTTTATGCAATGATAGAACTGGTAAATAAAAAGATTCGTGAACTGCATCGCGAAAAAGTAGGTGAAGCTGTAAAATCTGCCAAAGCACAGATGGATAGAAAAAAAGTTCAAATGGACAGCCTCGAAATTATTCAAAGAGAGATGTCTGTTAAGTATGGCTTTATGGATTATACAATGCAGGTAAAAGAAGCTTCCCGAGCCCAGTTTACAGGCCTCGTTAACAAAGGAAGTTCTAATTACAGAGTTGATACTTTGATCAGAAATCTTCAGTCACAAGGGGGCTTCTATATTGCAATCAATGACCTTATCTGGAAGGAAAGAGGGAATTTTAATGATCTGAAAGCAGAATATCAAAAGCAGCTTTCTCTACTTGAACAAGAGCTAACGTATACAAGCTTGGTTATTAAACCCCTTCCTGCAGATAAAAAAGCCTATCCTGTGCGTTGGTTAATAGTTGTTATTGCTGCGGTTTCCACATTATTTCTGTCAATCCTTCTGGTTGGGTTTTTCGAACGTTATCGTTCTTTTATGAAAATGCTGAAAAGCAGAATGACTGAAGAAAAAGCTGAGAAAAAATGACCGAAAAGTTTAAAATAAAGCTTTTTTATTCATTCTTGCTGGTATATATTGGCTTGTCATCACTGTTTGTTATTTATGAACTATTCTGGTTACTTGCTTTGCCACTCATAATTTTTATTGCTGTATTATTTCTTTTCTCATACGACAAAGTACTTTACTTGATTGCGTTTTCTACTCCTCTTGCAATAAAACTAGATGATAAGGATTTCGGATTTGCAGTATCTATTCCCACAGAACCCTTGATGTTTATTCTGCTGGTGCTGTTTCTGCTTCGACTGTTGTATGAAAATAATTATGATAAAAAAATTCTAAGACATCCAATTACCATAATTGTATTGCTAAATCTGGGCTGGATGGCTTTTACTTCAGTCACTAGTTCAATGCCACTGGTTTCTTTCAAATTCTTTTTATCCCGATTATGGTTTGTGGTAGCATTCTATTTTATTCTACTTCAGATTTTGAAGGACTATAATAAGATTCGCTTTTTTCTTTGGCTCTATTTAGTCCCGCTCTCCGGTGTAATTATTTATACAATCGTTAATCATTCAAATTGGGGCTTCGATCAGGTTACGTCACATTGGGTTATGACGCCATTCTATAATGATCATACTGCTTATGGTGCAATCCTTGGATTATTCTTCCCAATCGTGATATTATTTTTTGTGGGTCGCGAAAATAGTGGTTTTGGAAGGTATATCTCTATTTTGCTTTTTATTCTTTTCATCGTTGCAATTATTCTTTCCTATGCACGTGCTACATGGGTAAGTGTGCTTTTCGCAATCACCGTGTCGGCTATTGTACTTCTTCGTATTAAACTGGTTTATGTTGGGCTGGCGGCTGTTATTCTTGGCGGCTGGTTTATAATGAATATGGATCAGATTTTTATGAAGATGGAAAAAAACAAGCAGGATTCTTCATCTGATATAGCGAAGCATGTTCAATCTATTTCAAATATCAGTTCAGATGCTTCTAACCTTGAACGAATAAATCGCTGGAATTGTGCGATACGTATGTTCAAATCAAGACCAGTACTGGGTTGGGGCCCCGGAACGTATCAGTTCCAATACGGAACTTTTCAGATGTCATACGATAAAACAATCATCAGTACAAATTTTGGGAACATGGGTACAGCTCACAGTGAATATCTGGGACCACTCTCAGAATCAGGTCTGCTGGGAGGTTTGCTGTTTATGGCACTTGTTGTAACTGTATTATATCGGGGGATTATTATAGCAATTAAAGGTGTAACTCGAAAAATCCGCCAGATGTCGCTGGCAATTGTAATGGGCTTAATAACCTATTTTATTCATGGTGTTTTGAATAATTTTCTGGATACAGATAAACTTTCGGTTCCCTTCTGGGGGTTTGTAGCAATCATAGTTGCACTTGATCTATATCACAATAAAAAGGAAGACCAGACTGAAGTCGTAGTTCAGTCCTGATTATTGGAATGCTTTTTTTCGTACTCTTCAGCCATCATTTTCAGACTGACAATTTCTTTCCATTTTTTCCGGGCTTCCACTGCAGGTGACCCAAAATAAACCTTGCCACCTTCCAGCGATTTGTCAACATTCGAAGTAGCCAGTATTACTGCACCTTTCCCAATGACAAGGTCTTTGTTAATCGCTACTTTTCCCCAGATGATTACATCATCTTCAATACAACTTACGCCGGCAATGACTACTGCAGAGGCCATCAGGCAGCGCTTTCCAACAATTGTGTCATGCCCGATCTGAATATGATTATCAAGTTTTGTGTATTCTCCAATGATTGTATCTGCTGAAACACCTTTGTCTATCGTACAACAGGCGCCAATTTCCACATTATCGTGAATAATTACCCGTCCGCAGGATTCAAATTTAATAATCTTATCAGCTCGCTTTTGAAAGTAAAAAGCGTCAGCACCTATTACAGTTCCTGAATGAATTATCACATTATCTCCAAGAATACAGTGATCATAAATACTGGCATTGGCATGGATAAGACAATTTTTTCCGATTTTAACATTATTTCCTATAAATGCTCCGGGTTGAATAATTGTACCTTCCCCGATTTCGGCTTTATCACTGATCATTTTATTGCTTGCCTCAAAAGGACGGAATTTGTGAACAAGCTTCATGTAGGCAAGAAACGGATCATCCGAAAAAATGAGTGCTTTGCCTTCCGGGCATGGTAGTTCCCTTGTGTTAATCAGGATGGTTGTGGCTTTCGATTGCAAAGCTTTTTTATAATATTTGGGGTGATCCACAAATGTTAGGTCACCCGCTTCAACTCCATGAATTTCGTTAATGCCTGAAATAACAAAATTGGGCTCGCCTGTATATTCAGATCCTAAAAATGCAGCCAGGTCAGCAAGCTTTTGTGCAGGGTATAATTTCATTTGAGTATTATTTTGCGCGCTCTGAATAGGAAAGGGATCGGGTATCAACACGAATGCGGTCGCCCTGACTTATAAACAGAGGAACTTGCACAATTGCTCCGGTTTCCACTGTCGCAGCCTTTAATGTATTAGTAGCGGTATCTCCACGAAGACCGGGTTCGGTATAGGTTACTTCAAGGTCAACAAAAGGAGGAAGCTCACAGCTTAGCGGGGTTTCGGTGTCGGCATGAACCAGTATCTGAACTTCCTGACCTTCTTTCATCAGATCAGGGGCGTTGATCAGTTCTTTCTCAATTGTGATCTGTTCAAAGGTGTCCTTGTGCATAAATTGATAACCGGTATCATCTTTATAAAGATATTGATGAGGGCGGTTTTCAACGCGGGCTACATCAATTTTTACGCCGGCAGTAAATGTGTTCGGTATTACCTTTCCGGTACGTATGTTTTTAAGTTTTGTCCTTACAAAAGCCGGCCCTTTACCGGGTTTTACATGTTGAAAATCTACAATAACATAAAGATCATTGTTGAAATCTAAACAGAGTCCATTACGGAAGTCAGCAGTTGTTGCCATGTTTCATTCTTTTATTAAGGCGCAAAAATAATCATTTTTTCTTCTAAACCACATTGATATTGAAGCATAAGTTCAATGCCTTGATCAAAATGACCGTTCCCTGATCCGTTTTGACCGTTCCCTGATCGTCTATTTACAATACATTATATAGATAGTAAGTTTATAGAAAATTTTTATGGAATTTATTCAGCCTTGAATCTTATGAACAGAAACCTTAAAAATTGTCAACCATGAAAAAAATTATTGCTCTTTTGATTGCATTGTTCATCCCGGCTACAATACTACTCGCTCAGGTAGGTGGAGAAATCCGCGGGAAAATTGTCAATGCAGAAACACGCGAAACACTCCCGGGTGTTGCTGTTTATGTGATGCTGAATGGCAAGATGTTTGCCACAACAACCGACATTGAAGGCCGATTCATTCTGAAACCTCTTCCGGCCGGAAATTATGATTTAACTGTTACAACTGTGTCTTATCAGAAAACTACAATTAAGGAAATACGGGTCAACTCTGACAAAGCGACCTATATGAATGAAATTGGATTAGCCTATAATACATTACTTGAAACAGAAATTATCTGGACAGAGCCTATAGTGAATATTGATGACCCAAAGAAAATGACAATACTTGGCACCGAATTAAAAGGAAAGGCTGATTCAAAAACCTTTACGGGAATTATGAGAAGTATGTCCAGCGAGATCATGGTGCGCGATGACGGAGAGATATACTTCCGCGGGTCACGTTCGGGAGACGCTGTATACATCGTTGATGGTGTAAAAGTGATGAATGGTGAGTTGGGAATTCCTAGCTGCGCCATCGGAAGCATATCGGTTTATACCGGTGGAGTTCCCGCAAAATATGGTGATTTTACGGGAGGGGTAGTTGTAATTGAAACAACCAGCTATTTCGATTGGCTCTCACAGAAACAGGCTCAGGAAAGAAGAAAAGAAAAGAATAAATAAAATGTTTTTCATCCGGAAGAAATACAAAAATCTGCCCGACGACAGGGAACTTCTTGAAAAATACAGGATGCAGGGCGACATGTCCTGCATCGGTATATTGTTTGAGAAGTATGTTCATCTGGTGTTTGGGGTTTGCTTAAAATATTTGAAAGACCCGGATGATAGCAAAGACGCAGTTTCGCAGATATTTGAAAAAGTAATTTCGGAAACAAAGAAAAAAGAAATTCTAAATTTTGAGGCATGGCTTCATACCGTTACACGCAACTATTGTCTCATGACATTCAGAAATAATAAAAACAACCACGTTTCAGTTAATGAAGAGAAAATCGAAGAAGTAATTGAACAGGAAAACGAAGAGTTCTTACCCGATCCCGAAGTAATGAAGAATGCTATGGAGAATTTGAAAGAAAGTCAGCGGATTTGTTTGCAGTTGTTTTATTTCGATGAATTATCCTACAATCAGCTGGCAGAAAAGACAGGCTATTCAATCGGAGAAGTGAAATCGTACATACAAAATGGAAAAAGAAATTTGAAACTTATGCTACAGCAAAATGAAAACAGATCGATTTCATAGTATGTTTGAGAAAAAGGCGCCGCTTTCTTTTCGTGATCTGAAGAAATACTTCGGACGGAAAAGCAGTGCGAACAGCCATGAGCTGGAAATGCGCCTCTCAGGGAATGCCTTTTCAGCTGAGGCTGCAGAAGGTTTTGCTCAGAATCCAAAATTGCTGGGTGTTGTTCCTGCTTTGGTCAGCCAGGTGCGTGTTAGATCAGGTATGTCTTCTTCATTTCGCTGGTTCCGTTTTTCAGTATTTACATCAATTCCCGTTGTGCTTCTTATTTCAGTATTTCTCATTAATCAAAATATATCAAATGAAAATTACAAGGCAGTTTCCTGTGAAAACAGTGTTCTAAATGATGCTACTGTCATTAATCAAATGACCTTGATTGAAAATGTAGGTGAAACAACACCAGCCAAGAATGTTTTTCAGGTAGTTCCAAAGTCTGATTCTGCAGGAATTTTAGCTGTTTTACCTTCTAAAAATGTAATTGAATTTTTTCAGATTCCTTCCAGAGGTTCAGAAAAAGCATTACTAGATATTATTTGTATTAACTGGAAAAAGCATGCTCGTCTGGATTCATATGGAATGTATCCACTCGAATATTTCTTTGATATGAAAGTTGTAGATTATGAAAGATTATACGACCCACAAAAAATTGTTCGGGGATATTTGAGTGGTATTGAAGCGAGATATGAAAGCAAAAGCGACACAGCAAAAGGTCAGTGGGTTGAAGTCAATCTGGTACATGCTACACGATATATGACTTTCCTTTCGGGTGCGATGGAAGCATTTTCCGCTTCAAAATTCAATGAGGCAATCTCATTATTTAACATACTCGCCTTCCAGAATCCGGGTGATGTAAATGCACAGTTTTATGGTGGCCTTTGTTATTTCTACACCAATCGCTATGATGCAGCACTCAAGCTCTTGATCTTGGCAGAACAAAATCGAATCACTGTTTTTGATCAGGAATCAAAATGGTTTGTTGCCTTGTCACTTCAGAAATTGGGTAGAATAGATGAGTATAAAAAAATCATGGAAGAAATTTCTGAATCGAATGGATTCTATTCAGATCGTGCAAAATCAAATTTACTTTCATTAAAGTAACAAAATGAAATATCTGATAATCATAGGGTCTTTTTTCTTCATCACTGTGGGTTATGCACAGCAGAATGGCTTTCTGGTTTCAGGGACAATCAAAGATTCTGCAACAGGAAATCCTGTTTCCAATGTTGGTGTTAGTGTTCTGGGTTCGAAAAACACGGTTGAAACAGATGGAAAAGGAAATTATTCAATTACAGTAAAACGTTTTCCAGCTACCCTTTTGTTGTCACATGTTAGTTATGAAAAGAAAAATATTGTCGTCAATCGCACAGGGAAATTTGATTTAGTGATAAGGAATAAGATGAATGAATTGCCGGTATTTCCTGTATCAATTGAAAAACCTACCGATCTGATGCCTGAGTTTCCGGTCTATATCTGGGATTATGAAATGTGCGGAGATAGTTTGTTTGCTTTTCTGGGTTTTGACAGAATGAGTATGAGCAAGCCCGGACTTTATCTTTGTGATTTTGCAGGCAACGTGAAATCAAATGTTGCAGTTGCCAAAAAGGGGAAACTGGTTCGCGACTGCATGGGTGCCCTTTATTATGTTACAACAACAACAGCAAGTGTAGTAACCTATGATGAACGAGGTATTCGGCTGACAACCGAATCGGATGCAGAAGATTTCGAGGAATTGATCAGTCCCTGTGTAGAACATGATGAAAGCCGTTTTTATCTGAAAGGTTTTTATTCCAACCGCCAGAAACTGACATACTTTATATATGATCAGACTATAGACACACTTAGAGAAATTGTTACCATTTCCGACATTGTAGGTCTGGATATTCTGAAAGATAAACCACGCATGATGTCGATGAAAGGCTATGATGAATTTTCAGAACGCTTTGAACAGTTATGTATGTACAAGCCTGTTTTTGCTCCCCTGATTAAAATGAATGATTCATTAATAATTTTCGATTTTGAAAACAACAAGATTGAATACTTTGACTTGAATGGGAAAGTGCTAAGTGAAAAGAAGCTTTTCATACAGAAGAAAAAAGACTTGAAAGGTGAATTTTACGTAGATAAAAGCAGACAAAAAATGTACACATTGTTTCAAAAAGGTGGTTTGACTGAACTTGCAGAGATTAGTTCCGGAAGTGCAAAAGTAGTCAGAACCATTCAGGTTCCTGGCTTTGCTTTTATTGAAAAAATCCGCATACATGATGGAATGCTTTATTTCCTTTATAAAGATGATACACGTGCTGAGTATAAAAAGATATTTAAAATGAAGCTGGGTTAATGCCTCTTTTATAAGAATCTGATTTGCAGCTCAGGTTTAACGATTGATATAAACAATCTTGTGTTTACAATTTTAAGACATGATTTTTGGCATTATGTCATTTACTTTATCGGTTTAATTGACGAAACATGCGCAAATAAACGTATTGATAAGGTTTTTTACTTGACTTTCTCTTCGTTTTTTACTATCTTAATAGTGCGAAACGAAATGAAAAACACATTAATATATAAACGTCATGAGGGGGTACTTTTAACAATGGAAATAATGCATGCAAAACTATAAGGGAAGCATATCCCGATAAGCATGGAAAAGCAACAGAAAGAATCTGCATTGCTTTTAAAGATTTCTTGACCCATCTCCAAAACAATAAAAACAGCTTTACTAAAAACTCACTTTTCAGCAATTCCTTAATTCTGAATTCAGCACCTCTCTATATTTCGTCAGGGATATTTTCATTTATGTTCATCCTGGGGTTTGTTGATGTATGGATATGAACAGCGTTCAGCAGGGCTATTGCCCATTTTGTTCTTTTCTCTGTTGATATAACTGGTGTTAAAAAAGAAATTGTCAAGTTCTGTGCTTAATGCAAAAAAAAGCAAAAACTTTTTAAAAAGCATTGCTATGAAAAAACATTACAATTGTAAAGCTAAGCCCACGCCTCCGGGTGGTGGAGAATGCAGAAAAAGCGACATGATTACCGGTCTAACCGCGATAATCATGACAGCCGTTTTGATGCTTGTGTTTAACATAAGCCCCGGCTTCTGCGCTAACAACAATCCGCTTAACCCAACTATCAAGGGGAAATCTCTATGCGGAGCGCAATCTGAAATTTCGATTCCAGATAATATCCCAATTTCCAACTTGCCTGTGGAAAAAAATCAGGGAAATGTAAATGTCAATTTTAAAGTCGGACTTTTAAAGGACAGCGTCATTCATCTGGTATGGGATAATTTGTCAGGTATTTCAGTAAATGAAATTGTTTTGGAAAGGAGTAACGATGGTCAAAATTTTACTGCATATTCTTTAGCAAAAATATCCAACCTGCAGGATATTCACGCGAATAACTATCCTCAAAACATGAATCATGAGAAACAAATTATACTTTCTACTGAAAGTGGAAGCACACGTTTTATTTTTAATGACATTGTTCA
>JAZDMK010000342.1:0-3435 GCA_043800975.1 Bacteroidota bacterium | reverse complement strand
CTGTCGGTGTCTTTTTCGCTTAAACCGAGTCTTTTTCCCGGTTTGGAGTAATGTACATAGAGATATCCCAAAATAAAGGAAAGCGCGTACATGAATCCGTACCAATGGGCTGTGAACGGTCCGATCTGGAACATGATCGGATTAAAAAACCAGTCGGACATGTTTTATTGTTAGAAATTGGCCCTTATGGTAGCATATCTCCACATTGTATGGTACTTCTTGAATCCACCAAAGTTCCGATCGGGACGCCCGCAAAAGATTTTTCTCTGACGGGCACCGATGATAAGCAGTATTCGCTTGCCGATTTTAAAGGAGCGAAAGCTTTGGTTGTTATTTTCATGTGTAATCATTGTCCGTATGTTCGTGCCCAGTGGAGCAGGTTAACGGCGCTGCAGGAAAAGTACAGGGATGCCGGTGTACGGTTTGTCGGTATTAATTCCAACTTTAATCCGGATTATCCGGAAGACAGCTATGAGAAGATGAAAGAGTATTTTGTTCAGTATAAAATGAATTTTCCATATCTTCAGGATCCCGCCCAGGAGGTTGCGCGCCTTTATGGAGCAAAGTGCACACCTGACATTTTTGTGTACGATGCGGAGCAGAAACTTGCTTATCACGGGCGTATTGACGATAACTGGAAAGATGCGGAAGCGGCAAAAAAACATGAACTGGATGAAGCTTTGGTGGCTTTGGTGAAAGGAGAGACTCCCGATTTGGATCAAAAACCTTCAATGGGCTGCTCCATAAAGTGGAGGGACTAGTTTTTCTGTGATATACTTGCGTTAAATTTTATTAAACTATTTTATCATCATGAAGTTATTTTTCAGAAAAAAAATCAAGGTGGATTTAGGTCTTTTATTGGCGATTGTTTTTGCATCGGTTGTTATTTCCGGTTCACTGGTATTTTTTGCGATGACGTTGTCGGGCTCGGGATCCATGAATAACGATGTATTTCAACAGCGAATTGAGGATGGTATTGATAAGTATATTCAAAGAAAAACGCAGGAGGCGCAGGATCAACAGGATTCGCAGGTTGCTGCGCAGGCAGAGGCATCAAAATCAATGGCCAAAAA
Source organism: Bacteroidota bacterium (assembly GCA_043800975.1). Lineage (GTDB taxonomy): Bacteria > Bacteroidota > Bacteroidia > Bacteroidales > JAHJDW01 > JAZDMK01. The sequence goes on along the minus strand of JAZDMK010000342.1, from coordinate 2,362 downwards.
TGTTTCGGAGGTTTCTCTGTCTGATGATCATATATTCGGTAACAAAGACGCAAAGATTTCGATTGTGGAATATTCCGATTTCCAATGTGCATACTGCAGGTCTTTTCATTCTACTGCCAAACAGATTATCGATACTTATAAAGGGGAAGTAAACTGGGTTTATCGTCATTATCCTTTGTCTTTTCATGAACCTGCGGCCAGTCATCAGGCTGTTGCCAGTGAATGCGTGGCAGAGCTTGGTGGTAATGACAAATTTTGGGAATTTGCAGATATTCTTTTCACAAGCGGGCCATCGGATGAAGAAAGTTTGGGAGCGGCCGTAGCGGGACTTGGCATTGATAGGGATGCTTTCAAAAAGTGTCTGGGCAGCGGTAAGTTTGATCAAAAGATCAGATCCAATTCGGATAATGGTTCGGCTTCAGGTGTTACTGGTACACCGGGTAGTATTGTCATTAACAATGAAACCGGTGATGCGGTTTTGATAAAAGGTGCCCAGGGATTGTCCGCGTTCCAGAAAGTTATCGATCCCATGCTGTCTTCCTAACCCGGTCTTCCATATGCCGGTTTTTACAAATTTAAAACAACTTAAGTATCTGATGGTTTGCATTGGCGCTTCGGTGTTGATGTTTGATTGCAGTTATTATGTAATGTCGACTTTTCCGGGAAGCAGAGATGAAATGTGTATTGCCGGGGCCAACCTGTCGCCACTGAATATTGTGTTTAGTATGGTTTTAAGCGTTTTAGTGGGTGTGCTTATGGCGGGGTTTATTGCACTGTTTTCCCGGAAAATGGCCAATAATAATGTTGGGCAAAAGGCTACTTTATCCTCTTTGTCCGGTGTTGGGTTTTTACTGGGGGGATTTTCGGTTATTTGCACGGCTTGTACTTTGCCCGTGATTTCTTTATTTGGTTTAACGATATGGCTGGATTTTTTCACTCATTTTGAATCTATATTTAAGCTGGTGAGTCTTGCGATGATGGTTCTCTCACTTTATTTGCTGAACAGGCAGCTTAAAAATGAGTGCGCTGTTTGCGTTGTTCCGGTAAAGGAATAATCGTAGTTTCTATTGAAGTTGTTTTTCGAGATCGGATTTAACTTTTTCCAATACCGAAACGGCGGTCGCGAAATCTTCCATGTTTGTTACTTCGTTATAATGTCCCATATAATCGGTATATTTTTGAATGTAATCAAGGGCCAGTAAAAGCCGGTCCGCTAGTTCGGGTGATGTAAACTGTAAATCTTGTGCCGCATTTCTGCATCTGGTTATTGTTTCCTTTGCCGTCTCTGTTTTTTGCGGATTATCATTTTCGGTGGATAGTTCCTCAATCAGTTCCGTGAGAACGGATATTGTGCTTTTTGTTAAACGATAGTCGTAGTCTGTCAGTAGTTCTCTGTCCACGAGATCGTCGCTCATCGAGATCAAAGTGTGAAAATCGTAATACTGCTTCATGACTTTCTGGAAAGCGAAAAAATCTTTATCCAGGGCTTCTTCATCAATTCGCTGGGAAAGAGGTTCATCAATCAAGAATCTTGTGAAGCGCGTATCTGTTACTTTGACTGTCTTTATGCCGCGTATGAGTTCCATGAATTTTGTTCTATATGTCGTTTCCTGATCTTCTGTTTGCATCGTTGATTCGATTGCCTTCAACTCTTTGTATGTAGCCAACCATTTTTCAACCTCCCCGTTTTGGTCAGCTTGATTTTGTGAATTTGCTATTTGTTCCGCAAACTGATCCAGTTTCCTTGTAAGTGCGTAATGTGCAAGTGTTTTCAGGTTAAGTTGATTGCATTTCCGTTCGAAAAAGAATTCTTTTACCGTTCTTACAAATTCGCTTATAAGATCATAGCAGTGTCCTTTTACAACTCCGTACTCCTTGCCTTCTCTAATGTCACGGTCCTGTTGTTTCTGAAACTCCTTCAAATTTTCCGCGATTGTAATCAGGGCGCTTTTTACCTGAAGAATATCAGATTCGCTTTCCCGTCCATCGAGTGTTTTGCCAAGTATATTGTCAAGCATCCGTTTTGCTATTTCACTTCCTTTTTTTAATTTTTCCAGTTGTTGTCTGAGACCGGCGGCCTGTTTTTCATATTCCTCGTATTCCGGCATGACATCTTTTCTTTGATTTTTCCCACTATCGAAGGCATTAACCAATTCCACCATGGATTGCATCATTGCGCTTCTGACTTCGGTTATAAAATCCTGTACATGATTCGTAAGTCTTCGTTCCTCATCTTTTACTGAAATATGTGGTTCACTGTATCCATGAATGAGTTCTACTGTCATGTAGTTTGTCTGCTGCATATATCTTTTCGCTTTTGAAAGCTTATCTCCAATAATCGATGCGATCATTTTAAACTGAC
>JAZDMK010000338.1:0-11339 GCA_043800975.1 Bacteroidota bacterium | reverse complement strand
ATCAATAGATTACGCAAGCGATTGCGCGTCTGGTTTTCCTGCTGAATATTTTTTAACAGTCTTACATTCGGACAAAATATTTTATTCAATCTTCTGAAATTGAAAAGATGAATAATGATCGCAACAGCAATGGCTGTTAACCCAAAAAGAAAAGACGGATATAAAAATTCCATATTGAATTATCAGGTGACAAAATTAACGCAATTTCTGAATACAAAAATGGCCGGATAAACCGGCCATTAAAATATAGTTAAAAAATCTTACTTGAATACAGTAACATGCCCGTCATAATAGGAGGTTGTGCCGTCATAATTTTTACACATGATTTTCCACGCATACACACCTTGCTGAACGGGTTCGCCCTGATTGTGGTATGTTCCGTTCCATGTTTGGTTCAGGTTATCGGTATCCCAGATCAGTTCACCCCAGCGATTATAAACCCAGATGTGGAACTTATCAGGATTCAGATTGGTTCCTTTGGGTCCCCATGTTTCGTTGATTCCGTTTTCATTCGGTGTAAAGGCATTGGGTACATAAATCGTAGTGATATCATTCACGGTAACCATTAAGGTTGTTGAATCACGACATCCGTTGATATCTTCAATTGTAAGCATAACTTCGAACGTTCCGGCTGACATGTATGAATGCATTGCATTTTGGGTTGAAGCAAAAGTATTATCACCAAAATCCCAGGTCCACGAAATTGGCGAACCTGTTGAATTATCGTAGAACATGCACAAGGGATTCAGAACATCTACGATGGGTGGTGTAACAGTAAAAGCCGCATTAGGACCCGGAATGTTATCCACTTGTACAGTAGAAGAAACCGAACACAGACCATCGGAAACAGTTACCGAATATGAACCTGAATGTACATTCGACATGGTTGGATTGACACCGCCACCTGAAGACCATAAATAAGTATATGCCCCTGAACCACCTACTACACTTACAAAAGCGGAGCCATCACCCTGCCCGCAAGTTTCATCAATGGAAGACATGGTAAGAACAGGCGCATTGTTCAGACCAATAACAGCAGTATCTGTTACTGTACAAAAACCGTCATAAACAGTAACAATGTAGGAGCCCGCTGCCAAACCTGTAACCGTGTCATTGGTGCATACAGGCGTTGTTCCCCATGTATATGTATATACACCTGAGCCACCAAAAGACGAGGCTACAGCAGCACCATTCGATAAACCACAGTCCGTATTACGAACCTGAATAACGGTAGTAAAGGCAGGATGGTTGTTAATGTTTGCATTAATCAATGCAATACAATTGTTGACATCTTTAACCGTAACAGTGTACGCTCCGGGAGGAAGATTTGTTGCCGTAGCAGTATTTTGAACCGGAGTAGTGCTCCATGTATAAGTAAAAGGTCCCGTTCCGCCGGAAGTAACATTAACAGTTGCCGAGCCATTCGAATTACCGCATGTGGCATCCACAACTCCGGTAATACTTAATGAAGGTCCGGGAGAATTATTCACCGTAGCAGACTGAACAGCTGTACAAGTTCCGTCATTAACGGTAACCGTATAATTCCCGGCAGGAAGATTTGTTGCTGTAGCTGTTGCCTGAGGAGGAACAGAATTCCAAGAATAGGTATAAACACCTGAACCACCCGTTGCAACACAAACAATCTGTCCGTTGCTCTGGCTGCAGGTTTCATGCGTTACAGTTAAAGTTAAAGTAGGAGCTCCCACGTTAGAGATTGTAACCATCGCAGTATCGCTGCATGATCCGTCACTAACAGTTACAATATAATTACCGGGAAGTAAACCTGATGCGGTTGCTGTATTCTGAACAGGAACAGTGTTCCAGGTATAAGTATATGTTCCAGCACCACCCGTACCTGTAGCTGTCGCAGAACCATTAGCAGAACCACAGTTTGCATCTGAATGAGCACTGATAGATGCATTCACAGACGAGACATTAAAAGGTATTGAATTAGCTAATGCAACATTTCCACAGAGGTCAGTAACTGATCCGGCAGTTGTAACCAGATTTAGATTATAGGCTCCACTCGTTGTAATAGCTGGAGAAACAGTTATTGTAAAAATCTTTTCCTGTGTACCGCCGGAAGCACAACCAGCTCCCGTTACCCCTGTAACAGTATAAGGTCCGCCAGGGCCGGTAACAGTAAAGTCGCCAGCAGAAACTGTACTACACTGTATCCATTCTGAAAACTCAAACTGGATAGTAGATGAGCCACAACCGGGTGTGGACAGTATGTTTGTTAAAACAGGCGGAACATTATCAAAAATTACCGCAGTTGATGCCCCAAAATCGATTGTATAACCCGATTGCGATGAAGAGAAATTGCTGACATTAACAACATAGGTCTGACCTGCTATAACCGGAATGACTGCATTGTATCTTGGACCAGATGCAGGTTCACTGTTTGTTGTTCCGGCACCATTTGGGCCCGTAGTACCTGATGTTGCAGAAAAATTGCAACTTACTTCTATCCCGCTTCCGTTATAAATATCTGCACATGAACTGCTGGTAAGATTATATACAGCCCAGTCATAGTCATCTGAACTTGAATTCGGTGTAATTAAAAAACTTAAATTCCCAGACTGCTGAACAGAAAATGTATACCATACATCATTTTTTTCGCCGGAACCCAGACATGAATTGGAAGAACTAATTTCCGTTGTGTAATTTCCTGTCCCTGTATAAGAAACCGCCGTAGAATATACGTTCTGACAAATTGGAATTGCGCCAAGGCAATCCTGATTAGTTGGTACTTGTGCATTTATTATTCCTGTGAAACCAAGCACAAATCCAAAAACAAACAATAATTTTTTCATACTACTCATTTTAAGATTTCTGAATCATTTCGCGGGTATTGACTTCCACGCCATCAATCGTAACTTTTTCAAAACCACAGGAAAATGCCAACTCAAGAATATATTTCTTTGTCGCCACTTTCAAAAACTGAGTTTGAACCTTGTATGATCCATCTGCAGGATTTTCGTTTATGGTAAACGTTTGCATTAAGCCCTTCAGGTTTTTGTCTTCAACCCAGAATTTATCGGCTAATGCATTGGCTTCTGCCTGATTTTTTAAACCAAATATCGTGAAGTTGATTTCCTTCATATTGTTTTCATTTAAAGGGCTGCCCTTCTTAGCAGGGTCCTTAACAAAAACAAGTTTTAATTCGGGATTTCCTGCAAAAGCCCACATTGTGGGGAGCAAAAATATCATCAGAAAAATGGATGCTTTTTTAATTTTTCTCATACTAAAGCAAATATTGAATACAAGGATACTTAATTATTTTAGATTTTATAATTCTTTAGACGTTTTTTTTCTAAAAAGGTTGCCCTGCTTGTGTATTCTAAATATTGTTCTTAAATCAGTATATTTGCCAAAATTTACAATTCAAACCGAAATTCTGTGGATTTGCCGAGCAAAAGTGATCTTTCACACATTCCGATTTTTTTTATTATCGGACGTACACGTTCAGGCACCACCCTTCTTCGGACACTTTTCGACGCCCACCCCAATGTGACAATTCCTGTTGAGTGCCCATTTATAGGTGGGTATTATTTATCTTATGGAAAAAGAAAACATTGGAATGCACAACGGTTTGAGCGCTTCGTAGATTATCTGATGAAAACGCGTAAATTCAGCACATTAAACATTTCCAGAGAACAATTGCTTTCTCATTTGCTTCCGTTGGCAGGAACAGTAAGCTATGCAACGATTTGTAAAACGATCATTTCATTGTACCCCTCCGTTTTTCCAAAAGAGGAAATCCAAATACTGGGAGATAAAAACCCTGTTTATTCTTTATATTTCAGATATTTACCACTAATTTTTCCCGAAGCCCGTTACATTCACCTCGTTCGGGATTACAGAGATCAGATTCTATCAACTAAAGCTGTTGATTTTGAATTTCACAATACAGCAATCATTGCCTACAAGTGGAAAAAATCGGTTCGTATTCTCGAAAGGGCAAAGAAAAAGAATCCCGAACTTTTTCATACTGTTAAATATGAAGATCTGACCGCTGATCCTGTAATTCAGGTTCAGAATATCTGCAGATTTCTTAATATCCCATATCAATCTTCTATGCTTTCCTTTCATGAAAAAAAAGAAGGATTGGAAAAAGAATACTCTAAATATAGTATAGAAACACATCACAAAAGCTTGATCCAACCTATTAATACCCGAAAAGTGGATTTATGGAAGAACCAGTTATCCGAACGGGAGATTAATATGGCTGATCAGGTTGCCGGTAAATGGTCAGAAAAAATGGGATACGATAGAAATTATAATGGTTTTAATTTAATAATATGGTTTCGTTCTTTGCCAAGTGTTTTTTTAACTGAAAGTATTCATCTTTTCGTTCTGATCGTTCATTATCTTCCTTTTACTTTCAGAAATCGCATTTTAAATCGGGGACCATTATTAGTTGGTTTTTTAAAAAGAAAAAACAAGCAAACAAAATGAGTGAACGAAAGTTGATCAGGGATATCACTTCTGTGCTGGGCAGCAACCTTGTGACACTGGCCATCGGTTTTATTACCGGGGTTATTCTTTCACGTGTGCTGGGGCCTGAAGGCCGGGGTGCCTATGCTGCCGTGCTCATTATACCCGGTTTATTTGCAAGCTTCGCTTTATTAGGCACACGGCAGTCTGCCATATACTTTGTAGGAAAAAAACTTTTTGAAGACGAAAAAATTGTTGCTTCAATTTTAGTCTCACTTTTCCTTTCAACCCTTATCGGCGGCTCGCTCAGCCTGATATTTTATCTTTATTCCGACAAAATTATTTACGAACCACTGCTGATCACGCTCGCCATTCTGATTATCCCAACTCGCCTTTTAATTATATATGCCGGTGGTTTTTTTCTTGGAAAAGAGAAGTACAAAATTTCCAACCTTCTAAAAATCCTGCCTGCATTTTTAAATTTGGTTTTCATCTGTCTTTTTCTGCTTGTTTTAAAACTCGATGTGGCTGGTGCGCTTATGGCCATGCTGGCGGGTAATTTACTGATCGACATTTTTGCATTAAAGAAAATCAGTAAAGTCTGTCCGATTAAATTCAGATTATTTCCAGAAGTGCAAAAAAAGATGATTCTCATGGGCATGTTGTATGCCATATCCGTTTTTATACTACAACTTAATTATCGTATTGACATTCTCCTTCTTGAACGTATGTCAACTATTGAGCAGATCGGCTTCTACACATTAGCTGTAGGATTAGGACAGCTGCTCTGGCAAATCCCTTCAGCGATGGGAACTGTGGTTCGCACACGTACTGCCAATGCAGAAGACCAGTCAACGCTGAACAACAGTATGGACCAGGTACTTCGCATCTCTTTAATCACAGGCCTTTGTGGAACTGTAGCTATTTATTTCCTGACTCCTTATTTTCTTCCACTGATATACGGGGAAAATTTCACAGACAGCGTTCCCATGGTACAGGCAATCCTTCCCGGGATGTTCCTGATGATTCTTTTTAAAATTTGTAACAACCGCATTGCAGGAATGGGCAAGCCTTTAGTAACACTATTCGCATTTATTCCCGCCCTAATATTAAATATTATTCTGAATTTTTTATGGATACCCGAATACGGGGGAATGGGCGCAGCCTGGGCTTCCTGTGCCAGTTATTCTCTCGGCGGGATTGTAATTTTGGCTGCCTATTCTGTAATAACACGCCATCCCGTATACAAGATTTTTCGTTTTAACAGCTCCGATTTTTCTTTAATTTTTAAAATGCTGACATTAAGAGGATGGAAAAAAGCGTAAACGATATTAAACAACTTCCTATCTTCTTTATTGTTGGCAGTCCACGGTCGGGAACAACGCTGCTACGTTTTCTCTTCGATGCACATCCCAATGTTACGATCCCGCTTGAATTTCCATTTATTCTATATTATCACAAAATATACGGGCACATAAAAAAATGGACAGAAAATGATCTTCACAATTTTTTTAATGAAATTCAGAAAAACATTCAGTATTCTTTCTGGACGATTGACTTATGGAATCTAAAAAAAGATGAATTGAGGGAAAACTTAAAAAAATTGACCGGGTCATGTGACTATGAAACCGTTTGCAAAGTAGTTTGCCTGCATTTCCAATCTCCATTCCCAAAAGAAATGATTTCTATCATTGGCGATAAAAACCCTGGCTATTCATTAGATGTGCCTTTATTGAAAGAAATTTTTCCAAATGCTAAGTTTATTTTCATCACAAGGGATTATCGTGATCAGATCCAGTCTATCCGCAAAGCAAATTTTGGAAACCAATTAACGCCTATGATTGCATTGAGATGGAAGCAGTATCAAAAAAAACTGATGCACTGTCAGAGTAAATATGCTCCAGATTTTTACCAGTTGCCATATGAAAATTTTGTCAGTAATCCGGAAGAAAACTTTAGTTCACTTTGTACGTTTCTTGGTATTGATTTTCATCCACAATCTCTTCACTTCTATAATTTTAAAGAAAAGATTATTTCCATGTATGGAGATGATTTGGTTAGAAAAAATCATAGTTCCTTGCTAAAACCCATCAGTGCGGACCATATCTATGACTGGAAGAAAACGTTACATCCGGGTGAAGTAAAAATGGCTGAACTTATCTGCGGGCCTACTGGAATTAAGTTGGGTTACACGTATAGTAGAAAAAGGAATTATTGGTTGGCCATTTTTATACTTCCACTTTATTTCCATTTTGCATTACAGTGGTTAATCGGCTTATTTCTTTATTTTGTTCCAAAGCATAAACGAATGAAAATTCATTTCAGCGATTCATTATTTCTGATATTGTACGAAAAACTTTATTGCTGGGTTCGCAAACCCTGAATCAAGAAACAGATTATCATCTTCACTTTTTAAACTTTTTTTTCTACTTAATAAGAACTATTTTTTTATACCCGGAAATTTTTTTGTTCTGATTAGTAATCCCTTCCATCTTCATGTAATACACACCAGCATTTAGTAGTGAAATATTCATAACACTTTTGTTTTTATCACTTTTAACAATATCACCAAATTCATTAAAGATTGAAATAGTAAAACTGTTTGCAGTGGGAACAGAAATATTTATTTCGACAGAAGCCGGATTCGGAAATACTGTAAAATTATTTTCACTTTCAGCCTCTACATTTTTGATGAACATAGCGTTTGCTTTCCTGAATCTGAAAATCATTTTGTTCGACATCGTAATGATTTCGCCATAGGGCCCAATTTGAACCCCGCTCCCTTTTACATTTAATCCATCATAGTAATGAGGTCCAAGAACTCTTTGAATCTTTACAGTTCCCGTCAACCATTCAATAGCTTCAAATGTCCAGTATTTACTTAAACCAATAAATTTTTCCCCAATGGAATAAAAATATCCATTGCTTGTACTTAAACATTGCATTGCATTCGGAAAAAAAGTTGTTGTATTTACCCAGTCCTGCGTTAGCAATTTTGATGATGGATTCCATGTCCATTTTTCAAGACCCGGGTTAAAAACACTTGACAATGGAAACAATCCAGTCCAGCGGGCCAGCAAAATACTGTTATTTTCAACCATCAATGAGTTTTGGCCGGGAGCAACATCCACAGTAGGAAAAGCTGTATTGAAAGTTATGGGTTGCACTGCGGCAACTCTGATCGGCCATCCGGGAATGGCAGACCAACCCGCAGGAATAGTATCCCTCCATACTAAGACCAGATTATTCGGGTGACTCATATCAGTAACGGCAACCAGTTGCTGTGAAGCGGGCAAAGTGGAATTACCAATTAATGTGGGAGTGCTTCCGCTTCTACCGATTATAATACTCCATACTAAATTCAAACTGTCGCCATCCCAGTAAAATTTGGACAATGAAGTATCTGTATTTATATACAGGTTGTTTTCTTCATCAACAGCCATATTATTGATGATTGCTTCATTCAGATTCGTATCATAAAGAACATTTTTATTGATTCTGTCAATAATGATAATTTTTCCACTGGTAGAAGTTACTACCAACTCACCAGAATAAAGCATTTTTATTCCGCGAAGTTCATCACCGTTTTGATATGAACTTAAATCCAGAATCGTATCTGTAACGACGGCCGAGTATGGATCCCCAACAATACTGTCTCTTAAAATCAATAATTTAAAATCACTCAAAACATAGAAATAATTGTTCTTATCCATTAAAGCACAAAAGCTGGTAGAATTACCCCCACCCAGATCGGATAGCCTTTTTGATATTAAAACTGTGCTATCCTCAGTACATGCAGCTTTGTATACTGCATTCCCATTACATCCCCAGAAACAGTAGACGTTTGAACTATCATAAAATTCACTTACAATTGTTCCTTGAGGAATAAATCCAAACTGGCTTTGTGGAAAAGTAATTGTATCTACTACTATTGAATCCAATTCTGTAATTGCATTCACCATAGAATTCTGCTGGCAATAGGTACCATGAGATTCCGGCCATGAAGAAGCAGGAGCAAATGGATTCAATGGAAGTTGTGCCAGAGCTAAATGGTAAAAAGACAAAAAGAAAGAAAAAGCGAAAATGTATTTAGAGAAATTCATTTTTCAGAATGAATAAAATAGGTGGTTAAGAAAACAAATTTAACAAATTAAATTTCGAAATCAAAAGCATAAAGTGTGTAATCACCACAATCTTTCATTTCATAGTTATACGAAAAACGGGATCGGTGTTCAAAGAAATCATTTGCCAGTCCGGTTTTCCAGTCAATCTCCTCCACATACAAATACAAATGCGGATCATGATCTGATGTTTTCAATGCCATGCTGCGCAATCGTTCCGAGGATTTAACAAAACTTTCCCTGGTTTGTTTTAATTGTATCAAATCATTCTCATCTTTTCCATCTTCTTCAAAACCCAGCATACGTGTGTAATCCATTGCCTTTTTGTTTTCCTCAAGAATATGAATATAGTTGGAATCTCCGCGGAGAAATCCAAAGCCGAACTCGCTCAAACAAAGAGAAGCCAATAACGGTATCTGGGTATCAATAAAAGAAAAATCCCACAGAAAAAGCCCGGATTCAGAAAAAGAATTTCCCTTTTCCCATCGGATATTTTTAATATTAATTAATCCAATTTTCTTCTCACCGGTTCGGATGATGAAATAATAATTGCTGTAGTTATCAATCGAACGAAACCATTCCATCTGCATTTCCGGTGAAATCTCCTCCCGGTAATTCATGTATTGTCTTATTTCAGGAGAATTCCGGTGCTGCCTGATCATTTCGAGGTCAGCCTCAGTCACCCGCTCCAGGAAAATTCCGTATTTGCGAAGTTTCATTCTTCAGGATATTCAGGTGTTTCACGAATAGAAAACACCGGTTTTTTATACTGGCTCTTGTGTATCCGATAAAGATACTCTCCAAGTATTCCCATGCAAAATAAAATAATGGCCGCTGTGAAAAAGATAGTTACAATGATAGAAGTATATCCCATGGGAACTTTAAAGAAAAGTTTTCTTCCCAGATAATACAAACCAAAAAGAAAGCTAAACACTGATGCTGTAAACCCGCCGATGGTCATCAGTTTCAAAGGGAGTGCTGTATAAAAAATAGAAAGCCGCCATGCCATGCCAGCCAGGTTTCCGGATGAATAGTTCGACTGGTTGTATTTTCGCGGGTCATGTCTGACTGCAACAAAATCGACTGATGCAGTATGCCATGAAAGCAATTCGTCGATGTAAACAAATTCAACGGTGTGGTCTGTTACTTTTTTCGCAAGCGAGCCCCGCAATAAACGGAACGATGCACCGCTTACTGTTTTTGCCGTGAAACGCGATGAATTGCGCATATACCAGCTTCCTGCTTTGCGAATAAAAGTTCCCTTTTGCGAAATGTAATAGCCGTAAATAATATCTGCACCGGTTTCATTTTGCCGAGCAATTAATTTTTCAATTTCTTCGGGCGGATGCTGCAGATCATCATCCATCGTAATGATGAAGCGCCCTTCAGCCAATGTAAATCCGCAAAAAATGGCATTGTGTTGTCCGTAATTTTTTGTCAGTCGTGCAGCCTTTATAGAATCAGGATATTTTTTCTTCAATTCACAAATCACCTGCCAGCTCTTATCCTTGCCACAATCCTCAACAAATACTATTTCATATGAACTACCACGGGCAGTGAAAAACGCATGAATCCTTTCCGTTAATTCAGGCAGAGCCTGCTCGGAATTGAAAACCGGAATAACAACCGAGTAATCTTTTTTCATAAGGCAGGAATGTTTATGTTGAATGAACCCAAAGGAATATTGCGTCCGTTAACCCATTTTGAACTTTCGGAAAGTAAAAAAAGAATAACAGAAGAAACATTTTCGGGATAGCCAAATCCGTCGGGATGCATTTTCTGGAATTGTTCCATAAACTCAACTGAAAGATTTTTATTGGCCTCATCCACCATGGGTGAGAAAACATATGCGGGACAGATGCAATTGGCTCTGATTTTTTTGGGTTGCAGTTCAAGCGCAAGCGTTTTGCTTAAACCTTCCAAAGCAAGTTTGGAAGCTGTGTAAAGCGCTCCTCCGAACAAAGGCTGTGTTGTTGAAAGGGATGAAATAAAAACAAGCGAACCATCCTTGTTTATTTTTTTTAATGCAAGCAAGCCACTGATAAGCAAAAGCGCTGCTTCATAATTGATGGCAAATACATCGCGTGATTGTTTTAGTTTGATAAAACGCACCGGCACCATCGGTGAAACTCCCGCCGAATGGACAAATCCATCAATCGCAGGAATTTTATCAAGCAGATTTTTAATCAGAATCTCGTCCGTCAGGTCACACGAAATGCTGATATGGCCTGAACCCTGCAGTTTACCAAAAACAGATTTCAGTTTTTCTTCACTTCTGCCTGTCAGAATAACTTTTCCACCGGCAGAGGCAATATCAATAGCAACCTGACTTCCGATGCCTGAAGAAGCACCGGTAACTAAATATGTTTTATTTGAAAAATCGTTCATTTTATATTTCTACAAGCGGTGGAATAACAAGTGGATCACAATCCATATACACAGAACCCCATGAGAGCCCGACACCAAAACCGGCCAGTACAATTTGATTCGGTTTTGATAGTAATGACTCACGAATCGCTGTCACCATGCCCAGTACAATTGATGCAGAGCTGGTATTACCAAATTGACGAATTGAATACGGATACTTTTCGGGAGAGATTTTTAATTTCTTTCGAATGGATTCATTGATCAGATAATTGGCCTGATGAAAAATAAAAAAATCAGGATCATCTATTGTTTTGCCTTTGTGTTCAAGCAAAGCCCTTACGTTGGGCGGAACTTCATTCAAGGCAAAATTAAAAACTTTCATTCCATCCAAAGCCAGCTGGACTTTATTGC
>JAZDMK010000334.1:0-3825 GCA_043800975.1 Bacteroidota bacterium | reverse complement strand
TAATCCGAGACTGGATTTTCTTAATCCGAGCCGGGATTTCCTTAATCCGAGCCGGGATTGCCTTAATCCGAGTCAGGATTCTTTAAATCCGAGCTCATATTGCTTCTATATGAGGTCATATTCTTTAAATGTTAGCTCATATTGTCTTAATGTTAGCTCATATTTTTTAAATATGAGTCCATATTGCTTTAATATGAGGTCATATTATCCGAATATGAGTCCATTTTTTTCAAATATAAGCTCATATTATCCAAAGATGAGTTCATTTTCATCGTGTTACTTCCACCCATCCCGTATATGTTTTCTTTTTGTCATTCCAAAATAAGTCAATTACATAATAATAAGTTCCATCGGGCAAATGCTTCCCCTTATATAATCCTTTCCAAACAACATTTTTATTATCATAACCCTTTCCCGACCACACTTCATCTCCCCATCGGTTAAAAATAAGAACTTTGTTATCAGGGAACGACTGTATGCCATCTATCCACCACACATCATTGTTGCCATCACCATTTGGAGTTATGCCATTGTAAATATTTAGCACACATTCAAGAGAAAGAATCACATACAGAGTAATTGAATCTTTATCACGACATCCATCTTTGTTTTGCACAACAATATAGTAAGTAATGGTTGAATCAGGATTAGCAGAAGGAGACAAAACCGTATCATTGTTCAATTTTTTATTTGGAGACCACAAGTAAGAAACATCATCTACATCACCGGTAGTCGTAACATTCAGATGTGCGGTAAAGCCGGGGCAAATAGTAATATCGCTTCCTGCATCAATTTTAATGTTGCTTACATTTATTGTAACTGTTGCTGTGCCTGCACAAGTACTGATACCAGTACTTGTTACAGTATATGTGGTGGTAACAGCAGGCGAAGCGGTAACTATAGCTTCCGTTGTAGTATTAAGTCCTAATGAAGGTGCCCAATTATATATGACAGAAACACCGGTGCTGGTAGCGGTGAGAGTAACCGTTTCTCCCTGACAGATAATTGATTTAGGGGAAGAAATATTTACAGAAGGAAGAGGTTTTACCGTTACTTGCATTTTGCTTGCATCACTGGAACCGCAACTGTTTTCTGCAATAACAAATCCATCGCCAGTTCCCGAATTATTTCCGAATGTTATATTGATAGTTGTTGTTCCCTGCCCTGAATTGATTATTGCGCCTGGTGGAATTATCCATTTATATGAAGTTGCATATGGAACTGTGTTGATAGAGTACGTATGTGTTGAGTTTGCGCAAACTAATTTTGGTCCTGTTATTTGTCCCGGGTTGGATGGAATAGAATTTACTGTTACCGAAACAGTGTTTGTATTTGCACATTTATTTGCATCAGTTCCTGTAACAGTATAAGTTGTTGTTGTAGTCGGATTGACTCTAATACTTGCTGTGGTTTGTCCGCTTGTCGCCCACAAATAAGTAGCGCCACTCGAAGCAGTGAGTATTGTAGAACTTCCATTGCAAATAGTTGTTATTCCTGTAATAGTAATGGTTGGTTGCGGATTTACAGTAATTGTAACCATATCGGTACCTGTGCATCTTGCATTATCTGTAACAAGAACTGTGTAAGTAGTAGTTGTTGTTGGAGCAGCAACTGGATTTGAGATGGTGGAGTTGTTTAATCCCGCAGTAGGCGACCATTGATAAGTATAAGGCGGATTGCCTCCCTTAGTTGTAACACTAATGATTGTTGAACTGCCTGCACAAATTGCAAGATCCTTTCCTGCATTAACACCGGGTACAGTACAACCAATTAAACTACATCCATTATCGTATTTCGCGACATAAATATCATAGTTAGACGCGGCTCCCACAGTAGGAATAAGGTTAGTCGTGTTTGCATTGGGATCAAAATCGGCTGTCCCGCTAAAATAGCCGGTAACATACATATTTTCCGCATTCACAGCAATACTTGTGCCATAATCAGGCGATGTTGTGGTTGATACCATAGAGAAAGCGCATCCGTATTTGCCATCAAGAGTATATTTTGCAACAAAGATGTCTCTTCCATTTGTTATAGGCAAAAATACTTCGCCTGTCCCTGGATTAAAATCGGGATTAGAACCTGTTGTGCCAACAAAATCACCAGTTACATACACATAATTGGCATCTACAGCAATGCTAAAACTTTCATCAAGATCAGAACTTCCTATCTTGAAAGCCCATCTAAAAGTTCCTGCAGAAGTATATTTAGCAACAAAAGCATCAGCATTTGAGGGTGTGAGAGAATAAGTCGCTGCTGAGGGATCAAAATCTGCTGTTCCACTAAAGTATCCTGTTACATACACACCAGTATTATTTACTGCAATACCATAGCCCTGTCCGTCACTCGTTCCTCCAACTTTAAAAGCCCACTGGTAAGCACCAGCAGAATTATATTTAGCAACAAAGATATTAGGTTTATCTGGCGTTGAATAAAGATTACCTGCATTTGACTTAGGATCAAATTTGGCTGGAACCAAAGCATTTGTAGTAAAATAACCTGTTACATATACATTGGAATTGGCATCCACGGCAATACTATTACCAGCATTAAGATCTATGGTAGTCCTTACATTGAAAGCCCATTGACACACTCCTCCTGCAGAAGTGTATTTGGCAACAAATATGTCTACAAAAGCAGAGGAAGAGAGGTTTTTTGTCGTACCTAATGGATTAAAATTGACAGTTGTTCCCCTGAAACCACCTGTTACATATACAGAGCCGGCATCTACTGCAATACTATATCCATAATCATAATCCATCGCTCCTCCCACATTAAAAGCCCACTGGCAGATGCCCGAAGAATTATATTTGGCAACAAAGATATCCCGATTGCCATTTGAAGAGAGGGGTTTCGTCGCACCTAATGGATTAAAATTGACATTTGTGCCAAAAAAACTACCTATTACATATATATTAAAACTGGCATCCACGGCAATATCATAACCACAACTCATATTTGATGATGCTGCTCCTATATGGAAAGCCCGTTGGTACTGGAACGAAGAATTATATTTAGCAATAAAAATATCTCCACCTGTTGATGTTGCAGTCATGCTATTAGTAATTGCAGGGTCAGGATTAAAATCAGCTGTCCCGCTGAAAGTTCCTGTTACATACATATTGGAACTGGCATCCACGGCAATACTATAACCTCTATCGTTCAACTGTGATCCTATCTTAAAAGGATTATAGTTCTGAGCAAGAGAGTGAAAAGTGAAAAGTGAAAAGTGAAAAGTAAAGACAGCAATTAAGAATGTAAATGTTTTCACAAAAAATGATTTTTTCTTTTATTAAAGACACAAACAATTTTTCTATCAGACAAATCTACATAAAATTTTTATTTTCATCGTGTTACTTCCACCCATCCCGTATATGTTTTCTTTTCGCCATTCCAAAGTAAATCAATTACATAATAATAAGTTCCATCAGGCAAATGCTTTCCTTATTTAAAAGTTCCTTTCCAGATTACATTTTTATTATCATAATTATTTCCCGACCACACTTTATCTCCCCAGCGGTTAAAAATAAGAACTTCGTTATCAGGGAATGATTGTATGCCATCTATCCACCACGCATCGTTGTTGCCATCGCCATTTGGAGTTATGCCATTGTAAATATTTATCTCACATTCAGAAGCAAGAATCACATACACAGTAATTGAATCTTTATCACGACACCCATTTTTGTTTTCTACAACAATATAGTAAGTAATGGTTGAATCAGGATTAGCAGAAGGATTCAAAATCGTATCGTTGTTCAATTTTTTATCTGGAGACCACAGATAAGAAACATTATCAATATTACCAGCAGAGGTAACATTCAG
>JAZDMK010000307.1:0-6439 GCA_043800975.1 Bacteroidota bacterium | reverse complement strand
AATCTAAAAAACTGGATGCAGCACTTGCCGTAAACATACTGCCTGTGGTGTATCAGTATCCGAAAATGGATTTCGATTCCATTCTGGAAACGATTAAATTTAAAAAAGTAACGAAGGAAAAAATACAGTCGCAAATCCCTTTCCTGAAAGAAAAATTTGCCAGCATCCGCATGTCGAAAAAGAAAGGTGTGGACGTTGACTGGATTATGGGCAACCTTCGCAAAACTGCATTGGGCAACCTGCCGCTTGCAGAACTTAAAAAAATGATTGAAAAAACAAAATAAATATCCGAGCCATGAGTGAAGATTTTTTTCAGGGATATAAAGGCAAGGCGCTTGATGTGCTGAAAAAGTTTCAGGTGCGTGTGTGGGGCCAGGCAGTGATTAATACAACCCGCGGAACCTTTAACGGTACTGTATTGCCACGATCAGAAAACGATGATGATTTTCATATCGTATTAAAAATTATTACAGGATACAACATTGGTCTTGATGTAAACACCATCAAAGACATGAAGGAAGTAGGCTACAAAAAAGCCAACTACAAAATTCCTGAAAAAGAATTTCCTTTTACCAAAGGTTTGCCTTCTGTTAAACTTCTGGGTACTGGCGGAACCATTGCATCACGTCTGGATTACCGCACGGGTGCCGTTATTCCTGCATTTACACCGGGCGAGCTTTATGGCGCTGTTCCTGAACTTGCCGACATCTGTAACCTGACGACGGATAAATTGTTTGCTGTGTTCAGCGAGAATATGGGGCCCGAACAGTACATCACGCTGGCAAAAGCCATCGGTAAAGAAATTGAAAACGGTATTGACGGAATTATTATTGGTCATGGTACCGATACCTTGCATTATTCTTCAGCTGCATTATCATTCATGGTGCAGGATTCTCCTGTACCCATTATTCTGGTAGGATCACAACGTTCGTCCGACCGACCCAGTTCCGATGCTGCACTCAACCTGATGCATGCCGCTACTGCCGCCGGACACGGAGATATTGCAGAAGTACTTGTTTGTATGTTCGGCCCCACTTCCGACGAATATGGTTTCCTCCACAAAGGAACACGCGTTCGCAAAATGCATTCCTCCTACCGCTCTACATTCCGTACCATTGGTGACATTCCCGCTGCAACCGTTACACGCGCAGGTGTTGTTCCTTTAAAACCAAACTACCGCCCCCGCCGCAAAGACAGAGATGTCAAGATACTCCCGTACTTTGAAGAAAAAGTGGGTATGTTGTATTACTACACCAACATGCAGCCCGACATGATTGACGCCATGGTGGACAATGGTTACCGCGGTATCGTTATTATCGGAACCGGATTGGGTCATGTAAACAAACCCATTTATCCTGCCATCGAACGTGCCGTCAAAAAAGGCGTTGCGATTTATATGACGGTTCAGACCTTGTGGGGATATGTACACATGTTTGTATATGATACCGGCCGCGACTTAATGGCGAAGGGTATTGTACCTCTCGAAAATATGATTCCTGAAACCGCATACATCAAAATGGGATGGGCTTTAGGACAGACGGATAATCTGGAAGAAGTAAACCGTTTGATGCTGACCCCGATCAATGATGAAATCACCGAACGTGAGCCTTATAATGGTTACCTGATTCTGCAGGGCGGTGTGAAGGAAGTGGAAGATTTTATTAAAAAAGTACATAAATAATAAATGCGGAATGCCGATTTCGGATTTCGGATTTTTCATTTAGATTTTTGAATTTTCAGATCTCATACAAGTGAGGCTTTAATTTCTATGCAACGCTATTATTATCTTTATTAATATCAGAATAAATGACAACCGAAGACTACAACGAAGACGAAGATCAGGACAGTGAAATCATCATTGGTATGATGCTGTTCAACGATGGTGAAACATACAGCCTGAATAAAGTAGTGGAACATTTAAAAACAAACTGGAATGTAAATGTCACTTCTGTCAGCGGAAACGAAGAAGCAGCGGTGATTACCGCAGGCGGAGAAAGTTTTACTTTCATGTATATTCCGGAAGCCATTCCATATGAAGACCTGGAAGAAGCAGCTGATTCAGCTTACTATTGGCCCAATGCAGCAGATACAATTGCAAATCACGATGCGCATCTGATCGTATCTGTCATGACCAATGATACGGGAGATCTTAATCAGCATAAGATTTACACCAAAGTGATCAGTTCTGTATTTGAGACTACCCATGCCATTGCTGTTTTTCAGGACGACCGCAACCTGATGGTTCCAAAAGAAATGTTTGTGAATGCTGCTGCTGTTTTGAAAGAATATAAAATTCCTGTCAGTCTGTGGGTGTACATTGGAACCGAACAAACCGATGAGGGGAACTGCGCGTATACACTGGGATTATCGGCTTTTGATAAAGCTGAATTTGAAGTCATCAATTCTGATAAAAGCATACAAGATCTTTATTCCATACTTGCCAATATCAGCCTTTACGTAATAAGCAAGGATATTTATTTCGAAGATGGTGACACCTTCGGATATTCTGAAGACCAGAAAACAAGCCTCTTTGCCACTGATGGTGAATACATCGACGGGGAAGTATTTTTACTGGATTTGTAAATAGCAATTGAAACATAAAAATAATTAGTGACTGTATATAAAGTCGAGAGTTTTGTTCAGAATGTTCGAGTTCAAGGCTTTCGAAGTTTTAAAAATCAGGAGTTTACTAAAGTAAATGACTGGTTTTTAAAACGAGTGTAACGAAGAAATCGGACATTATGGACAAACTCAAATTATGAATAAAAGAATTTTCCTCACAGTACTTTTTTCTGTAGTATTAGTTATCTCTGCTTTCGCACAGGATCTGAAACAAATTACACTGCTTCCTCCACAGAAAGAAGGTGGCAAACCATTGATGCAGGCTTTAAATGAACGTAAGACCAGTCGTGAATTTGATGCGAATAAAAAACTAACCGATCAGCAACTTTCCAATTTACTGTGGGCTGCGTTTGGTGTAAATCGTACTGATGGAAAACGCACGGCTCCAACCGCCATGAACAAACAGGAAACGGATGTATACGTTGTGCTTGACAAAGGAATCTTTGTTTACAACGCGGAGAAGAACACGCTCGATCCAGTGGTTGCCGGCGATTTCCGCAAGGACATGGGCAAGCAGGATTTTGTAGCCTCTGCATCGGTTGTGCTGGTATTCGTTGCCGACTATGACAAAATGAACGGGGATGATAAAACAAAAGATTTTTACAGTGCCGTGGATGTGGGCTATATCAGTCAGAATGTTTACCTGTTCGCTGCTTCTGAAAATATGAATTCTGTAGTGCTTGGCTGGATCGACCGCGATGCCATGGTGCCTGTTTTAAAACTCAAAAAAAATCAGAAGATCATCCTTTCGCAGTGTGTTGGGTTGGGGAAGTAGTTATTATAAGTTTTTTGCATTCATAAGGTCCCCCTTTGAAGGGGGATAAAGGGGGATGTATCTGTCGTAATGACTCTCAAATATTTTTTGACGAAAAGCAATGATATCGTATTATTCCACCACCTCAAACTGAATTTCTGATAAATCAATTTTCTCAATCGCATTAAATATTTCTTTAACGAAATTGAAATTTTGTTTTTCAACGCGCGGGCTTTTGATCAGAAAATAGGATGAAACCACAATTTGCTTCGGGTCGTTTTGGGATATTGAAAAGGTATAGGTTCCAAAAGCATTTTCAATATGAAAATTCTGGGTTTTACCGGTAACCTTAACTGCCTGCTCAAACTGAATCATATACATATACGTATCCGAACCACAGAAGTCGGGATAATAATCAGTGAAGCGATAATTGGAAACAATCCCTTTTGTGATGATGTGATGAAACCAGTTTTTTAAAGAAACTGAATAGGTCTTTTCGTTCTTCTTGATGATTCCGGGAGCAGTGTATTCGCAGTTAACAGTTGTTGCAAAAGGGAAGTAAATTTTTGTTTTGGACACATCCGTTTTATTCACTTTCACCTGATCGTTTAGTGCATATACTTTTGTAAAATACTCCGGATTGATCGTCGAATCGCAGGATCTTTTCTGATACACAAAACGTGTTAATGTAGAAAATTGGCCGGCCAGCGAAACTTTTGTTTTGAATGAAATATCTCCTTTTGTTAAATCCGCATTAACCAGACTATTTGTCTTCCTACTGTTATCATTGGTTGCACTTGCAGGCGTATAAACGATATCCGGATTAATATTGAAATCTCTTTGTCGTCCTGCAATATCATAGGTTTGCAAAATCATTGCCGGTACTTTTTCGAAATAAAAAGGAAGCTCTTCGCAATAATAATGCGCCCGGTCAGAAATGGGATACAAATATGCAATGCTCTTATCCTTTAGTATTACCGCCAGCAGCATATCGCTATCATAAATGGAAGAATAATAATGTGTGGAAATTTCTCCGATTCTTTTGTCGGTTAAATAAGCCGAAAGAAAATTCATTTTCATTTTCAGAATCATATTTCCATAGCAAAGCTCACGGTTAAAATCTTTCAACATTTCTCCTGATAAATCTTTTCCCGGCGTTGGAATACTTACATCTTCCTCTGAATATCTTTTTAATGCCGGATCATACCTTACTGTATCAACCATCCATCTCTGGAAAAAGCGAATGCTTGCCAGACCAGAACTGTCAGCTTTTCCCAATTCACTATACTTTTCTGCCAATTCCCTAAATGCAACATGATTCAGATTTTTAACTTTATCATAATTTTCGACACGTGCGAGGGCAATATTACGTTCCTTCGAAACACAATAAAAAAACCAGAAAGGGATAAACTCACGATCATAACTTTTGTAGGCTGTATAAAGAAATCCATCTGGCTTTGGATTAAATACAACCCAAGGAATATCACGGTACAGCTGAGCTCCCGGTTCATCAAGACATCCGGTAAGGTTTTTCATTTTCCAGTTCAGGAAAACACGTCCGTCCTTTGTTGTTATTTCAGGACGTTCTTTATAAAAAGTTGTATCCAGTTTTATCTTGTCGTGAAACGACAAAGAGAAAGTCATTTCTTTTTTTGGATATTTACCATTGAAATAATGCCGGATTGAAAAAAACTGATACGCATTATCAAGATAAGGCACATAATAAATATAACTGATTTTAAACCTTTGACCTTTTTCTATTCCATTAATTGAGTAAGAATATTTCTTGTTACGCAAAAACTTTTCGCGGTTCATATCAACACATTTGCTCTCTGCTGTAGTGATTGAATATTTTAATGCAGTTTCTGTACCATCATCGTTCATTTTAAATACTTCAAATTTTTCCATCTTCATTTGATCGGGTATACGAAGATTCCCCTTGATTGACGGACAATGAACAATGTATGTTTCATCCATCAGTTCCGGGAATTCCAGCATGGATAATTCTTTTACACCCTTCGAAGTGTGAATTTGAAACGTAACTGATTTCGTATACCTCACACGCATGTCTGAAGCCTTCTGGCTCGTGAAATCTATACTGCTTTTCTCATCCAGAATTGTAATATCACTCGTTTCAGTTATTTTATTAAATGTAGTATCATGAAACTCCTGCGAATAAACCCTGTTTATTACAAGCAGAAAAATAAATGAAAGCAAATATTTATTCATGGTGGAAAGATTATTTATTTACGTAAAAGCCAAAGATAAAAATTAATTAAACAAAAAAAAGCCGGTAAAAAAAACCGGCTTTCGCATTTATAAAAAAATATAGACTAGTCTTCTTCTTTGTGTTCTGCTTCGTATGTTTTGAGCAGCTGTTCCTGAACATCGGAAGGTACCTGCTGATATTCGGCAAACTTCATTCCGTATGTAGCGCGGCCACTGGTCAGCGAACTGAGTGTTGTTGAATAACGGTTCATTTCAGCAAGCGGAACGCGTGCTTTGATCTTCTGATAATTTCCTTCACTGTCCATACCCAGCACGATTGCGCGACGGCCTTGCAGATCGGTCATAACATCACCCATTCTGTCACCGGGAACCAGTACTTCCACTTCGTAAATCGGTTCCAGAATCTTTGGTCCTGCATTTTTAAATGCATCCTTGAAAGCATGACGACCGGCGAGTTTGAACGAAAGTTCGTTGGAATCAACCGGGTGCATTTTACCGTCATAAATACTGACAACGATGTCGCGTGCATATGAACCAGTGAGTGGACCTTCTTCCATTTTTTCCATCAAACCTTTCAGAATAGCAGGCATGAAACGCGCGTCAATTGTACCACCCACGATGCAGCTATTGAACATTAATTTTCCACCCCATGTGAGATTTACTTCATCACGGCCGCGGATCGGGAATTCAGTCTGGTCAACTTTACCTTCAAACCACGGTTCAATCATCATATGTACTTCGCCAAACTGACCGGCACCACCGGATTGTTTTTTGTGACGGTACATCGATTTCGCAGATTTGGTAATGGTTTCGCGATAAGGAATTTTAGGATTG
>JAZDMK010000299.1:0-5449 GCA_043800975.1 Bacteroidota bacterium | reverse complement strand
TGTAGGAAATAGTAATGTAAATGAAAATACTGCAATATCTATTTATCCTAACCCTGTATTAAATGAATTGAACATAGTAATTGATGGGTACAAAGAACAGGTAGGTTTTGAGATTTTTAATTCAACAGGCCAGACTGTTTTCAAAGGGAACATTCTTGAAAAAATTAAAGTGGAAACATACAACTTTGCACCGGGTGTTTATTTGATTAGATTTAAAAATGGCATCCTTTTTGAATCGAAAAGAATAATAAAAGTATAGCAAATAACTTTTAAACTTCTAAGTAAAAACAAATTTTAAGGCTTTCGACTTAACGGCTCGTTTGTCAATATTAGGGATAAAAAATATTAAAGTAAAGCAATCCGGTTAATGGTTCAAGAGTATCTTTTAACTAATAAGGATTACTGTTTTTTTTATTTTTGTTTATGGCATTTTCTAAACACCTCTTTTTTGTAGTCACATACGATGACATGAATATTGCTATTCATTCAAAACTTTCAATAGATAACATTTCTGATGCAAGATTTGAATATGAGCATAGCAAGAAGCAATTTCCTTTAAATTTCAAAACAATCCTCTTAAAACATAAAGCCAGAAATGATTTCTATAAGCTGGCTGTCAAAGAAAATTGCTACTTTATTAAAGACTATCAAACTCTTTTCATCACTAAGAAATCAGATACTACATCAATAAAAGCTCAAAGAAGCAAATTGTTTAAAGTACTTTTAGATGAGGGGACTTTAAATATATTGGATAAGACAAAATGAAAAGTTTGCTTTTTTTAAATAAAAACAATTTTTCTTCCAAAACGCATTTTACCCTTACCTTCTTACCCCTTGACTGATTTTATTGATGGTGCAACAATGAGGAAAGCATATTTCAATGTTTCCCCTTACCTGCAAGAAAGAAAATATTAAAAGGTAAGGGGAAAGATAAGGGTAAGGTAAGAAAAAGAATCTTACCCCTTGTGTAAAGCCTGTGTAAAAAGAATTACAGAAGGATAGTGGTAAGGTAGTAAGATGTTTTTCAGATTTCATTACTTTTTTTTAAAACATAATAACCGTAAATTTTCTCAGGATATTTTTTCTCTCTCGGGAATGATAGCATTTTAAGAGCTTTACCGATATTGATCGGACTGAGTTTAACCCGGCCTGATGTCTTTTCCGAAAGATGTAAGACAATATCTGTAGCTGTCATAAACGCTTCATATTCCTCTTTTGTAGCCGGTGCAAGGTATTTCTGTATCAGTTCGAATTCAGAAGTTGTAATATGAAACTGGCGGTTGTACTCTTCATTTTCTTTAATTTCGTCCGGAGTGAGATCACAGGGATAGTTTTTTTTGAATAAATGGTAAGCCTGAGCCCAAATAAGGTCGATATTGACCTTTTCTTTGTATGACCAGTCTATGGACTCAATAACAAAACAAAGCCACCTTACAGAGCCTGATTCATCGTTGAGGAATTCAGCCTGATTGGTGGAGCCGATGAAAGAAGCCCTGCGGGGAATGATTGAGTTTTTACGATCATAAGGCAGGCGATCATTGATTTTGTCTTTTGAAAACAGAGATTTCAGGGAATTGATTTCAAATTTGGAAAGTGTTGAAAGCTCATCCAGGTTTATAAGAAAGTTTGTTGTAAGCAGGATTCGGCTGTCCTTGTCGATAGATAAGTTTTCTGCAATGTAATTTGAAAGCTGCGGAGGACAGAGGAAACGGCAGAATGTGGATTTTCCGGAATTCTGTTTTTCATGCACCAGAATAAAAGCCTGTTTGTTGAAATAGTTGTCAACCACAGCACATTTAACAGCCCTGACAAGCCATTTTTTAAAGTGATTATCAAAGCGGTCACGAATATCAGGCATGAGTTTCACAAAAGATGCGAGCTCCCGGATATGATCGGTGTCGCCAGACCATTGAGGAAGGGAATCAAAAAATCGTGTAAAAGGATTGTAAGAAGGGACTAAGTCGGATTTAAGGAAAGCCATGAGGTTATTGAGAGAAAAGCACAAGCCATCGAGGGACATTTTGATGAAAATGTTGTTTTCGTTCATGGGTTTGTAAACTTTCTGATCTTTTTCCTTGTATTCGAATTCTGTAGAAATGGTGTTGTAGCGGATGTCGAAATGATCATCGAGGTAATCCCGGACGAGGTGGAATTTGTTTGTTGCCCTTCGGCGCCGGACGGGGCAGCCCATTTTTTTTTCACTGGTTTGTTTGGCTGTGATTTGGTTTTTGGATTCGGCAGTCACATCGTGATTACGCTCTGTATGACTACTAACCTGATGCTTTCTGGAATTTATAATGCCGTGGTCTTTGGCAAAGCCGAAAAATGTTTTGATGGTTATTCCTGAACCTTTGCTGTTGAGGCAGTGATTGAATTGTGCTTCACATTTTTCATAAGAATAGTCGGGATTGAATTTGCTAACACGGTGGTAGTAATCTCTGGCACCTGCTCCCAAAGCATCAATAAGGGCGAAACAGATTTTTATCCATTCATCATAAGTTGATGTAATGTCGATCTGGTGAGATTCGATTTGAGAGATTATGTTTTCGATATCATCCTGCTCAGTTGGTTCCACTACCTGAAATGTTTTTGCTTCAGGGTTAAAATAAAGATCAGGATCATAAGAAAGAAAGCAAAGCCGGGTAACGTCTTTGCCGGAAGGATCAACGTGTAAAGCGACTGTATTTTCATAGTAAAGACGAACCTGATTAAATGCAAGCAAATGATTTTCCAAGGTGGATGATACTTTTACAAGCACTTTACAGCCATTACCGGACGGACTTTTGAAAAATGCAAAGGTGAAAGGATTTTTAAGGACCTTTTCAGAAAGTAGCGATAAATGATTTTCGGTGAGTTTATCAAAATCAAGAATGATCAGGCCGGAATAACTTTTCAGAAATTCCATTTTCCGGCCATCGATGAATGTACCTGAAGGTGTGAAAGCAGGAAGGGATTTTTTTTGTTTGTTGTATTCCTCAATTTTTGAGGCGTTGACAAGCTTCTGCAGGTTAATGATCTGTTGCTTGTAATTACCATTTTTGATTTGCTGGAGGATCTCTGAAATATCGAGATTTGATATAACCTGAGTGAAATTTTTGAAGATAGTTACTTTCATTTTAAACGTTATTTGTTGTACGTTAAGCATTATGCGAAGAAAAGAGGGACCGAAGACTGAAGACCGGAGGTAAGAAAGCAAGACGTGGATGCGACTTTGCGGGTTTTTAAAGTTTCACGTTGAGACGCAAAGGACGCAGTGTTTGCAGTAGTCAGACTGATGGATGACCGATGATTGATGACCGGAAAGAGCAATAAACAAATTTGATACTCATTTATGCTATTACAACACTTATGCTGCTGAATGATTCCAGACATATTGAAATTATACACTCTACAGTTGTTTGAAGGTTTTTTTGAAAGCTTTGCGGGTGTGGCTTTTCAGATGTTCTTCGATAGCTGAAGCGGAGAAATAAATTTTACCTCCAATTTGGGAATAGCTAAGTATGCCCTCGTCTCTGTATGATTGCAGAGTGCGCTTTGAAACTTTCAGGAGCCTGCAAGCTTCCTCAATATCGAGCCATGCTTCAGATAAGGGCTGCTGGCGTGCTACATGCTTAAAATATGATTCAAGGGAATCGAGACGTTTTGTGATTTGCAGAAAAGCTTCAGATGAAATTGTGATTACTTCCATAGTTTTAATTATTAAAAAAGTTCAACAAATAATTAATTTCAAATTGCGAAAAGCGCTGCATGATAACAGAAGCAA
Organism: Bacteroidota bacterium; assembly: GCA_043800975.1. Taxonomy (GTDB): domain Bacteria; phylum Bacteroidota; class Bacteroidia; order Bacteroidales; family JAHJDW01; genus JAZDMK01. The sequence goes on along the minus strand of JAZDMK010000299.1, from coordinate 1,686 downwards.
TTGCAGGAAAAAAAATGGAAATGGTTGCAACAAAATCCGGATGCAAAGAAAAATGGTGACAAAGGGTTCCCCATCAAAAAAAAAGTTCCCTAGCTTGAAAAGGAACAAAATAAAATGAGATTATAATTTAAAAATGAGGAAAGCCTTGACATACAGCAAACCTCAAAAGGTAATACAAAGCCTGTGCCAAAAGGGGTTCCCATTGAGGGTAGAAAAGTTCCCGGGAACTAAAAATATGCGAGAGCCGCAATAGATGCGACAAAATGAAAATTGTTTTAAAAATCAAAAAGCAGAAGTAAAAAAGAAAAAACTATAAACGATGAAGTTATTTATCATCCGGAGAGAAATCAGAAATGTTTATTTTGTTCGGGCCATCGGAGTGAGGACGTTTTTTAAAGTTTGCGGGTTTCATTATAGTGCGAATGGAAGCAGGATTCAGAAGATTTCCGTCTTTGTCGGTAAAGCGGGTTGAAAGCAATTTGATCAGATCAGCGTATTCACACTCAAGCCATGGGCGCGACATTTCATCACGACGATGAATAAACTGAAAGAGAACATCAAGAAAAATATTTGTATTACAGTTGAGTTTGAATAATCCTTTGAACAGCTGTAAAGCCTGATCCTCGCCGGAAACTTCAGAATTTGTCGAAGCTGACTGCTGTGGCTGGCTTTGAGAATATTGAGCAATGACATCATTTACAAGAGCACCCGACATGTATGAATTCAGTGTTTGATAAAGCGCGGGACGCTGATTAAAAAGCCAGGGATATTTGAAAACTGCGGGCAGCTCGTTATGAAGTTCTGAACGTAGTTTTTCTTCATCAGCCGGCAGCTCGGAAAGATAGGGTTTGAAGAATTTTGAAAAGAAAACTATTGAGCGGATCACAAAAAGATTTAGCGTGTAAATGATGAAAACATCAGATTTTTCAGGTTCTTTATCAGATCGAAAATGTAAAGAATGAAAAAGGATTGAAGCGTCATGAAAGAGTTTGCGGGCAATTTGAAGGTTGCGCGATGCATAAAGTTGAATCTGCCTTTCGGTTGTTGCTGATGCAAGCATTTTCTCAGCGCGGATCTTGACACGTTCAAATTCATCTGATAAAAAATCGAGATACATTTTTGATTTTTTATCAGGAGCAAGTGGGAGCTTTATATCCTCGATCAAAGGATAAACTTTAACAGGCTTGATGATTGCAGAATGAATGTTCGAAGCTGAAGTGAATTCGTAATTCAATTCATAATCGGAAGAGTTGAAATAACCCAAAGAAGTGAAGTCAATAGAAGACATTGCTTTTATAGTTTCTTCTTTTGAGGAGGAAGAGAACACAATTTTGGTGTTCATTGAACGGATCAACTGAAGCGATGATCGGAAAGATTGAACTGGTTTGGATAAGGGATTAAGAAAACCTCTTGCGAATTGTGCAAACACAGAAAAATCAACGGATTTAATGGCAGTAGCGTTTTGCATAAGAGCATGGTGTTAAATAAATAAAAGAACGGGAGTACGTTGCAACACGCTGAAAATCCCCAAAATATATGACAAAGCCATAGTAAAAAGCAATTTTTTGCAAAGATCGAACTCATTGCAACAAAGATAGGACATAACGACAAAAAGTGAAAGAATATTGTATAAAAAAACAATCAAATGTAAATGCCTGAAAATAAATAAGATTGTATTGGTATTGT
>JAZDMK010000293.1:0-17237 GCA_043800975.1 Bacteroidota bacterium | reverse complement strand
TCTGACCCCTGCATACGGCTATTTCCAGCATCTGTCATCGGGCATCCAACTACCAGAAGGGGATGATTTGTGCGAAAGCTTTCCATTCCTGACTTCGCGCTTCTGTCTTCTGACCCCTGCATACGGCTATTTCCAGCATCTGTCATCGGGCATCCAACTACCAGAAGGGGATGATTTGTGCGAAAGCTTTCCATTCCTGACTTCGCGCTTCTGTCTTCCAACAAAATGTTATTTTTCCCTTTCACAGCTATTGAATATCAAACTTTACTGGCAGGTACATCTGAACTTTCACGGGTTTTCCGTTCGATGTTCCGGGAGCCCATTTTGGCATGATTTTCATCACCCGAAGCGCTTCCTCATCACATCCGCCACCAATACCACGGATCACTTTCGCATCTGTTACTGCCCCTTCCGCATCAATCACAAAATTGATATACACGGTTCCTTTAATTCCAAGATCTTTCGCTTTGGGTGGGTATACGATGTTTTTCAAAATGAATTCATTCATTGCCTGTTCACCTCCCGGATATACGGGTGATTGCTCAGGTGTAATAGTGAGTGATGTGGATTTGTTTTTCGAGCCTTTTGATATAGGAAGGGTTTCAAAATAATCAATGTTGCAGGCAAGCATGAATTTTTTGTTTTCAGAACCCATGTAGGCATACAGATTATTATCTTCGAGAATAACAGCTTCACGGTTGCAATTCAGAATTGAGAAATTTGCATAATCAAGCAAGTCGCCTGAGAAGTTCTGTTGTTTGCTTCCGTCGGCATTTACAATGAATGACGGACCATGGCAAAGATCGCCGCAATCGGAAATAAAGCTGAAAATTATTTTTTTGGATGGCAATACATAATAAAAGAAATCGGTTGATTTTTCGCCCCACACATCTCGGTTCGAAAATTCTTCTGTTTGTGAAATGCGAATGTTTTCTGCTTTTTCGTTTATGAAAAACAAATCGTATTCATTTTCTGTTTTCTTAGTAAAAAAGGGTTTCGATTTTGGGTCTGCTACTTTTAATTCAGGCCGTATGTTTTGTTTGAATCTCTTTGGCTTCATGTTGTTGACGCCATCGTAATAATCAATCTTTTTTGTTTTCAGATCGATAAAATAGGCGCCCACCATATCATACACGCCCCAGAAAAAATTGCATCGAATGACCAGTGTGTTGTCGTCAGCAAAACCAAACTGGCCGTAGCCGGCATCAATTTCACTTTCGAAGAAATTCTTTTTTGTTCGGTTCCCCAGCGTACAAACTTTTTCGTGAATGCCACTGTTGTCGGATGCCACTCGGTATACATCCAGCACATCGCCAACAACTCTCCCGTAATAAACATAGTTTCCGGAAGGATGGCAAGTGAAAGCTAAAATATCATACGATTTGGTGAGCTGTGTTTGCCCGTTGCCGTCTTCATTCATCATCCACAGGTCTTTGTTGTGAAGATAAAATATCCTATAATTTGAAGCATCTGTTAGGTAAGCAGACATTTCTTTTTTCGAGGCTATGGTTGAATCACAATAGGCAAGAATTTTTGAAGAAGCATCTTTGTATTTGTTTCTGAACTCTTCGTAGTATTCCAGTTTGTTTGTTTTTTTAACATCTTGAAAAACCAGATTTATCAGTATGTTTCGGGCTTCATTTACCTGTTCTGCATCCGAATATTTCTGAATGAAGTTTTCATAATCATTGATGCTGTTCGATTTTTTTACATTCTCATAAGCAATTTCATTACGCAACGATTGCGCTTTGGGCTTCTGCATCGAAGTGGGATATTTCACAATAAATTCATCCAGCGCTTCCACAGAATTCGTATTTTTTGCCTGCTCAAATTGAATCGAATCGCGTATTTTCATTACTTCTCTATAATGCTTAGAATATTTACATTCTTTATCAAAGTCATTGAAAATTCCCATCTCAGTTTGTTTCTTCATGTAAACAAAGAGACTGGAGTCGACAGTTGTAAGCCACTTCCCGATGCTTTCATGCGTAAAGTACTTTTTAAGTTTTATGTACTTTTTGTTTAAAGGAATGCCATAACCTCCCTGAAAAGCCCACACAGCATGGTTCAGCGATTTGAAATACTCAGGGGGCTGTGTGTTTTTAATTAGAATAACTGAGATGGCATAATTCGCAGCAGGGCAATCCACATTTGCTTTAAACGCAGAATCAAAAATGATACGCGCTTCTTTTACCTGATTTTTTTCTAATAATTTAAAACCCTTTTTAAGGTTTTGTGCATTAGTTTGTAGAGAAAAAAATCCAATGCCCGCAAGCAACAACAACGAAAATCTCTTCATGGGGTTTTGAAAAATGTTTGTATTCAAAATTTAAAAGTAGTAAAAAATTTTGAATTGTTCAAAAAGATTATCAGGTTTGTAGTCTGTAAAATACTTGAACATCATGATAGAAAACCGTTTAACGAGAATTTGGGTTATTCTTTTTTTTGTGATTTCACTCACAGCAAATCAGAAGATTTATGCTCAGCATACACAGAAATATTTTCCACCGGATGATTCTCTTGTTAAGCAAAAGTTGGCCTGGTGGAGTGATATAAAATTCGGTCTACTGATGCATTGGGGAACATACAGCCAATGGGGTATTGTAGAAAGCTGGAGTTTGTGCCCTGAAGATGAAGACTGGTGCAAAAGACGTGGTCCTTATTCAAATGATTATTTTAAATACAGGGAAGGGTATGAAGGTTTGCAGAAGACTTTTAATCCAACTAAATTTGATCCTGAGCTGTGGGCCAAAGCCGCAAAAGACGCTGGAATGCGTTATGTAGTATTTACAACAAAACACCATGATGGATTTTGTATGTTTGATACAAAAGAAACAAATTATAAAATCACATCACCCGATTGCCCATACTCGGCAAGTCCCAAAGCCAATGTAACAAAAGAAATATTTGATGCTTTCCGGAAAGAAGGATTAGGTGTAGGAGCCTATTTTTCTAAACCGGACTGGCATTGCTCAGACTACTGGGATCCCTACTTTCCACCGGTTGACAGAAATCCGAATTACGATCTGAAACGCTATCCTGAAAAATGGGAGCGTTATAAAACTTTTACCAATAATCAGATTCAGGAGTTGATGAGCAACTATGGTAAAGTGGATATTCTATGGCTCGACGGTGGCTGGGTGCAGCCTATGACTGCTACTTCACCGCGCTGGGGAACACATCCCGTTGATCAGGACATCGATATGAAAAAGATCGTAACCAATGCGCGCAAGCTACAGCCCGGCTTGATTGTAGTAGATAGAGCCGTTGAAGGATTATTTCAAAATTATCTAACACCCGAACAATCTTTGCCCGACAGCATTCTTCCTTATCCTTGGGAAACATGCATGACCATGGCTACTTCGTGGAGTTATGTTGAGAAGGATGCCTATAAATCAACAAATGAATTGATCCACTTGCTGTGTACTATTGTATCGCGCGGAGGAAACTTTTTGCTGAATGTTGCACCTGGCCCAGATGGTCAGCTTGTTCCGGATGCTTATGTTCGGATGAAAGAAATCGGTGAATGGATGAAAATAAATAATTCAGCAATTTACGAAACGACTCCGGTGGTAAACAGCAGTGTAAAAAATATTGTTTTCACGCAAGGAAAGAAAAAAGAGTTGTATGCGATTTATCTTGCCACTAAAGAGGAGCAGAAGATCCCTGCTGAAATTATTTTAAAATCAGTGAAAGTAAAAAGTAAAGTTTCTTTGCTCGGAAGCAATCAAAAAATTAAATGGAAACAGGAAGGAAATAGTATAAAAATTCTTATTCCTGAAGCTTTGCAATCTCAGCCCCCATGTAAGCATGCATGGGTGTTTGTAATTTCATAAATTAATGGACATAAAAAAAGCCGGTATAAACCGGCTTAAAAAATATTGTCTTGTTGTATTAATTCGAGGGAGTGGTTGTTGAACCTTTAGTCGGAGTGTTGTTATTGATAACCGTTTTTTTCTCCAATACAAAATTCATTGTCGAAGAGCTAATTGTTTTGGTTTGCGATTTCATTCCGTTAAATGTGCAAATAAGGCTGGTGACACCTGCAGGAATATCAATAGCAAAATTGCCCGTACTATTAGAAGTGACCTTAAGATTGGCATGCCCAACCGCTGTGATTGTAGCACCTGCGATATTCGAACCATCAGCTGCGCTGGTAACTTTACCACTCACTGAACTTTGTGCGCCAGCCATAGAAACAGTCAGAAATAGAAATGCGAAAATTGCGATAAGTTTTTTCATGGTTTTAATTTTTTTATTGTTGTAAAGGTATATAATTTTAGAATGTGGTTTTGAAGCAGTTTAAAAAACGGCTCATCTGATTTTCAATTTTTGTGCCATTTTTTTGTGCTAACTTTTAATTAGTTTTTTAATGTAAATATTTTTTTCTGTGAAAATCTTTACTAGATAAACACCATTTGAAAAGAAGGATACATCAAATGAATTATTAATGTTGTCAATCACACCAGAGTATAAAATCTGTCCAGTAATATTCTGAATCTGAAATTTTGAATTAAGAAACCGACCATTTTTTAATTTAATATTGAATAGATCAGATGCCGGGTTTGGAAAAACAATGAAGTCGTTAGGTTCTGGAATATCATTTACAGAAACAGAATTGCAGATTGTATTTATTGTTGTATTAGTTACGACAGCAGGATTATAGTCAAAGTAAATATAACCGGTATTACGCATAATAGTTCCTTCGGGAAGCGAAGAGATGGGAGAAATAGAATATGAAACAGAACCCTGGCTGCCAGCTTCATTTTTTGAACTATCCGGAAGCATAATAGATGGGAAATTAAATGAGAGAACACGGTCAGTTAAAGTATAGGACATGTAGTGGCTAGACGAAAGTACTCTCAATGATAAGAGATCAAGATATTGATCAAGAGTGTCTATGACAAAAATATTATATGCAGTATCTGTCCCAGTATTCTGGAAGTGTACAACGTAGTTTAGTTCTTGATCTGGACTTACAGGACCATCTGGACGACTGCTTTGCGGAAAAGATAGTTTTTCATTAGGATCCCAACTATTGCTAACCACATAATCATTTCGTACTATATTGTTTGATGGGTTTAAATCTCCAATCAGGGGGTTTAAAGTCATTATTGCAGTTATAGAGTCTCCAATACTTGCATTTACTCCAAGAGAGACTACCACAAGCATATTCTGATACCAATCGTTGATCGAATAATTGTTGAATTCCCATGTAATAGTTGTTGAATTAATAGAGATCGGTGCAGGGCTTACACTGTCGATAGTTAAATATCCTGGATTATCGATAAACAGTGTAACGGTTCCGTTTACAGGCTCACATCCACGGTTGATGAAGGAAGGATAAATATACCCCTCGAAACCGGGTCTGAAACGCCAACCATACATATTTCCGTTCAAGTCATACCCGGCAGTGTCACAGCCCAAAGCAAAATCAAGTCCGGAAGCTGGTGATACTGTATTAATCTGATAGTATCCTGTATAAGGACAAAGAACAGGAAGTTGAGTCAGTCCATAAAAATTCCAGTATGTATCCAGAAAAATCGAGTCTGTCAAATGACAGTTGTCAGGAATGTAAAAAGCATAATTGCCTGATGAATCAGTAAGGGCATAACTTTCATAGGTAAAACAATCATTAAAATAAATGGAGTCCTGATAATACGAAGTGTTTAAATAAATATTGCTAAGCCCTTCTTCTCCTAGATCTTTTACACAATTGCTATTATTGTCTATATAAACGTATCCGTTGAACATATTGCATTGACTGGCCACGTGAGCTTCGCTCCAAGCCGTGTCTGTTATACCTTCTGGAAATGATATGATAAATTGTGTGTTGTATGTTCCTGAATTATTATAGTTATGTTTAATGTTAAATGGTAAATACCAATTCGAATTAAACCAGTATCCATTGCTTATAAATAGTTCTATAACGTTTAACTGAAAAGTAGAATCAAGACCGTCACCATAATTTATTGTAAACACGAAAGAATCGAATTCAGATTGTAAATTATATGAATGAAAACCCGCAAGAACATACGAGCCGTTATATACCAGATTCATTGAATCACAGTATTGATCTGAATACATCAAAAAGTCGTTGATATACGAAGGTGGTGTTGATCCGTTTGTAATTGTTATTGCGGTGTCATTATTAAACAGATATAGAACTAAGCTGTCACCGGTTGTGGTTTTAATTTTCAATTTAGGAACATATACTCCTGCTGAAGAATAGGAATGGAAAAACAATTTAAAAAAGTCTGAAACAACACCTGATACTGTATCCTGAAAATTGTAGGGTTGCGCGGAAAATGAAGTGCCGTCACCATAATCAATCGTAACAGTAACATTTGAAGAATCGATGACATAGTTAGCCCAAATTTCGGCATAAAACAATAGACTGGTGTTTGGGTGCAAATATGTAGAATCGATATTATAATTTGACATGCAATTAAAATAGCCTGAAAGGCCATTTGTGGGATTGGTAGAATCTGCTATACTTGGCTTGACTTTCGATGCATTACGATTTTGCGCAATTCTTTTTTGTAAACCAATGATTGGGTCTTTTTTGTTTTGAGATTTTAAGAATTCCCTCTTGACACTTTTTGAATTTGGAACTCCCGAGCCGGAAATTTTTTGAGATTGAGAATGGCCTACCATGGGCAGAACTAAAACCAAGAACAGAGCAACGATTAGCTGCAAACTGATGTAAGTGCGTAAAATTGTTTTCATACAGAATGTTTTAAGGTAGGTATTATAAAGTGGGGCATAAAATAATAAAACAGGTTTTTCAGCCAAAAGGTTGCTTGGAAATTCTTTAAAGTTACAATTTTTTACAATAAAACGACTACGGATCTTCCCTAATCTTTTCTAAGTAAGAGAAATTAAAATCATTTTGCTTTTATGATACCTCTAAGCCTTATATCTTTTGAAGAAGCGCCAATCATAACTCTGAAATCGCCGGGTTCAATCACTATCTTCAAATCCTTATCCAGCATCGAAAACGTGGCAGGAGTGAGTTTCATTGAAATGGTTTTTTCTTCACCCATTTTTAAAAACACACGCTGAAAAGATTTCAGTTCCATTAATGGACGTGCAACAGAAGAAAATTCATCGCGGATATATAGCTGCACTACTTCGTCTCCATCTGCAGCACCTGTGTTTTTTAATTTGAAATGCAGGTAGCATGTATCTCCGGCCTTCAATGATGGGTTGTCAATTTTTAGATCACTGTATGAAAAGCTTGTATAGCTTAATCCAAAACCAAAAGGAAACAGTGGCTGACCGGTTAAATTATTATAATCATCTCCACGGCCCGTGGGCTTATGATTATACACAAGCGGCAACTGACCTTCATGAACCGGATACGTTATGGGTAAACGTCCTGCCGGATTCTGAGCACCAAATAGAATATCTGCAACGGCCATTCCACCTTCTTCTCCGGGATACCAGATGTTGAGTATGGCATCGGCATCATCTATCCAGTTGTTCATGGTGATGGCACTTCCACCATTTAAAAGTACGATCGTTGGTTTGCCGGTTGCGGCTACCGCTTTAATCATTTCTTCCTGATGACCGGGCAGATTTAACAGAGCCCTGTCGCGAAATTCTCCTTCTTCAATTCCAACAACAACAATCGCAACATCTGATTTCTTAGCAACAGATACCGCATCATTTATTTTTTGTTTCCAGTCGTTGTTTACACCGATATTCCAGACCAGACGCAGACGAGCATTGCCGGTGCTTTCGTAATACTGAATTTTAATTTTGTATGATTTGTCTTTTTCAAACAAAAAATCTTTTAATACAACGCGGTTTGTTTCTTTGGTCCACCGTTCGGAAATGAGCTTGTCATTAATGTATAATTTATAACCATCATTTCCTTCAATTCCGATTTTAAAATTTCCGCTTTGGGGTGCTTTTAAAATGCCTGTCCATTCTATAGAATACCAGTCGTATGCTAATGCAGGATCGGGAGAGAAAAGTGTCCATGCAAAATCAATCTGCGGATCAACACGTGTTACTGTGGGTTGACCTTCAAACGAAATGTTATTGAAATAGGAAGCATTCAGCCCGTGTTTTCCGGTAAGTGTTTCAGCAGGATACAAACATTCGGAAGGTATGGTTTTGTATTCTGGTGATAGATGCCCGCAACCCGGCGCATAATTAAGTTTAATCTGATCTTTGCATGTTTTTTTCAAACCTTCCAAAACAGAAATGTTGTTTACGCCGGGGCCACCATATCCTCCGGGATTTACAGTATCCGCATCTTTTCCGATAACAGCAATGGATGTGATTGTTTTTTTAAGTGGAAGAGTATTGTTTTCATTCTTTAACAAAACAATGGATTTCATCGCAGCCGCTCTTGCATACATTCGGTGTTGCATCTGATTGTTGACGGCTACTGTTTTCGCAGGATCAACATAGGGATTCTCAAAAAGACCCAATTCAAATTTGGCACGAAGCACTCGACGCACTGCATCATCAATTACTTTGCTACTGATTCTGTTTTCCGAAAATGCTTTCCAGAAATGAGGATAATGATCATACGAAGTCTGGAAGATCACATCCAGTCCGCCATTGAGTGAATTGACGGTTGATTCTGCATAATCCTTCGCTGTCATGTGCAGCACATTTGCGCCGCCTGTGGCACCTGCATCCGAAATCACAAAACCTTGAAAGCCCCATTCGGATTTTAATTTTTTATTCAATAGCCAGTCATTGGCAGAGCAGGGGCTTCCATCCAGAGAATTGTATGCAGTCATGATGGAACGTGCATGTCCGTCCTGCACGGCCATTTTAAATGCAGGGAAATAAATTTCTTCCAGCAAACGCTCGTTGTAATGAATGGGATAGCTGTCGCGCCCGCCATCACCCGAATTCACAGCAAAGTGTTTGGGTGTTGCAATCACACCGACTTTCTCAAGTTCAGAAATGTATGCGTGCGCCATGAGCGAAACCAGATACGGATCTTCGCCGTAGGTTTCTTCGGTTCTTCCCCAGCGCACATCCCGCGCAATATTTAAAACGGGAGAAAGAATTTGCCGTATGCCGCGCGATTTTGCTTCCAGTGCAATCGCAGCGGCCACATCATGCATCAATGCAGTATCGAAAGTTGCGGCTAATGCAATCGATTGCGGAAAAAGAGTGGCGTCCTCACGAACCAGGCCATGCAGCGCTTCATCAAAAAATATAACGGGAATACCTAAGCGTGATTCTTCCACAAAAAATTTCTGAATCGCATTCATTTTTTCTGCTGCTTCTTTGGCAGAGGAGCCTGGATTGTATTGCAGCAATTGCCCTTGAGCGCCATTCTCTTTTGCAGAAGCAGAAACCTGAAAACCAAAAATTCCGTTTTTGTATTTATCTTTTCCGTTACTCAAATCGCCGGGAATCATAAAAAGCTGCCAGAATTTTTCTTCCGGGGTCATTCGTTTCAGCAGGTCTTCAACGCGTGTGTCAACGGGCTGTTTGGGATCTTTATACAAAGGCTGCTGGGCAGAAACAACTGTATGAGAAAGAATGCCGAGAACAAATAATATTTTTTTCATTATTTCTTTTTTCCGCTGAATTTGTATCCGCTTAATTCTTCTTTACGTCCGGATAAACGCTCGATTTTCACAATCCCTACGTCAGGTGCGAGCCAGAATAAGTCAGTTGAAAACCGAAATCCATTTACAAAACTGATTCTTTCAACCATCGCACATTTTTTAAAAGTACCACCCGAAATACTCACATTTTCAAAGCCGGTGATGTTGATGAAAGTAGAATCTCCATCATAGGCTTTCACTTGATGTGATTGTCCAATAATCAAAGGGAATGTCATAACAAGCTGCCCCTGATCTTTACCCTTGCCTTTCAGCTCTTCCAAATCTGTAGCATTGATAAAGAAAAGGCTGTCTCCGGAGCGGAAATATGTTCCCAGAAAAAGACCTGATTCGATAAGGTCAACGCCGGTGCCAAAGTCGCTAACCACATGGAAATAGAAACAGGTAGCATTGTTTTCTGAATATTTTTTCAACTGAATCGTATCGTGGAAAACAAGATTATTATAGGTGGCTGTATAATAATACAAGCTGTTTTCCTTCAGCGGGAAATAGTCCTGCGCCATAGTCTGAGACTGCGAAAGCACAAGCAACAATACTGAAAATAAAGTGTATTTGAACCTGTTCATAACAGGTCAAAGATAATAATTACTCGCCAGAAAATTTCTTGCAAAGAAAATCATCCATTTGTTTTTCATCTTCCGGATACGGGAAAATAGGTTTGAAGAACTTTTTCTTTACATAATAGGTGTTTTTCTTTTCGTTGAATTTTAAACCTTTCAAGGGTCCGGTAGCCATGAATGCTGTTCTTTCATCATAAGCAGTAATTGTCAAAACTGCGTTCTTCTGTTCGTTGATTTTTACAAGACTATACTTGTTATTTTTGATGCGCACCCCTTGCGACAAGAAGTTTTCTCCTTCGTAGGTCAATAAAACCTTTGCGTTTTTATAATTGTGAAATTTTACTTTGGGACCGGCGTCCATACAGCGTGCCATCAGCGGCTTATCAATGTTGAAGCCGGTCATTACATCCGCTTCAAACACATAATATTTTTCTCCCACTCCTTCGAATTTAACTTCTACAGGAATCGTTTCCCAACGCAACTCACCTTTTTTTGTTCTTTGTTCTACATATAGTTTCATTTCCTTATCAAGAAAATTATTGGTGGCCGGGATCATGTATTTTATTTTCATTCCCTTTCTGGGCTTTACATCTTGCCCGTTTACAACGGGTTTTGCAAACAACATTCCGCCGGAAGTCAGGCAATCGCCATCGGTGGTTTGCAGCGTAATATCTTTATGCAGCATGTCGCAAACCGAATAAATTTCCATAAAGTTAAAATCGATTTCGCTGATTTTATAAGGATAAAACGTGCAGTCGGGTATAATCACTTTTGTTCCCTGTGCAAGTTTTAAAACCGTATCACAGTCATATTTCTTTACTACTGCTTTTTTGTCTTTGGGTGGATTGTATTTCACAAACACCGGATCATCCGTATCGCTGGTGTAATAAATTTCCACACGACGGTTTCTGTATTTATTTTGCTCGTTTGTGTTGCTTAAAACCGGTTTTGATTCACCAAAGGGAATACAGCTAATTTTATCCGAAGAAATTCCTTTATTGACCAGATAATTTTTTACGGCATTGTTTCTTTTTTCAGATAGTGAAAGATTGTACTGATCATCATCCACATTATCAGTATGGCCTTTTAAAACAATTCTGAAATCGTTGGTAACCCCAATGATGTTGATCAAACTGTCGAGCGAAGCTATGGAGGCAGGCGTCAGGTAATACTTGTCAAATCCGAAAAGGATATCGCTGCTTTTTTTTGTTTGACCCGATGCTGAAATTGCCAGCAGGCAAACGATTGCGGGGATGAGAATTCTTTTCATAATGCAGAGGTTAAAAAAAATACGGTTCGCAGAACGTTAATAAAAAACGGAGATACTACATAACGTATACAAAAAACATTTTATTGTATCTCCGATGAAAAAATGTTCACTTTTATTTATAAGTGATACGCGAAAAGATATCGTCAGCCTACTCCACAAGCACCTTCACCGAAAAAGTATTTTCTGTATTTGAAGAAGTGAGTAAGAATAATCCCTTTCCGTATTGGCTCAGATCAATATTTACTTTTCCTGAAACTGATTTTACATTTTCACTACCAACCAAACCACCGATGCTGTTGTATATTTTAATTTCACTGAAATTTTGTGCATCGCCCAGGTCAAGTGTGATATGGCCGGAAGTGGGGTTGGGGAACACAGTCATACCAAATTTTTCAGTATTCTCGTTGATGTCAAGTCCGGAGCAAAGTGTGCTGTCTGTTGTTGTTATTGTAGTTGCGACAATTTTAAAGGAATATGCATTACCACTTGTTCCGACAACAACTTGTTTTTTAATTGTGAAATCTCCATTACCTTCAATTAAAGATGCATCTGTTGTATTGCAACCTGCAGCATTTCCGGCTCCATCAGCTTTAACAACAAATGCTGAAAATCCTGAAGCTGTATGCCTGACCCCAGACATTAATGCTCCATCATTTTGTGTGATATTCATGTCTTGAAAAGTTAAATCATTGGTGCCATATTGTTTCGACCAGCTCATTGATCCGGTAGAAGTTATTTTTAATAAAACATAATTAATCAGATTTGCATCCTGATTTGCACCAATTAAATAATCACCTGAACCTAGTTGTAGAATTGAAAGTCCTGTTTCTGTTTCAGATGTGCCATATACTTTTGACCATTGAGTGTTTCCGTTTGGGTCAGTTTTAACTACAAGTATATCGCCATTTCCACTTCCCGTTGAGTAAGTGGATCCAACGAGAATAAATCCCCCGTCCTGTGTTTGAATTGCATTATAACCATAGTCGTAACTGGCTCCGTTGTAATGACAAGTCCATAACGTATCTCCGCTGCTGTTTAAGCGTATCATGCATGCATTATGAGTAACTCCATCAAATACGGCTCCCGCAATAATGTACCCCTGATCGGATGTTTGTTCAACACTTGAACCCCAGTCATTATCGACAGAAACTCCAAAAGTCCGAGTCCATTGTATAGCTCCGGTGGTATTCACTTTTACAACATAAATGTCATCAGATGCCCCCGCAGAAGTGCTGGTTTTGCCTATTGCGATATAACCTCCGTCTTCAGTTTGCCGCACTTTCGTAAATTCTTCGCCATCCTCTCCTCCGTATGCGCGGCACCATGTGGTATCACCGCTGCTGTTTGTTTTTACAATGATTCCTTTCGAACCACTAACTCCGGATGCATGGTCAGACGTTCCGCCCAAAACAAAACCACCGTCTGAAGTTTGTTGAATACTGGAAAATATCTGTGTTCCTGCATACCCGTATGCTCTTGTCCAGAGTGGGGTGCCAAGATTATTGGTTGCAGTAAGTATGCAACTAACATCTGCACCGCTAGTGGGAATCTGTGCGCCTACAAAGGCAAAGCCACCACCGTTGGTTTCAATCCCTGAAGCATAGCCATAACCATTACCTGATTTAATTTGTTTTTGAAAAATATTGTTTTGCGCTGTGCAAATCAAAATTTCCGAAAACATTACTGTTATTAGTAAAAATTTTTTCATTAAATATTTTCAAATTTTTTATTCCACCAGCACCTTCACCGAAAAAGTTTTTTCTGCATTCGAAGAAGTGAGGAAGAATAATCCCTTTCCGTATTTGCTGAGATCAATAATTACTTTTCCTGAAACTGATTTTACATTTTCACTACCAACCAAACCACCGATGCTGTTGTATATTTTTATTTCACTGAAATTTTGTGCATCGCCCAGGTCAAGTGTGACAAGGCCGGTGGTTGGGTTGGGGTATACAGAAAGTTGGCTGTTTACGTCACTTTCCTCAATTCCCACGAAATAACAATATGTGCTGTCGACAATACCTGCGTCCGATGCAGTTATCCCTCCCGCTAGCAATTCGTTGCCTGAATCCATGGCACCGGCACGGGTGGTTTGAATGGTAGCGCTGTTGGAGATAATAGAGGCGGTGCCTGCATTACAGCCTGCAGCATAACCATTGGACTGAGTCTTGATCGTGTAGCCGTATACAATTCCTGGCGAACCGGATTTGTCCATGTAGCCTGTGCCGATGAAACCACCGTCGGATGTTTTGCACATTCCGAAAACTTCTTCGTCATCAGATGTGCCGTGCGCATTGCTCCATAGAAGGGCGCCGCCGGTGCCAACCCGAATGAAAAGTGCGTCATAATTGTAACTGTTGTTTTCCTGATATCCTCCGATGTGATAGCCGTTAGTAGTTTCAAAGACGTTGCAGGGTTCTTCGTCATTCTGTGTCGCGTATGTTTGTGCCCAGGTTACCAGACCGGATGCATCGGTTTTAATGAGCAAAATATCGTGATCGTTAGTGGCAAAGTCTAAGGTATTGCAAGCAAGCATAAAGCCACCGTCTGTTGTGACAATCACGTCTAGAGCCTCCAGATCTTCAGCAAATAAATATACCCTTGTCCAAAGCGTGTCGCCGGTTGCGTTAAACCGGGCAAGGTATGCGTTTCGCTTTCCCGCCGAATATCTTACCGTACCGCAAACAATAAATCCCTGATCAGCGGTCTGCTGAATGCTGCCGCCCCAGTCGACAGAGTCAGGAATGCCAATACCTTTCATCCATTCTATGTTTCCGGAAGAAGTGGTTTTTACAACATAGATGTCATTCGATGCACCGTTGGCGTATGAATTCGTTGTGCCGGCAAAGGCGTACCCACCGTCAGTACACTGGATTACCTGATTGAAATCCTCACCGTCTGTTCCGTACTGCCTTGTCCATAGCGTATCTCCGGTGGAATTGGTTTTTACAACCAGTGCCCTGTCGACTGAGCCCACGGATGAAACGAACGTTCCGCAGGCAATAAATCCGCCGTCGGAAGTTTGAGTCACATCATAGAATCCGCAGTCGCCGTTTCCGTGGTATTTTTTTGACCAGGTTACAGTACCGGTGTTGCTTGTTTTCATGAGCCATGCGTCATAGCTTATGCCGTCGGAAACGTATCCGCACTGGATATAACCACCGTCAGCTGTCTGCTGAATCCCGTATGGGATGGTAAAGGGCTGGTTGCCATAGCGGACATGAAAGGCGGTTGATTGAGCCGATAGAGATGATAAGGCTGCAACAATAACTACGCAAAGAGTAAATAGCTTTTTCATACAAATAAGTTTTTAATTGATGTTGGGATTCACTGTACAATATTAATCTATTCTATGCACAATTCCAAATCAATTTCACGGATCGCTTTTCATTTATTCAGTTTGAAAATCTATATTTGTATTTTTTAACTTAATGTTGAATAATGAATGCTTTTTTTATCACATAGAATCATAGGTAAACATAGACACATAATCTTTTGCAAAATTGTATGTGCCTATGTGTGCATTTTCTCCGCCGCGGCGGAGTGCGCTATGTGTTTTGAAAATGAAAACGTAAAAATATTTATTTATATGAAAAAATTCTCCCTGTTCCTCTTCGCAGCAATCATGCTTGTTCTTTCTATTCCATCCCGCGCGCAGGTGCAGGAAGGCGATACCGTTACCTTCTGGTCGGTATCTTACATCGACTGGCCACCACTCTGGGGAACACCGCAGCGGACGGTAGAAGCCGTGTGTAAAAAAGCAGGAACGCATTGCTATGTGTTTGTTGAAATTGTCGGTACGCAGCCTTCACAGTCGGCCATTGATAATCTGGTCTCTCGTTTCGATAATGATTTTATTCCTCAGTTAACAGCGCGCTATGGACTGGTTCCCGATGCGCTTGATAACGATTCGGCCATTTACATTCTTTCTATGGATGAATCAAACTGGGGCGGATACTATGATCCCGCCAATCAGATGACGGAAAGTTTTGTGATGACAACCTGGGGAAAACACAGCAACGAACACGAAATGATTTTTATCGCTTCCGATAGTTTCGACTGGAGTGCGGAAGAAATTTGCGCGCACGAGCTGGGTCATCTCATTCACTGGCGCGGCGACCATTCGCCCGATCCGGTTGTTAATCCTACGCTTTATTGGGAAGAAGCCTGGGTCGATGAAGGCTTTTCTACTTTTGCAGCTGTGTATCTTACCGAAAGTTTTTATGCACACAATGAATTGGATTACTCAACTTTCTTCTGTGGTGATCCTGATATTCCGCTGATTTATTTTTCCGATTACAACCAGGCCGAACTGTTTATGATTTTTATGTACGAACATTATGGCAACTGGAATTACATCACGCAGCTTCTGAACAACGACCTGAACGGAATCGATGGCGTAGAAGCAACGCTCGACAGTCTGGGCTATACCGAAAGTTTTGATGATGCCTTTGAACAATGGTGCATTGCTAATTTTATTGATGACTCGGTTTACGCAGGCGGAATATATTCGTATACACATTTTCGTTTCAATGCGGCCCACGTGGCAACCAACCACACCGTGTTTCCGCTGAGTACTGTTAATGCCGATGTGTCGGCATACGGCTCCGATTATGTAGCCTTTCTTTCTTCTACACCCAAAAAATTACAAGTTGAATTTAATGGAGATCCCGCTTCCAAATACCGACTGGCTTTTATAAAAATTAAAACAGCCGGCAACCAGGTGATGGGTGTAACGCCCGTTGCGCTTGATGCATCGAACCATGCCACCTTCCTTGCCGATAGTCTGGGGATTAATTATAATAAGTTAATCATGGTTGCCATGAATGTGGATTCTACGATTCATGAAGGCGATGTGGCAACCTATTCTTATTCCGCTTCCGTTATCACCGGTTTGGAAGAAGTTGCTGAAAGTATCGAATTTACTGTGTTTCCCAATCCTGGTTCTACAGAAATACGCTTTGCATTAGCAGAAAATATTTTGTCTTCAACAGCCGAAGTATATGATATCAGTGGAAAAGTTGTACTGACTACAAATGCAAATGCAGGAAAAAACCGTATTGATATCAGCAGCCTGGCACCCGGTTTATACGCACTGCGTGTCAGCAATGGCAACAGAAGCGGGAGTGTAAGATTTGTGAAGAATTAATTCTAAATTGAAATTATGAAAATGAAAAAATCAATTCCAATCATCCTTTTTTTATTCAGCATTTCACTTTATGCAAATGCACAAACCGAATTTAAAATCGAATACAACGAACTGGTGTTACCTTCGCCCATTGTTTTTGAAACGCAATCCGACAAATTAAAACCCGAGAGCAATGTGCCGCTTCAGCATGTGGTGGATTATCTGAATGCAAAAACATACATCACGCTGATGCGCGTGGAAGCCCACGTGAGCGGTACCAACGATGAAAAAGCAGATGTGGAACTCACCATGAAACGTTCGCTGGCCGTTTGCAAATGGCTCGTCGATAAAGGAATTGATTGCAAACGATTGTTGCCCGTTGGCTTCGGTACCTACAAGCCGGTTGCCGAAAATTCCACAGCGGAAGGCAAAGCCGCGAATACACGCTGTGTGTTTGCCAATGCCGAGCTTCGCGCAAAAGCCATAGGCGGGATGCCTGTAGATGGAGGCGGTTTGCTGGCGGGAGATCCGTGTGCGAAATAAAAAATATTTTTAATTTCTTTGGCGCCCGCTGCACTTTGTGTTTTTACTAAGTATCTTTTTTACTAATAACTTAATAACAATTAACTAATAACTGCCCTGCAAAGCAGGGCTGCAGCGCCGGGCTGTCCGCT
>JAZDMK010000287.1:0-27173 GCA_043800975.1 Bacteroidota bacterium | reverse complement strand
ACAATACTGTGTTGAATTCTATGTTTCAATAGCAAATATATGTCTTTATACAACGGATCGCATTGGTGCATATTTTTCAAACGATAGTGTTCTACAAGTAATGGCTAATACAATTCTTGTAACTCCACAAATCGAAAATATTATAGGGAATTTCATCATAGATTCACTTGGTTGGACAAAAATATCTGGGAATTTTATTGCAAGCGGGGGTGAAAAGTTCATGGTACTTGGAAATTTCAGAGATTGGACAGTTGTTGATACAATGCTACTTAATTACAGTTTTGCTTCTTATGCCTATTTCTATATTGATGATGTCTCTGTCTACCCCTGCGATGCCCCTGTATTCACAGCAGAAGCCGGAAGCAATCAGAATATTTGTTTGGGTGACAGTGTGCAAATTGGAGACACCTCAAGAAGCGAATACATTTATTGGTGGACACCTATTGCAGGGTTGAGCAATGACAGCATTGCCAATCCAATGGCAAGCCCTGCGGTTACTACAACCTACTATTTGCATCAAAAAGATTTCAAATTTGATGAAACAATAGACAGTGTTACAGTGTTTGTTTATCCTGCATTGCCTGATAATGCTGCCGGAAATGATACGTTAATTTGTGAAGGTGGACAAGCGCAACTGGGAATAACAGCAGGAACATTCAGCTATCATTGGCAATTTTCATCCGATTTGAGTGATACGGCAATTGCCAATCCAACAGCAATGCCGCTTAACACTTCTACTTACATTCTCACAATTTCAAATACCGGTTGTACAAAAACAGATAGTGTAACGGTAGCTGTCGAAAATTGCGACACTGCACAAAATTCGCTAACCATTGTCAATGCTTTTACTCCGAATGGAGATGGTAAGAATGATCTTTTCAAAGCCAAAGGAACAAATATCAAAACTGTTCATTTGAAAATTATCAATCGTTGGGGACAATTACTGTTTGAGGCAACAAGCAATGATCCCGGCTGGGATGGTACATACAAAGGACAAGAAGTAAATCCGGGAGTTTACTACTATGTAATAGAGGTGACATTTGAAGATGGGGAAGTGAGGAATAAGGCTGGAAGTGTACATTTAATACGTTAATGATAAAAATTTAAATAATTTTTTGAAGCTTTATGAAAGAAATTATTAACACCGAAACGCACTACGATCATAATTCTGAGCTATACAAAAATCACTATTTCGAGCAGTACAAAATGTATGTAGAAATGGCCGATAGAATAAGTGCCCGTAGAAACCTTGCAAATGTCTTTTTTCTAACTGCAAACACCACTTTCCTTGCAGCTGGCAGTTTCTCTTATGAGAAAATACTTAACTCGCAACAAAGATTAATTTTACTATATCTTTCATTTGGAATTCTTTTATTAAACATTGTTTGGCTGGTGCTTTTATACAGATACCGTTTAATTCACAAGAAACGACATCAGAACATTTCAAATCTTGAAATAAAATTGCCTTCAAGTCCTTTTGGGATAGGGGAAAATGAGAATTATTTTAAATTGACAAGTATCGAAATTTGTGTTCCAGCAATTTTCACAATTCTTTTTTTGATTATAACATATTACTTTTTCATGTTTTTTTAAACCTCACATATAACTTATGAGGATCGGGAATTACAAAAAAACAAAAAAATCAATTTGGTAGTTAGTAATAATATCAATCTATGAAAATCTTTATTAGCTCACCCATAGAATCCTTAAAGAATGAGCGCAGAATAGTTGAAGATACGCTGAACGAACTTGGTTTTTCAGATGTGTTTCTTTCTGAAAAGCACAGGAGTGTAAATGCTTGTTCTTTTCAACTTTGCTCAAATGAAATTCAAAACAGCGAATTGTTCATCTTAATTTTAGGTAGAGAGTACGGGTGGATTCCTGAAAATCATGAATTCTCAGTAACAGAACTGGAATATCGAGAAGCTGAAAAATTTAATATTGAGAGGTTGGTTTTTCTATTGGATTATCCAGATATTGAAGAACTGCAAAATAAATTCATTCAATATGTGGGTGACTTTTTCAATGGCCGGTTTTGGGGTAGTCCAATTAAAAATGAAGATGAATTAAAAAGGAGAATAATCTCTGATATTCCACAACACGTTGTTGAAAGGAATCAACCAGTAAAGGCTAATAAATTACAATCTTATGTAAATAAAATAAATGAGAAAGAAATAAAAAATGGAGAAAATTTTGAATTATCTATAAATGTTCCAAATGGGAAAAGTGTTTTTAGCTTCTTTGCACGGATTAATTATAACCATGAAGCAGGTGCTACTCCACTGCTGTGCATTAAAATAAACAACATAAATATTGATGATTCATTTGTAATAAACAAGCCCCCTCTAAGAGAAAACCTTTCTGGTAAAAAATCTGGGTGGTTCAGCAGAGATTTAATGGCATGGTCTCTTTGCTACAGTCCAGATTTTAAAAGCAATTATTTCCACTCCTCATATAAAGTGATTAATGCAGAACCTTATTTCTATGCCTTTAACATTAAAAATTTCTTAGTAACAGATAGTAAACTAGACATTGAGCTAATTCATGTAGTTCGCGAAGGAAACGAAGCTTTTAAAAATTCTATAATAATTGAGAATATTTGCTTTCATTAACTAATTATACATAATTGAGATAATTTAAATTTTTTATTAAAACAGAATTTTCCTTAACTTTGATTTTACCCTAAAAATCCCACAATGAAAAAACTACTCATCTTTATTTTGGTTGCTATAACAACGCTGACAATTTCAGCCCAGACATCTTATGACTCCTGCCTAATAGCATGGTATCCATTCACAGGCAGTGCAAGTGATGCCAGTGGCCATAATCACAATGGTTCAGTCAATGGAGCAATATTGACAACGGATCGTTTTAGTAACCCTAATGAAGCCTACAGCTTTAACGGGGCAAGCTCATCTATAAGCATTGCCAATATTGGTGACATTATCAACTTATCGGGAATGACGTTATGTGCATGGATTTATCCCACCGGGATCAACACATACAACGCAATTATCTCGAAGGTAAATCCCAATCGTGATTTCAATCTTAAGTTGGATGGTGTGGCACGAGCAAGGTCTGAGTTTAATCCAAATGGCAATTATTATTACTGCACATCTGATACTGCGATTCCAGTTAATAGCTGGAGCCATATTGCTGCCACATGGGATGGTTCCCAATGGAGTTTGTACATAAATGGGGTGTTTCAAAAATTGAATAGCACATTAGGATATTTACCAGCATGGACTGGCACACGTATGGATATTGGTTGCATGAATGGAATGGAATTTTTCACTGGCAAGCTTGACGATGTTCGTCTATACAACTGCGCACTAAGCACTGCTGACATTCAAGAGATTTTCACAGGTATAGAAGAGACATCTACTTTTGAAGCAACAGTAGATATTTTCCCAAATCCAACATCAGATAAGTTGAATATTAATTTTCTAAACATCAACCCTACAGATGCTCCGTTGCAAATTTTTGATATAACTGGTCGCACTGTGTTAACATCAGCAATTTCATCAACATCGACTACACTAGATGTTAAACAGCTTAATGCCGGAGTATACATTTTGAAGGTTTCTTATGGAGAAAAGATGATGATTAGAAGATTTGTGAAAAATTAAGGAATAAGGCTAGGGAAGTGATGTTGGTGAGATAGTATATTCAAATGAAGAAGCAATAGTTTTAAAAAAACGAGTTTTAATAAAAATTAAAACAATACAAAAATGGAATACTATAAAGTAGGTGGTGCTGTGTTAGCAGCAATAATACTAGTATTAGGCTCTTTGAAAATGGAAGTAATAAAATCCATTGTCGATAAAATCACTTCTGGAAAAGGGAATGTAAAGGTGTTGTCAATTGTTTTTTTATTAATCATTGCAACTACACCTGTTATATTAGGACTTATTATTCCTACCGAACCAACAAAGGAGAATGCAATCAATCCTACTATTATACAAAATAATGAACAGCAAGATAGTAATTTTGAAATTGCTGGACAATTTGCTATGCAGGGAATTGGCTTAATAAATGAATATAGCATAAACAGAAAATCTAGAAAGAGAATTGAAGACAGCATCTTCGTCGCAAACAGAATAGAGCGATGGGTATATCAAATAGGTGATTTTATTGGCAATAAGAAGACCCGAGAAGATATGTATGAAAGGATTGATAAAATTGAAAACCTGAGTTTGTTTAAAGTTGAGAAATACTACTTCTTTTTTATCAATGAAATTCATTCAAAGGTAGAATTGGAGGATTCGCTAAATAATATAAAAGCAAAAATTGGAAGTGGAATTCAAGTTAGCATAATTGATATAATGACATACAAAAAAAACAAAAAGGAGAGTTGGAAGCCGACTGATCCAATAAAGTTTGGAAATGGGAAAAGAAAGGTTTATCTACCTTGTTTTACTATTGAGAGATAAGACAATATCCAGTAAAACATGGCAAATGAGGGGAAAAGAAAAATAATACTTGATTGATGAATGTTATTTTCTTAACTTTGTACCCATAGGCTCTTTGAGGAAATTGTACAGCTAGTACATCCATTGGCATAAACACTGGACTAAATTTATACTTTTAAGCTAACCTCTGCAAATAGGTCTTTTCAGAAACTGGACAGCGTCCCTCTGGCACTCAGCTTATCGTACTTCGCTGAGCCTGCTACTGCAACTTTTTCTGTGCCCTTTTGTTCGCATCATTATTGATTTCAATGTGCTTATGAGCTCACACCTTTGGTGTTCGGTTGGTGTCTTCGTGACTTAGTGGCAAAAGAAAAATCCGCTAAGTAAAAACTTCACTGAAAACTACTACTGCAACTGCTACTGCACCCCCGTCACAATACTACCCACCCAGTTTAAAAAGTGAAACTGCAAAAGCAATCAAAAGAAAAGTAGAGTATAGGAGCCACATTTCAACAGGTATGTATTTGGAGGGTTTAATATCAAGATGAACCCTGCAATAAATCATTAAAATTGTTTTTTCTGCAAGATAAGCTATCACGGTTCCCAGCGCTACGCCCGCAATACCCATGAATTGAAGTAAAAAAAGACTAAGCGAAACATTCAAAATAATTTCTACAACCGAAGCAAACACAATGATTTTTGTTTTTCTTTTTGCAATAACAATGGTTTGGGGAAAAACAAGCCTGCTGATCAGAAGCAAGAGATAAATATTAAATACAGATGCACTTTGCGCAAAGGCCGGGTTAAAGACACGCGGATAAAACCAATGGCTTGAAATCATTAATATACCTGCTATAGGAAAAAGGATATTCATTAACCGGGCTGACCTGTCGCGAAGATTGGAAAGACTTTCGGAGGGTGATTCCTCT
Source organism: Bacteroidota bacterium (assembly GCA_043800975.1). GTDB lineage: Bacteria > Bacteroidota > Bacteroidia > Bacteroidales > JAHJDW01 > JAZDMK01. The sequence continues at coordinate 21,832 of JAZDMK010000287.1, read as the reverse complement.
GATGCAACTTCATGAATCATGGAATTACTGAGCGCATTGGCTAACAAAAGGAAAAGCGGGAATTCGCGGGCACCGTATCGATACACTGCAAACGTAGAAGAATCAAAAAAATTAGTGATAATAAATCCATCAATGTATTCTCCCGAACCGCTAAGCAGTGTACTAATAACTAGCGGAATTGCCAGCCGAATGTGTTCTTTGATGTAAGGAAAATAAAACTGAAAGGATGCATGTTTAATAAGAAGAACAATCAACCAAATAAACCGGATAGCTGCAGAAACTACTAATCCACCCAGGGCCCATTCGAGTGGAAAGCCCGAAAAGACAGGCAATATGACCAATGCAACTTGCAGTGAGTAGGAAGTAAGGCCATAGAAAATAATTGATTTCGGCTTGTTGTTTAAAAGATAAATGTATTCAACAAGAAATGCCGGCGCACTAAGAACTATGAATAACGCCATCAACGGCATGAAATCACCCGTATCGGGAACTTTAAAATGGGTTCTGATAGCACTGTCAAAGACGAGTATGAAAACTGCTGCCAGCAAACCCATCACAAAAAGAATGATCGCTGCATTGAAATAAAGCGGCTTTCTTTTTCCATTTAATGGATCAGGAAATGCCAGTAAAGACTGGATCAACCCCGATACCCAGAAAAAAGATACTGCTCCAGCAAGAAATACCAATGACTCATACAGCCCGATACCATTACTGTCCAGCGAACTTTTTGTAAGCAGAATACCCGTCAGCAGTATAGACCCCCAACGGAATACCTGAAAAAACTGTAAGGCAGAAGTATTTGAAATTTTTCTCAATCGAAATAAAAAGCCAAAAGTAACAATTCTGAGTGGGTATAGAAGTATTATTTTAATCGGGGGAGATTTTTTTTTGTAAATCTCAAATATTCATTAACTTTGCAGCCCTTTTAACACGGTGGTTGTAGCTCAGCTGGTTAGAGTACCAGATTGTGGATCTGGAAGTCGTGGGTTCAAGTCCCATCAGCCACCCAAAGAAAAAGCCTTTGATTTACTTCAAAGGCTTTTTTTATTTTAATTACAATTCTTCGATACACTAAAATTTAAAATCCGTTTTATTTTACAATGACAATTCGGCCTCTTTCAATTTTATGATCAGTGGTTTTCACCTCATATAAATACACTCCATTTTCTAAATCCTGTAAATTTAATTCATTATTATTTGACAAAAATTCATAGGAATGAAGCAGCTTTCCGTTTATGTCGAACAATTGCATTTCTCCGGAACCTGTTATAAATATTTTTCCATCACTTGGATTGGGGAACAACGAAATTTTCGGTTTTTTGTTTTCTTCAATACCTACTCCACTCCCATTTGCCCATACTTCCACATTATCAAAACGCACGGTGTATGTTTTTGAATCGTTGTATCCACAATTGGCATTCAGATAAAACAAAACGCCGCTTATGTTCGAATAAGGCGTGAGAATAAAGCCCACCGAATAACGCTGGCAGTTGCGCAGTGTGTCGAACAGTATGGTTTCGTTGATATCCGCGTCGTGATAAGCGCCATCGACCCAGATATCAAAGTTCACCTTATCGTTGGGATGTGTGGCGTCGAATGAATTGGTAAGATCGAAATCGAGATACACGGTGTCGTATCCAACGCAGTTTACGGCGGGTGTGCGCATAAAATTCATCCAGTAATTATTCCACGAAGCGCTGTATCCCGCTGAGGGCGCTGCACATCCAAAACCGCTCAAATAATCAATGGGTGAATAATAATCCGGACAAAACCAGGAAGTCGTAGGCGCAGTGCTGCCATGCACCAGGATGTTGGAATTGAACTGTTGAACTGAAAGCAATGAAACATGAGCCCTATCTTGCGCAAAGGAAGAAAGTGACATCCATTGAAATACGAAAATGAAAAGGATAATAAATGTTTTTTTCATGATGAAGGAATTACTTCATCAAATATAGTGAATTCTTTAAAAATAGATATGTAGAAAAAGAAATCATACTCGAATAACTGTTCAGAAAAAAATGTGATTAGATGGAAATGATGCCGTTTTGCTGCCGACTGAAAACTTGTGTGCTACTATTAAAAAATTGAAAGTGAGTGTGAGAGTGAGAGTGAGAAAACAGAGTAAGAATGCTCGTTCTCAAATTTATTAATACAATAGCTCAATCTAAATTTCTAATCATCGAGAATAGCATCTTTGAAATTTCTTCGAGCGTTTTATATTGTTTCGAATAATAATCATCCGTTACCTGATGAATGGTTTTCAAGAAATCGTATGCTGCAACACATTCAATAGCACTTCCTCGCGCAATGACCAGAAAATTCCTTCTGTCTTTCTTGCTGAAACGAGATGTACTTTCAGCAGTATTCAGCATTATACTCAGTGCAGCTCTTTTAAGCTGATCTCTAGCAACCTTGTCAACATCTTTTTCCATCAGAAAAAGAGTGGCACCAGTAGCAAAGTCACGCGCTTTTTGATAAACGATCAGTTTCTCAAAATCAAACATGAGAGTTGTTTTTTTAGAATTAGAAAAGTGTGAGAGTGAGAGTGAGAAAACAGAGCGATCGTGCTCACTCTCGCGCTCACTCTCACTCTGTTTTTGTACCCCGGGTGGGTACTATCCCATTGAACAAGAGCAAGCATAGGAAACCTTAGTTCTTGTTTTACTGCCTTTTACAATTTTTGCAGGTGCTTTGTTTTCCTATAAATTCCTTTGATATACATTTTTTTGTAACCTATTTGTAACTCGTTAAATTTTATTTCTATCTTTGTCCTACAGCCAAACACAAAAAGTCATGAAGTACAAAAAATCACCTAAAGTAACGATAACTTACACCAAAGGAAGCGGTAATATTGTAAGACTAAAAGGCAAATTCACCGCCAATGGTAAGATATCTCTGTATTTGGAAAACTACCAAGGCTATAAAAAAGATGGTGATCATACAACCATCCACAGGAAATTTGAATTTCTCAAGTTGTATTTGATTGATAAACCACAAACACATATTGAGAGAGATGAAAACAACAAAATACTCAGGCTTGCTCAGGATATCAGAAGTAAAAGGGAAAGCGAAGTACAATTTAAACAGGGAGGTTTTGTAGAACCTGAGAAAAAGAAATCAAACTTTTTTGATTATTGCCTTGCTTATACCAACAACTATAAGAAAAGCGATGTCAGAATGATTAAAGCAGCGGTTTCAAATTTCAAGGAGTTTATAGATACTGACTACATCAAATCAAATGCAATTGACGCTGCCCTTGTGGAGGAGTTTAAAAACTTTCTGATTAAAAAGTACAACGGTGAAACACCACATTCAATTTTCAAGCGTTTCAAAAAGATATTAAAGCATGGCACAAAATCCGGTTTATTCAGTTTCAACCCCTCTGATGATATCAGCATAAGCATACCTCAAGGCATTTCAAAAGAAATCCTGACACCTGAAGAGGTAAAGAAAATCTATAAAACTGAATGTGGAAATCCTGAAGTAAAACGGGCATTTCTCTTCAGTCTGAATACCGGGCTCAGGTTTGTTGATATTGTTGACCTGAAGTATAAACACATTTCAGGTAATCAAATCAGAAAACAGCAAAGGAAAACCGGAAATGAAGTTATCATTGATCTAAATGAAAATGCCGTTTTACTGCTCGGTGAAGCAGGCAAATCTGAGAAAGCAGTCTTTTCATTGCCTTCAATATCATCTTGCCTGAGTACGCTTAAAACATGGGCTAAACGGGCAGGAATTGACAAAAATATTACATGGCATTCTGCTCGTCATACATTTGGAACAATGCTAATTTTAAGGGGTACTGATATCAGAACAACGGGCAGCCTCCTCGGTCATGCAAGACTTGAGCATACACAAAAGTATGTTCACATTGTTGACAAAATGAAAAGGCAAGCGGTGAAGAAACTGAATAATCTGTATTAATGAAAAGAAAAGAAACTTGTAATTTCAAACAATTTGTATAATTTTAACCTCACTAAACTAATCCCAAAACCATGAAAAGATTTCTACTTGTAACATTGCTTATTACAATAGGAACATTTCTATTGTATTTCTTCGTTGGTGAGTGTTTTAAAGTTTCACAGGGTGGAATATTCTACCCATTTAATTTTGAATATGAGTTTTTAGAATTTAATCGTTCAGCAGCTTTTTATGCAGCTCTCATTAATGCTACTGTACTTATGACAGTGAACATAATTTATGAAATGTTCATCATTCCAAAGAAAAGACAGAAAAAGGAAAACATTAAAAACTAAATTTAATACCAGTTAAAATGAAAAAACTTAAAACAACTTTAGGTCTCCTGTCTATATTGCTGATATCATCATGTTCCCAAATGTATCAGGTATGGGACTTTTCATCAAGTGACGTCAAAGAATCAAACAGTATTTGGTCGTTTGAGAATTCAGATATTTCAATTACTTACTTTTTAAATAATGATGGAAGTTTGACATTTGTCTTAGAAAACAAAGCTAAAACCCCTATTCTCATTGATTGGAGCAAATCCCATCTTATTTTAAATGGATACTCAAAAGACTATTGGAATGATATAGAAACATCAAAAGAATTTTCAATTTCAAAGGGGCGGGCATCAACCCTTAAAGACAACAACCTTATATCTACATATGCAAATCAAGTGACCTCAAAAACCGGTAGTACTATCAGAGAAAAAAAAATTACTCATTTACCTCCAAATTCAAGGACAACATACACAACTAGTAAAATTGCATATGATGTTTACAGTACTTGTGATTTTAATTTTAAAGGGATTACCGGAGTAAAAACACAATTATTAAATTTTGATAAATCTACCAGCCCTGTAATTTTCTCCAATTATATTACATACAGTGTCGATCAACTAAACTCTTCCGAGAAGTTTGTTTCAAATGAATTCTTTGCTTCAAAGCTAACAAATATGAAAGCCTTAGCTTATAAAGGGGTGAAAGTTGAGTCTACATACTGTGATCCGATGGGATATAAGAAGAAGGTTTCATTATGGAGTTATCCCTACAAAAAACCAAATTCTCTTTATCAAATCGTTTATGTAAATAAAAACAGTAACTCGAAGAAATAGAAATTTTTTAAGAATCGTTGGATATAACAAATTTCATATTACCCCCTTTCTTTTAATGTTTTCAGTTTGTTCGATTGTATTTCAGAGTATTTATTAATTCGCTTCATCGTTTCTTCAAACTGTGCATCCTTGAGTTTGTTTTCTTTATGAAAGTGAATCCACATAAGAAACAGAAGGATAGAAAGTGACAGTACAGAGCATCCGGCAAAGAACCAGACCTTCTCATCAGACCACAGTGCTATTGTCATAGCAAAGGATAGAAAAAATGCGTCCCAGAATATGTATTGAAGTATTAGCATAATTCACTTTTTCCAAATTTAATAATTATCTGTAATACTTCACCGCCTCTTTTACTTTTTTATTCAGTTCTTCAATAACGTCACTGGTGGAGGTTAACAGCTCCGATTTACAAACGGTTTCTATTTGCTCTTTTAGGTCGTACTTTTGTTTCTTGCTGATGTCACCCCGCTTTGCAGCCTCTTCAATTTCCCTGAGTGCTTCAAGCTGCCCGCCTTTGTTTAATACATAAAAAAGTATTGCCTGTTGCTGAAATTGCCTGACTGTTTTTACCATAGTGTAATCAAAAGAAATGCTGTTTCTGATTTTATTGATATTCTTGTAAGCATCGTGCCAGCGGTCAAGAATACCCACATAAAAAGGCTCTGAATACAAGTCGCCTGCTGTTACTGCGGGCATATTAAAAACCTCTCTGAGTCTTTCCCTGTATCTCATTTCATACCTCAATGTGTTTGTGCATTGATACATTTCCGGCACGGGTTGCCCCTTTGCTTTGTATTCTGCAACCTTGTTATAAAACACAAGCTGTTTCTTTTTGCTCTGATTGTAATACAACCCCTGACCCTGTTCTAAGCGGTTAAAGTATTGCAGATTTCCCAAGTGCCTATAATAAACAGAGGGATCATACTTCACAGTGAAATTTTGTGCAAGGTCTATTCTGGTCATATCTGACCGGTCAATTGGCAAATGAAAAAGGTCTGACATTTTTTCAATAGCTCGCTGTGTGTCGCCACGTGTCAGAGTTTGAAAATTGTCACCCAAATACCATTTACAAATGCTGTTGCCTTTAATTTTCATGTTATTTTTATTTACTGAAACCCTAAGCCCGTCAATCGTGCCACAGACAGAAACACTTTCACCATCATTAAAAACATGTTCACTTGCATTAACTAACATTGGAGTCACTACCTGAAGCAAGTCGGCATTTGCAGACTCATTGCTCAATCTTAAATCTATATTATCGTACATATCGGTTACCATTTTAGGAATGAAAAACATCTTAATATAAATAAGGGAGCAGGATATGAGCCCCGCCCCCTTCCTTGTTTGTTTAGTTACTGATTAAGTAACCGTGCAGCCTGCTTTCTTAAAGCCTCCACTTCATCATTTAATTCACCATCACATAGCATGAAATAAAGACTCTGCTGATTGTTTCTTTGACCACGTGCAACAAATATTTCAATTGTCATGTAATCATCACTGAAAACGATTAATAAAGCGTCAAGGGTGTTTTTACAATCACCGTGTGCATATTGCAAAGTGACATCGGGTACAAAAACAGAGCTGATATTTTTTCCTTTGCTTATACATTTTTCAGCTAGTCGCCTGCCTGTTGCACGGAAAGCAGGAGGCACGTCACCATAATGAAAAAACAATTCTCCTTTCTTGTTTTTAAGTACTTCTAAGGGTTCATAACCACCCGTGCTAAATGTTACATCATAACGGGTTTTGCTTGCTACTGAGGGCAGCTTTTCTGCCTTGTAATAATCGGTCAGAATCATTTCACACCTCCTCTGTTAATAGTAACATAGCTGCTTGCCTCCTTGTCAATTTGCTCCGCTGTTGTAATCGGGTTTTGCATAAGCCACTGGTCTACCTCGTCTTTATTGAAGTATAGCATTTTCCCATTTGGACAGTAATGTTTCACTTTGCCCGCTGAGGTCAGCTTGTAGCCGTAGCTTTTTGTGATTCCTGCATACTTACAAAACTCATCAAATGTGAGAACTGCTTTTTGTGCTGTTAGCAGTTTTTCAATATTGTCGAGCCGTAGCTCAACTGAATTTAAATTAGGCATATTTATTCTATTAAAAATTAATAAATATGACCAGTACTAGTCAATTTTAAACGTTCGACAACAAAGATACTATCAACAGAAAATCAGATCAATACATGACCCTTACCTTTAGAAGGAAAGTAATGGTAAAGCTTAAAATTGATTTTAGAATTTAGATATTCAAACCATTTACAATTTCAGAAAGAATCATTTTTCTTTCTGTATTTTGTTTTGGTGAATGATGAGTTTTTCCTTTTAAATGTTTAATTTCTTTTCCATCTTTATCAGAGAAACAAATTAACATTTTTTTGTATAGATTTATTTTTTTTCCACCAGTATCAAAGTCAGACTTTTCAATAAATCCAGCATCCCTTAAAAGATAAAGTAATTCAAATAAAGTAGCTGCATTTATACTAGCATTTTTATTCCTAATGCTTAAATCAATCCATCTGATTGGTGTGTTAATCTCGTCTTCAGTCTTCTTTAAAAATACCGCCTTAAATGGCTCTATATGGGTAGCACTATCAATAAATTCTTTATCAATTAATTTGGAGTGAAGAAGTATTAATTGGTCTTCTTTTAAAGTACTATCAAAACTTGTTACGGCAATCGTTTTTTTGAGACCTTTAGTTAATTCTAAAAGTTTTCTAGTGCTAATAATCCTATCCTTGATAAGATTTTTAACTTGAGCCTCCTCACCAAATGGTAAGCGTATACTATTTTCTCTAGCAACATAAATTGAATCCGCTTCTACCTCCTCTATTTTGCATAAAATAAATTCTAATTCTCTAAGTTCATTCTCTTTTGAATTTCTTCTAGCTTCTTCAGCCACATGATTAATATAATTTATTCTCATGTATGCAGAGCGTTGAGAAAGAAAATGGTTAATATCAAAAAGAAAAGATTGCTCCATGTTTGCCCGATATTCTATATTAATTTAAAAGCAGAAAGGTGAATATGTATAATTATTATCAAATTTATCATTTTTCAATTTCATAATTCCAATTTATTAAAACATATTTTTTTCTGTTAGTTATTAATGCAAAGAGCAAAACCAATCATATTCTACAGATAATTGCACACTTCCTGAAAAAAAAGTTTTTGTGTGTGGGATATAGTGTCGTGGATAGTGGGGGCGTATGTCCAAAAAAGAAAACTCAATTAAAAATTGATCTCCCGGGGGTAGATAAAAAATAATTCACTCCCAAGTTATTTGTAAACATTAATGCTTTTTGTAACCTATTTGTAACTGATACAAAAGAAAACCCCTGATATTCAAGAACATCAGAGGTCTTTAAAGTACCCCGGGTGGGACTTGAACCCACACGGCCTTATCAGCCACAGGATTTTAAGTCCTGCGTGTCTACCATTCCACCACCAGGGCAAGGCAAGAAAAAAACCCCTGTTTAAGGGGTTGTACCTGAGCGGGAGACGAGACTCGGACTCGCGACCCCGACCTTGGCAAGGTCGTGCTCTACCAACTGAGCTACTCCCGCATTTTCCTAAAAGGATTGCAAAGATAAAACGCTTTTTTTAATTTTTCAAAAAAAATTTCATTTTCCTTTCTTTTCCTTGCCACTCACGAGTTTCTGAATACCGCTCAACTTGAGCAACGCCTCAACCGGAGTGAGGGTATTAATATCTGTTTTCATGATTTCGTCCCGTATTTCCTCCAGAATAGGATCATTCAACTGAATGAAACTGAGCTGCAAACCATCTGTATCCGCTTTCTTTTCAGGCTGTGTTCCTGTCGATAATTCGCTGCTATGATCTCTTTCAAGCTGCTTCAACACTTCATTCGCTCGCTGAATTACTTTCTCGGGAATACCCGCCATTGCTGCTACATGGATACCAAAACTATGGTTGCTTCCACCGGGGACCAGCTTTCTCAGAAAAATTATTTTATCATCAATCTCCCGGATCGACACATTATAGTTTCTGATTCTTCTAAATGTATTTGCCATTTCATTCATCTCGTGATAATGAGTGGCAAATAACGTCTTGGCGCGACAGGCCGGATGCTCATGTATATATTCGGCAATGGACCATGCAATTGAAATCCCGTCGTAAGTGCTGGTTCCGCGCCCGATTTCATCCAGAAGAATTAAACTGCGGTTGGATAAATTATTAAGAATACTGGCTGTTTCGGTCATTTCAACCATAAATGTTGATTCACCGGAAGAAATATTATCAGAAGCACCCACTCGCGTGAAAATTTTATCCACAATTCCTATCGATGCAGATTCAGCCGGCACAAAACTTCCCATTTGAGCAAGTAAAACAATAAGTGCAGTCTGCCTGAGCAAGGCCGATTTCCCCGACATGTTGGGTCCGGTAATGATGATGATTTGCTGCTTTTGATTGTCAAGAAATACATCATTGGAAATGTATGGCTGATCGGGAGGAAGCTGCTGCTCAATTACAGGGTGCCGACCTTTTTTAATATCCAATTCAAAACCTTCGTTGATTTCCGGACGTACATACCCATATCTTCGGGCAATGGATGCAAAGGATAAAAGACAATCTATTCTCGCAACCAATGACGCATTTAGTTGCACCGGCTGAATGTAATCAACGAGAGATAAAACCAGTTCGTTGAACATTTTTGTTTCCAGTGCAAGAATTTTTTCTTCTGCTCCCAGAATTTTTTCTTCGTAATGTTTTAATTCTTCGGTGATATATCTCTCAGCACTGACAAGCGTTTGCTTACGAATCCATTCGGTCGGAACTTTATCTTTGTGTGTGTTTCTAACTTCAATATAATATCCAAACACATTGTTGAAAGCCACTTTCAGCGATGAAATCCCGGTGCGTTCGCTTTCGCGCTGCTGTATCTGCATCAGGTAATCTTTACCGGAAAAAGCAAGTTTGCGCAGTTCATCCAGTTCTTCTGAAACACCATCGGCAATCACCCCCCCTTTGTTGAGCATCATCGGCGGATCAGCAACCAGTTCTTTGCCGATGCGTTCACAAATAAAAGGGCATGGATTCAGACTGTCCGATATTTTTTTCAGTGGCGCGAAGTCAGACGCAGCAAGGCTTTCACGAACAGTTGCAATGGACGTTAATGCTTTTTTAATATGGACCACTTCGCGCGGATTCACTCGGGCAACGGCTACTTTCGAAATAAGCCGTTCAAGATCTCCCATCAGGTGAACTTCCTTTTCAAGAGTTTCTGCGAGCTCACTATGTCCAATAAAATAATCCACTACATCATGACGCTCCTTTATCGGAGCCACATCTTTCAAAGGCAGAACCAGCCAACGTTTCATCAGGCGGGCGCCCATGGGTGATGCTGTATGATCAATGATATCCAACAATGTTTTCGCATCCTCGTGGGGAGACGAAATCAGTTCCAGATTGCGTATTGTAAAACGATCGAGCCACACGTAACGGTCTTCTTCAAGCCGGGAAATGCTGCTGATGTGACCCAGCTGATTGTGCTGCGTGTCGTGAAGATATTGAATAACCGAAGCTGCAGCCGGAATCGCAGATTCCATCAAATCGATGCCAAAACCCTTCAGCGATTTTGTCTGAAACTGTTTTAACAAAACATCATTTGCATATTCAGAAGAATAAACCCAATCTTCAAGTGTATTCAAATAAAATTTATCGCCGAACAAACGGCAGAATTCATTCTTTCGGTTCTTGGGAACAATTACCTCACTGGGCCGCAAGCTCTGTAAAAGTTTATCGGCATATTCTTCGTTTCCCTGTGCTACAAAAAATTCAGCTGTGGAAACATCCAGAAACGAAACACCAACAACAGCAGGGCTTGTAAAGTAAACTCCGCACAGATAATTATTTGTTTTATGATCAAGAATTTTATCACTGAACGAAATCCCGGGCGTTACAATTTCTGTCACACCACGTTTGACGATAGTTTTCGTCATTTTCGGATCTTCCAGCTGATCACAAATGGCAACACGAAATCCCGCCTTAACAAGCTTTGGAAGATAGGTATCTAAAGCATGGTGCGGAAATCCTGCAAGCTCAACAGCCACATTTCCGTTATTGCGATGTGTTAAAACAATCCCGAGCGTTGAAGCGGTTTTTATGGCATCCTCTCCAAATGTTTCATAAAAATCACCCACGCGGAAAAGCAAAAGTGTATCCGGATACTTTGCCTTTATTGCAAAGTACTGCTTCATCAGCGGAGTTTCAATCATATTTTCTTTGGCTGCCATTTCTGTTTTGCGGACTGCAAAGTTAATATTCCCTGTGAACCATTTAGAAACTGTTTGAATTTTATCCTTCTATTTAATTATGCGCCTAAATTGCCCATACATTGTTAAAACCTCCTTAAATAGCTACGGCTATTCGCGTCAATTTTGCCTCCTCTGGTCAATTTATCCATCATAATTATTCTAAAAAACAAAATCCAAACAGATTCTTAAAAAATTATGTTTAATTTAGCGGTCATGAGAAAGCTAAGCATGGAAGAACTGGAACGCCGTACAGTCGGGCAGTTCCGCGAAGCAAAAAAAATGCCTGTATGTGCTATACTTGATAATGTACGCAGTCAGCAAAATACTGGATCTGTTTTTCGAACAGCCGATGCATTTATGGTTGAGTCGCTTTTTTTATGTGGCATCACAGCATGCCCACCACATCGCGAAATTCACCGCACAGCACTGGGCGCAACCGAATCCGTAGATTGGAAATATTTTCCAACAACACTTGAAGCCATTGAACAATGCAAAAAAATGGGTTATCGAATAGTTGGAATCGAACAAACCGACAAGGCCGTTGCTCTGCAAAGCTTTTTACCCGACCTGCATGTGAAGTATGCTTTGGTTTTTGGCAATGAGGTGAACGGAATATCAGATGAAGTACTTCCGCATCTTGACGATTGTATTGAGATTCCTCAGTTGGGAACAAAGCATTCGATCAACATTTCAGTAACTGCGGGAATCGTTTTTTGGGACTTTTTTAAAACATTCAGGGAGTCATTGGTTTAAAAAAACTTGCTAAGACATATAGGTGCTGTTATTCAGCACTTACCATGTTTTTTCAACAGGCTGTTTGATAAATTTTTATCATTTTTTTTTAATAATAGAATAAAGATTTTAAATTTGCGCATTGTTTTTTAGAAACTATTAATCAATTTATCAGAATATCATGAAAAAAGTGACATTTACACTTGTGGCTGCTCTGCTGGCCGGTACCGTCCTCCTGACCGGCTGTGGCCTGAAGAAAATGGTTAAGAAGTATCCTACGGTTAATTACAAAACTACCCCTGAAGTGTTAGAAACAAACGGTGGTAAGATTGCAGTTAAAGTTGAAGGATCTTTCCCAGCCAAATATTTCCATAAAAAAGCAGTGGTTAACTTCACACCGGTATTGAAATTTAACGGTGGTGAATACAAACTGAAAACCATTACGCTTCAGGGAGAAAAAGCAAAAGGAAACGGAACAGTTATTAAGAAAAAATCAGGCGGTTCATTTTCGTATGAAGATGTGATTCCTTATAAGCCTGAAATGAATGTTTCTGAATTGTTTGTTAATCCTAAAGCATGTCTGAAGGAAACCAAATGCAAAGATTTGGGTGATCGCAAGCTTGCTGAAGGAGTGATTTACACTTCTGAAAGAGTTGGCAAAGATGAAGAGCTCACTTTTGTAAATGATGCTTTCCAGAAAGAAGTAATCCTGACCGAGAAAGCCAGTATTTATTTCATGGTTGCCAAATTCAACCTTGACATGAATCAGCCTTACAACAAGAAACAGGAAGTAATGGATGCGCTGAAGAAATTAAAAGATTTCCACACCAGCGGATTAAAGAAAAAAGATGTTACCATCAATGCATGGGCATCTCCTGAAGGTGAAATTAAATTCAACCAGACTCTTTCTGCTGATCGCGCTAAAACAGCTGCTGATTATCTGAAGAAATACTATGAAGAAACTTTAACCAAAAATGCTAAGGCTATTGATAAAAATGCTAAGCCTGTCAAAGAAGAATTCGTTTATGCAATGAATGGTAATGGTGAAGACTGGGAAGGTTTCTTAAGAGAAGTGGAAGCTTCAAACATCAAAGATAAAAACACCATCCTGAATGTTGTAAAATCACAGACAGATGTTGACAAACGCGAACAGGAAATTAAAAACATGGCTTTAATTTATAAAGAAATTGAAGATGTAATTCTCCCCGGCCTGCGTCGTGCTGAAATCACAATCAATTCATACAAGGACATCCGTACCGATGAAAAGATTGCTATGCTTTCAACTACCAGCCCTGAAACGTTAGAAAATGATGAGCTTCTCTATGCAGCTACATTAACCAATGACCTCAACACCAAACTGAAAATTTATAAATCACATTCCACGATTTATGCTCAGGACTGGAGAGGCTACAACAATGCTGGTTATATTGATCTGAAATTAGGTAATGTTGATGAAGCATCACAGTTACTCGAAAAAGCAAATTCAATTTCTCCCAACAACGGTGTTGTTTTAAACAATCTCGGAGTATGCGCAAGCTGGAAGAAAGATTATGATGGTGCAAAAGGTTTCTACGAACAAGCTCAGGCTAAAGGTCAGGATGTAAATTACAACCTTGGTATCATTGCAATCCGCAAAGGTGACTATCCTACAGCAATTCAGCTTTTCGCTGGCAAGACCTGCCGTTACAATGTAGCATTGGTTCAGCTTCTTTCGAAAGACAACAACAGCGCTGCTGGTACACTGGAATGTGTTCCTAACAAAACTGCTGAAACTCATTATCTGATGGCAATCGTTGGTGCACGCACTGGCAACACAGGTATGATGAATGACAACCTGAAGAAAGCGATTGCACTGGATGCAAACTACAGAGCTCAGGCGAAAGACGACAGAGAATTCCTGAAATATTTCACAAACGCACAGTTTACAGATGCTATTAAATAGTCTGTAACCACAATAAAAAAAAGCCCGCTGATTAGTGGGCTTTTTTTTTGTCAAAAATTTTTATTCTGCTACGATGCGCGTGATTCCAACCGGATATTCAGCATTGATAATTTCCAGCATCTGCTGATAATGTTCTTTATTGTTGACAAAATCAACCTTCCCTGTATCAACAATGACAGTTCGTTGCTCGGGTTGCTGACGAAGAAATTCTATATAGCTTGATTGAATTTTTTCAAGATAATCGGCCTGAATATTTTTTTCATACTCTCTTCCCCTGCTTCTGATATTGCGCAATAAGCTTTCGGTATCGAGATACAGATAAACCATCAGATCCGGCTTCGGAAGAGTTCTGTAAATGATACTGAATAGTTTTTTATACAGAAGAAACTCATCTTCCGGCAATGTGTTCTGTGCAAAAATTAAAGATTTTGAAAAGTAATAATCAGCAATCATGAAATTAGAAAACAAATCATGATTGCCTAATTCGTCCGTCAATTGCTGATATCGCTCTGCCAGAAAAGAAAGTTCCAGCGGAAAAGCATACTTGGATGGATTCTCATAGAACTTAGGAAGAAAAGGATTATCGGCGAATTGCTCTAGTATTAGTTTCCCATTAAATTCTTTTGAAATGCGTGAAGTAAGTGAAGTTTTTCCTGCACCAATATTTCCTTCGATGACGATGTATTTATAATGTGCCGGAAAATTCATAACACAATTTTTTTAATCCAACAATCATCTTTGCATTCATCCAGAAGAGCGGAAACTGGTTTTTCAAAAACGGGGTGCATGAATCCGGGAGCAATATCAGCAAGCGGAGCCAGCGCAAATTTTCTCAAATGCATTCGGGGATGTGGAAGAATCAGGTTTTCTGTTTCCACAATTTTATCGCTGTAAAAAAGAATATCAATGTCGAGTTTGCGAGGGCCGCTTCTTTCTTTCTGAGAACGCCCGAAAGAATTTTCAATTTCATGAAGAATGGAAAGCAATTCTAATTCATCGTGATTGCAAACCATTTCTACCGCACAATTGTAAAAAGAATCCATTGGGATATCTCCCCACGACTGCGTTTCATATACAGGTGATCTGTACAGAACAAAACCTGCCTTCGCAGAAATCTCACGGGTAGCCTGATTCAGGTTTTCCATACGGTCACCTTCGTTTGATCCCAGAAGCAGATAAACAGAATTGAGCATGGGCAAAGATACAAAATGATCTATGGCTTACATGTAAAAAGCCCGCTGTGAGCGGGCTTTTTAATTAACAGTTGTTAGTATTTTTCAACCGAAAAGTTTATTCAATGTGGATTTTGCGGGTGAGGATTTCATTTTCACCTTCAAGAATCAGCATATAAACGCCAGGGACAATGCTTTCTGCATTAATAGTAATCAGATTCGCACCTGAAATTTCCGCATTCTTCTTTCCGGTTCCCAATGCTTTTCCAACTACATCAAACAAGGTTGCACTATATGTTTCACCTTCATTTCCGTTGAACACAATATTTACATTGTTGTTTTCAGTAGAGGTTTGTACCGTAATAATCTCAAACGGATTTCTTTCACCGCATTTCACACTAACGACAGATGAATTTTCAAATGTTCCGTTAAAGTCAAACTGTTTCAAGCGGTAATAAGAAATTCCCGCAAATGGACTATCATCTGAAACTTCATAATAGTTGTAATTATTACTATTTCCGTTACCATTTACTTTGGTAACCGTTTCAAATGTCACTCCATCTTTTGAGCGTTCCACCAGGAAGTAATCACAGTTGGTTTCCGTTGCGGTAGCCCAACTCACTTTGTTCTTAGTGCCGTTGCAATTAGCATTGAATGAAATGAGCTCAACTGAGAGAGGCACGTTTGTGGAGCCAATTGCAAAATGCGAGAATCCAGCCCAACCGGTTCTTTCTGCATAGCCACCTGCAAGTGTTCTTCCTACTGTTCCTGATGCCGGTATAGCACCTGACAAGGCAGTCCAGTCAAATGCAAGCGTTGAAGCAATAGGTCTTTTCAAAGGTCCAAAAAGGTTATCAATCAAACCAAAAGGATTGGCAGCTGCAATACCACCATTAATATAAAGCCTTATGGAATAATTACCTGCCGCTGCTAAATTGGGTTGAATATACCAAATGCCTGAAACTGCATTGTAGGGTCCAACTCCAGCATCAAAAGCTTTTGCAGGATCCATAGCGCCTGTATTTGTATAAGCAGTAGTATAATATGAATCAAAGTATGCAGGGCCTGTTAACGCTGTTCGTATCTCAGCCAATCTGAAATCTGTAGCAGTACCTAATGGGAAATTCCAGTTGTATGTCGCACCATAAGCACTGTTGTAGTTTCTTCTCAAATTTCCATTAATGTAGCTATAACGGTTGCTATTAATAATATTATAATTTACATCTGTTGCTTCAACAATAACATAGAAAGCGGCCGTATTTATTATCCCCCATGTCAGATTGAGTTCATTTTTAATTTGCAAGTGGTTGGTAAGAGTTGCAGAATTCGCCGTTTTATCCATCTCGAAATGTACAAAAGGATTACTCATTCCCGTGTTTATGTTTTGAGCATTTCCGCCATACATTCGGAACCTTGCATTGACACCAGTACCCGTCGTTAGTGTTGTGTTAAAGAGAGTCAAATTCCCTGCAACATTAACAATATTTCCACTCTGATTAAACAAACTGCTGGCATTGGATGTCGTGAAATTTCCTGCGACATCAATAGGAGAATTGATCTGGACAGATCCAGTAAAAGGAGCAGTACGATCAACTACAAAATTTCCGAAATCATTAGGAGTTAAGAATGAACCATCCAAAATCTGAGGCGTATTGCTTGAAACAGCATCAGCCTTGAAAGTAACTGTTGAGGTTGCTGCAGCATTAAATGAACCGTTTTGAGTAATATTACCATAAACATATAACCCAAAGCCTGCATTGATTCCCAAACTTGCGCCTGAGTTTATAGTTAGGTTTTCAACTTCAGCACCTACAGCATTGATAACAGGTTGCCACATGGAAGCCGGAGGAATGATTGCACTTCTTGTTTTATTTGGTATAACTGCACAGTTCCCCCAGTTTAATGGATCAAACCAGTTCGTCGTATTGGCACCACCCGTCCAGACCAAAGGATCATTAATACCAGTGTTTATACCAGCAGTAGACCCATTAGCAAAATTTATTGTAAACCCGGATGAACTGTTTGAAAAATTACTGACAACAAGAACATATACTTCTGTGTTTAATACAGCCAAAGGAGGTTCATATGCACCATCATATGCCCCTGCAGAAAATGTGTGAGGTCCCGTATATGGGTTGCTGGCTGGTGTGTTACCTCCGGTATAAAGCCCTGTGATACCAATAGAACTGTAGTTACATGCCAGCGGCGTAGCAGAGCCCGCAGCTATCTGAGCACAGGTAACCGCGCCGGCTCCTGTAATTTTCCAGATTGCCCAGTCATAATCGGTTCCGTCATTAGTTACCAATCCTGCAGTTCCTATAGCAGGAACCACGTCATTGGGTTCAATGGTAAACATCAGATTCCCGTTGGCATTAATATTAATTGTATACCATACCGTTGATCTTTCACCCGATGCAAGGCAATATCCTGTTCCAAAATCACAATAATTTCCATACGCCTGATAACCCGGGTTCCCAACAGCAAACTGTGTCGCACAAACCGGTACCGGTGAGGAGCAATCCTGTCCGGGGGCCACTGGCATGGCAACCGTATTATCCATTACCAGAATTTGGAAAGTACCGATATATTCATTTTCACCATCTACAACTACGTAATACCATGCACCCGGAGTAAGTCCTGTAGCTGTTATCTCTGAATTGTAATACGAGCTGGAACCGCAGGCAGGCGCGTCGTTGTTGCAGGAAACTACCGCACCCCAGATAGGATTTGTGGTAGGGCATCCTGAAGGCGCCTGATATAGAGCCATTTGAGTCCTGTTTAATGTTCCGGCAATTGTTTTTATACGAACTTGCCCAGATGCGGGTGCCTGAAATGAAAACCATACCGTATTTGCTAAACCAGTAGTCCAGCAACCAGGGACAGTTGGGTCTCCGGTTCCCGATGAACAACTGTTATCTCCGGCTGTTAAGTCACCAACCAACACCACCTGTGCATCGCACGGAAGGTCATTTACAGGAGCCAGAACACCACTAGGTACAGATATAGTAAGATTTGAATAAGGATTATTTAAAGGTGCAGAATAACTATCCAGAATTAAATAGTAAGTTATTCCGGCTATAACACATGCAGTTAATGTTTTGTCTCCCGTTGAACTTTGTGCATATGCAATGCATGATCCGGGTGCCGCACCGCAAGTTGCTGCAGAAAGAGGGCAACCATCAAATAAAGAAAGACCTGTATAAGTCCCGGTAGATGTAAGTGTAATTGTAATATTACCCGACAACGTAGGAGTAAATACCCATACTTTGTCTTCTCCGGTTGTATATGATGTACTTCCGCATGTAGAAATATTAGCAGAAGTCAAATCGTCAACTGCACCTGCAGTTGTTCCGGCTCCGGAAGCATAGGGCAGAGCACCAACCATGGTAACGCCTGTTCCCAATAATCCGGGACAAACAAGACCCGGATTGGCAACTGTGGTAAACGACCAGATCGGGCAACCGGTAGCATCTCCTGCTGAGTTAGTGGGAACAATTTTCCAGTAGTATGTAGTTGCTCCTGTTAAAGTTCCCAGATTATAGGATAATACATTACCTATATTCACTCCATTAATGATATTTGTTGCAGCAGCATCCGTACCAAAATAAAGCTTATATCCCGTTGCAGCACGGCAGGCAGTAGTTGAAGCAGCCCAATTAATCATTGTTGCTACCGGGCATACAGTACCCAAACCATTTGCCGGCGATGTATAGGCAGAGCACACCGGAGGCGTAACTCCACTTGTTACAAATACGTTAACCGGAACCCTGGGCGACGATTCACACCCTGTGCTTACAACCCAGTCATAAAAGAAATAATAAGTTCCTGTAGTTGTACCCCCCCATTCTGAAGCAGTCAGAGAACAAATTCCTGCTGCAGTGTAAGGGAATGCAACACCTGTGCTTCCACGGCCAAGACCGGAAGAGTTGTTGGACACAAGCCTGTAATCATTGCCAATTGGAACACTGATATTCATTGTCAGCGTCTGAGCAACACCGGCCGGACCCGCTGTAAATGTATAAGGCCCTGAAATAGTTGTTCCTGTGTTATCCTGCAAACTGACAGAAAGTGTGCTTCCAGGAGTTTGTGGATATACTTTTACTGAAACCAGCGTGAATGCAGAAATCGCATTAAAACGAATACCCCAGTTTGAAGTGCCAAAATAACCATCAGCCGGAGTCCAGGCAACCTGCCCTACATTAGTAGTTGATCCACCAGTGCCTGCAGTTACATAGAATGTAGTATTTGCAGTTACAACCGGACTGTATGGAGATCCTGTAGCCAGGGCTGTCCCTCCTGTTGCTGCAGCATACCAGCTAATTGTGCCACCAGTTGCAGTAGCAGTGAGAACAGCAGCTGTGTTGCAGGCAACGTTCACAGGAGAATTCGTACCAGTAATTGATTGTGCAAGGTTTGATACAGTAAGAATATTAGAATATGAAGTGTTTCCAGTGGCGATACACCTTACAACACATCTGTAATAAGTAGTTGATGAAATCTGAGGAGCAGTAAAGGTGGTTGTGGTTCCTCCCGCAATATCACTCCAGGTATAGGGTCCAATTGTTGGTGAGGCCTGCCATTGAAAACTTAAACCAGAAACGGAACTCCACCCGGAAAGGGATAATGTAGGTGTTCCATCATTGCAAAAGTTAGCAATTGAGCTTGTTGCTGTTCCCGGAGTTGGAGCAGCCGCACATGCCGGTAATGCGATAACATTAAAAGTATAATCTTCACATTCTGTATATGAAGTTCCAGTGCAGGCAGTAGGTGTAGTTGAAAGTTCATTTCCAACCACTCTCATTCTGGTGTTGCCTGGTGTTGCAGTTAAGGGTACTGTAAAACTGCCTGTTCCTGTAACCTGATAGACTCCAGGCATATACATCTCTTCTCCTCCATCTGCAAAATCACCATCCTGATTCCAGTCTACCCAAATTCCAAAGCCCATTGTGCCACCTGATTCGGTAATTGAGAAGTTAATGCTATTTCCCTGCATTGCACTAGCAGACATGGCGGTAAAATTTCCATATCCATTTGCTGAAAAACCGGAACCATTATTTGTAATATTCGTTGTTCCGGCAGTAGTAGAAAAATTGTTAATGAAGTAAGTAGTATTAACCGTATTGGTATTCACACAATAACATGATAAAGGTGGATTCATAGTTACTGTTGCGACATTTGATGTATTTGTCCCACCACCATTGGCACAGGTCGTAATACAGCGATAATATGTGGTTGCAGTCTGTGTGGTAACATAAGTAGTGGTACTTGTACCGACATTTGTCCAGGGTGCACCACCTGTTGGTGATGTCTGCCATTGGTAAGATATGCCACAACCTGAAGTATAGCCGGATAAATTAATTGTCATACTTTCGCCACTACAAATGGAACCAGGACCGCTGGCCGTTCCTGCCAAAGGTATACCCGAGCAAGCTGGAGAAGGAGTCCACGTGTATTGCTGATTTGTTGAGAAAAATTTGGCAGGTGCTGTATTTGTATACCTGCAAACATCAGAATTTGATGTTCCGGCTAAAGAGGCAGCCCAAGTTTCAGCACCAGTACCAACCATTCTGTTATTATAATCTGTTGCAGAAGTTCTGATTCCTACTTGGGGCTGATATGAAGTGCTGGTAGAAGGAGTCCCACTAACATTTCCATAAATAAAAACCACTGCTCCGGTGACTGTATTTAATCTAATCTGAAAACTGAATTCTTCGGTTTGTAAATATCTACAAACTTGTTTCCATTGGAATATTACTTCATTTCCCACAGTTTGCCAGCGAATTTCAGAATTGGCATTTGTTCGTCTTCGATCAAGATCGGCACTAAAAGGGCATATAGCTATTCCCGAGCCAATGGTAGAACTAATGCCAGTATATGTTGATGAACTTGGGGCAGATCCTCCAAGGGTTAATTGACCGTTTGAGGTTACATAGGCAGTTGTGTATGAAACACAATTGAAGGTAAAAGCGGGGATTGTAATAGCAGACGAAACCCAACTATCCATTGAGCTTGTACCATCAATCAACACTGTTCCACCTGCTATGTATGCAAAAGTCCCAGAAGAAGAAGTGAATGTATAACCGCTAACCTGTGCATTGCTTTTGTTAATTCCGACAGTCAGGCAGAATGCTATTAACAAACTGATTTTAATTAAGAATTGTTTTTTCATGGCTGTTGGTATTAATGGTTTTGACTATTATTTGAATTTTCGGAAGGAAAAACCTCAGCAACTTTATCCGGGTTTTTAGCTTTCCAGACTTCAACAGCATTGTTGTAAATTTCAATGTCGTCGTTTGGGTTTAGTAAAAAATTGAAACGGTGGTATTCAATAAAGCGCGGGAAAAAAGGTTGGTACGCAAACCAGTTGTTGGTAGCTGTTTCAAACTGTGATTTATCATAGTCATAATCCCCGGTACGCCGCCTCATTGGGCAGGGAGGGTGAAGTTTGGCAAATTCCTCCAGTTTATTATTAAAGGAAATATCCTCATATGGATTTTCGGTTCCTGTATAAACAGGAAAGGAAGGATCCGTATATTTAAGTGCAGCCGCATTGTGGCTGGCAATATCAATATTATCTACAGAAACTTTTTTGTCTTCCGTTTGTGCAAAACTGAGTGTAAAGCCTGCAAA
>JAZDMK010000285.1:0-38204 GCA_043800975.1 Bacteroidota bacterium | reverse complement strand
GATCATCAGTTGATCATAAATGCCATTTGTTGTAAAATCATATACAGGGTTTTTGCAGTCATTAAACGGCAAACTCCATATGTATGCCTTTATAAAGAAAATTTTGTAAAATAGTTTGGTTATGTCTTAGAATTCATGAGCGCACATTAAAATAGATAATAATTGTGCGCGAATAATGCGGACGGGGTAGTCGAATTTTACTTCTGACTTAGAGTACCACTGTCGGGGTAACTGTCCAATGCGTGAGACTGCGCGCAGTCACTCCGACAGTATGCGTATATTTTGATTTTTTTGTCCTTCGTACCTGTATTTTATAGTTCCTTCCCTTTTTAAGGGAAGGTGGCAAACCGCAGGTTTGACGGAAGGGTTAAATGTGTATGTCAGCTATTCTTTTATTACCTTTTTAAACTCAAACACTTTTTCATTTCCAAGTTTAATCAGATAAACTCCCGCTGCCCAATGATTGGTTTGCACAGTAGTTTTTTCAACTAAGTTTCCTTTGAAGACCACCTGACCTGTTGAATTTAAAATCTCAAAATTCACTGGTTCTTTATTTCCTTCTATTTCAATATTCAATTCATTGGAAACAGGGTTGGGATAGATGGATATTGCCGCATTTGCCTGTGCATGACTTATCCCAACATCGGGATTTAATATTCTGGCAATTCTTTTTCTGGCATTCCCATTATAATCAGTAAATCCGCCACAGATAATTATTTTACCATCGCTTTGCAGGGCGGCTGTAAGGACAGCACTATTAGGTCCTATACCAGTGTTAAAAGTAACGTCAAGCGTTCCATCGGTATTCAGGCGGGCAAAGTGGTTGATTGGAATTCCATTATAGGATGGAAATGCGCCACCGATAAAAACTTTGCCATCGCTTTGCAAAGTGATTGTCATGATACAACCACCACCATAGTTAAAAGTAGTGTCAAGCGCTCCATCGGTATTCAGGCGGGCTATGAAACTATTGCTTGTCCCAGAAGTAAAATCGCCTCCGATAATTATTTTACCATCGTTTTGCAAGGCGATTGCAAAGACAGAACTATTACTAACAACTGTACCAGAGTTAAAAGTAACGTCAAGCGCTCCATCGGTATTCAGGCGGGCAACGCGCTTGCGGTTTATTCCATTGTAAGTAGTAAAATCACCTCCAATAATAATTTTACCATCGCTTTGCAGGGCAGTAGCTTCGACACAATTATGCGCACCATTATTTGCTCCGGTACCGGGGTCAAAGGTAGCGTCAAGCGTTCCATCAGCATTCAAGCGGGCAATACAGCTTCTTTGGGTTCCATTATACAACAAGAAATCGCCTCCGATAATTATTTTACCATCGCTTTGTATGGCAATTGTATGGACAGAATTGTTTGCTCCGGCACCGGGGTCAAAAGCGGTGTCAAGCGTTCCATCGGCATTCAGGCGGGCTATGTAGTTGCGGCTTGTGCCATTGTAAGAAGTAAAGTAGCCACCGATGAGTATTTTACCATCACTTTGAAGAGCCACTGTTTCGACAAAACTACTAGCTCCTGTACCAGGGTCAAAGGTAGCGTCAAGCGTTCCATCGGCATTCACGCGGGCTATATTGTTGCGGCTTGTTTCATTAAAGGAATAGAATGAGCCACCGATAATTATTTTACCATCGCTTTGAAGGGCTGATGTCTTAATACCATTGTTAGCTCCCGTACCCGGGTTAAAAGTGGAGTCGATCGCTCCGGACTGAGCTTTAGCATTAATACTAAAAACCGTAAAGAACAATATTGCAAAAACGAAAATTTTGTTTTTCATATACGTGGTGTTATTTTACAAATATATAAAATCCTATCGAGAAGACAACATTTTGGAAATGAAAGGTTGCACAATAGGGTTGGAAGACAGAAGAAATGACTGAGAATCCAATGATGTCTTCAATGGAACGTATGTTTGATGCCGGAATTTTTGACAGAAGAAAATTAAGATGACAGATTAAAAAACTTTCCCCGTCCCATAGGAATCCCTTTGGGATAGGGGATAAACAGTCCTTTTAAACGTAGCCCAAAATCTCCTGCCCCTTCACAGAATATTCTCCATCTCCCAAAACCTTCACCGATTTTATCATCGCCTCCGCCAACCGCTTTGTAGGTAAGGGTTTTTGTGAGCGGAAAAGCCCCAGTTTATTGAAGAAACGAATCACCTTCGCGCCCCGCACTTCCATTTTCCGGTCGGTGTTTTCTCGAATTAATAAAGGAGGATTGAAAATAATTGTTTTTGAAAACTGCAGTGCTTTCACATCTTCTTCCAACTGCCCCTTCATTCTGGAATAAAAAAACATTGATTTGGTTGAAGCATTGGCTGCTGATATCAAAACATAATTATTCACATTATTTTCTTTCGCAATTTTCGCAAACTGATATTGGTATTCATGATCAATTTTCCATTGTGCTTCTTTGCTGCCCGCTGCTTTCAGCGTGGTTCCCAGACAGGAAAACAACAGATCGCCTTTTACCTGTGTTCTCCATTCTTCCGGTTTATTAAAGTCAATGACATGTATTTTTAATTTATTGTGTTTTATATCTACCGCCCGCCGCACAAAAATATCCACCTGCTGAATTTCTTCCTCCTTCAGCAGCAATTCCAGTAAATCCCTGCCTGTTGCTCCGGTTGCTCCGATTAATAATGCGTTCATTTTTTTGTATTAATTTTTCTCAAAAGTGTATGCATAAAACCATGTTGGCTAAACGCTTGTTTGCCGCTGGTTATGCAAGACCGATGTTTGCAGCAGTTTTTTTTCATTGGTTAAAATACCAATAATTTCTCTTTTTAATTTTATTTTTTTCAGTCAGGTAATACTTTTTGTTAACAGTTAATGCAGAAATTGGAATTCCAATAGCTATACCAACTAAACCTGCGCCAGCTAATGTAAAATATTTGTCAGAATTAAATGTGCCATTTTTGTAGTTAATACTTATCAAGGGAGCTAAAATTAATGTTGTAAGAACCGAAACTCCAATGATCGTATTTCCTGTGATATGAATATTGTCTCTGCATACTGAGGAGTTTTCTATTTGCCATATCTTGTTAATATTGATTGTCATGATTTGGTTTTTTAAAGAATCATCATTGTTGAAATAATTACTTTCAGTCCTTGAATAACATCCATTTTCATAGTCAATATTAACAAACTCCCCTTTGATATTACAAGTTAATATTGAATCTTTAAAACTGTCAATGGAACAATTGTATCTAATAATTTTTGTCATGGAAACATCTTGGAATTCCTTTATATGTATCGTCATCAACTTGTCTTTTTGCAATTTTACCTTTTTGGAAGTGTCTAATGAGTTGGATAAAAATAGCTCCAAAGAAGATTTATTCAAATTACTTTGTGCATGACCGAGAAAAGTAATGAAAATGGCTAAAAATATTATGTATTGTCTCATATTTTGTAAAATTGATGCTAATGGCTGCGGGTTTACAGAACCTGCCCAATCGTACAATTTCTTTTTGTTTTTGCAATCTTTCATTTTGTTGTCGCAACCAGTTTAAGTGAATTGATATAGTCCGAATCAAACTCTATCATTCTAATGTCACCCGTTCTAAATTCCATTTGTCCGTCCCATTTTCCTTTTGGATTTAAGTCGTCCATAATAAGTTTTTTATTGTCGATTGATTTTAGTCGCCCCAAATAGCAAGCGGTTTCCGATTTTGTGCTTACCTGAAAAACACCAAAATGTTTGGTCAAATGTTGTAAAATGGTTTCAAGATCAGTAAGGGGAATCGCCTCCTTGTCGGTTGGTTCAAGCCCTTTAAGTTTAATTACCCGCTCTCTAAATTTTTCTTCTGCACTTCTACGGAAGCTTTCAATATTTTTGTGCCGGAAAATTATGTAGCCGTCAATAACGTAATCAACGGGATTGTTTTTCATTAAAGTCCAGTCGTCATTGTAGTCAATAACAAAACCATAAATGGGTTCTTCTCTGTCAGTAAACTTTACAGAGATTAGTTGTCCTATGTGTTTTTTATTTTTCACTTGTTATGTCGTTTAATGGTTTGTTTTAAATACGTATTATTCTTGGGTATTAGATTTTATTCTTTCTAATTCATTTTGAAAGTACTCCTGTTTTGTCATATGCTTGAACAAGTTTTTATCATTATCACTTTCATATATACATATAGATGACTGGTTTTGGTACTCTTCATAAGCATAATGTTGGCCTTTATGAAATCCTTGAGAACACAAATAATGAACTTTAAACGGTCCAAAATTGTAGGAGCTTCCAATATAATTAATCGTAATATCTTCATTTACATTTGTAAGAAGAGGGTCTACTCCTAAATAAGGATGACCTTCTTTGAATGCTATAAGTTGATCTTTATTGAAGCAGAATCTTAGAGACACTTCATTCATTATATCATAACCGTTAAGAAATTTCAGATAGTTAGAAGGAATAGAGATACAATTTTTGTGAAGTCTACAACAAATATGCTTCAAAAAGTATCTCATTACATTTTTTTTCTGTGTAATCCATTTTGTTCCAAAAATATTTTTAAAATCTACAACTCCTGAAGTAATAATCGATTCATAATTATCAATCATGAATTCAAAAAAATTGCTGTAAGCTTTGTCCATTTTACTACTCCTACTATTATTACAATCTGGGCATAAGTTCTTATGAAATTTTAGTAAATCGGAGTTAGGTCCCTGAACATCTTTTGTTAAAATGTCATTAAAAATTATTTGATCACCCCTTTCACTTCCAAAGAGCTTTAGGAAATCGCTCTTTTTGTATTTATGTTCAGAAGTTGATGCAATATCTAATTGACACCACCAACATTCATTTCCATATTTAACCACTTGAAACATTAGTTTTATACAATTTTAAAATACGCATATCGTTCTCAGTCTTGCTCAAGTTTCAGTTCAGCCTTGATGAAAGCAAGCCTAGTATTAGCGTGCCTTTTTCATTATTAATATTATTTCTCTATTGTATATTCCCATGGCGAGTCTGAATAATTCATATTCAAATTTGTCTCTTGCGAAGGAAAGAAATTCTTGTCCACTACTTGTCATAAAAACAATATTTTTTTCTATGGATTTAATTTGTACAGTGTCGCAGTCAAGATATGCGTGTCCAGTTACAACCGATGTATCAGAATTATATTCAATATCGTATTTGTAATATAAATTTTTTTTCCACGCAATTCCCATTTTCAAGATATGTGATTAGTTTTTCGATTTCACTCGATTCATTATAGAAATCGTTGTAATATTTCCAAGTACCAATTTTTTTAGAATTTAAATACTGTCCTTCTGATAAAATATTATATCTATAATAATCTTGATGCCCCGTACCAGGGCCAAAATCCGAGTCAGTAGAAAATAACAATGTTTTTTTTCTTTCTCTCCAAGTACCCTGTTTGAACCCCTTTGAATCAGTACAATTAAGTATTTGTCCTTCGATAGTGTCACAAACCTGTCCAAATAATAAATTACTTGTCAGAAGAAGAAATATGATTGAAAACTGTTTCATCCTAAAAATTCCATATAACTCATTTTCTCACTTCCCCTTTTCTCATTTCCCCCATCTCTTAATATTCCTCATTTAAAGATTAATGCCCCGAGAGTTTAAAAGGTTCCGTTTTTTTTGAAAAGCTACGGGTTACATTTTAAAAGGCATAAGGCATAAGGCATAAGAAGTGGTTAGTTTCAGAATTGACAGGTTACGGTCGATCTCTTCTCAAAAGCTCTGGCACCGTGCGAAAGCTTTCTTTGCCCGACTGGGACAGCAAGCAGGCATTTCCGTCTTCTAACCCTATCCCATATCCGGCAACGGTCATCAGACATCCAACTTCCAGAAGGGGATGAAATGCGCGTCAGCTTTCCATTTCTGTCTTCGGACTTCCGACTTCGGGCCTTTTCTCCCAAAGAACTCCCTCAAAAATATCCATTTAGCGGTTCTAAAACAAACTTATTTATAAAAAATATTTACACCCTCCTCTCGAATCAGATCGGCTTAGTTTCCAAACTAAGCCGCAGATACTTAATTTACGGGAACAATGTCAATTTCCCGCTCCGCGGGCTTTCCTGAACAGAGCCTGTCTTGCCTGACTTTCCAAGTCTCTTCGTCTTGGAAAGTCTATATCGCTGTCCCAACGCATTTACCTCATCGTCCATCGTCGTGTAACCATCGTCCGCGGTCTAGTCAGCAATGATTTCCCCAAATTAACTAATAACTAATTTCCAGTAACCGCCGCTCCAGCGGCAGTAAGCATCACCCAACGGCTTGTCAGCAATGTCCAACGCCGTGTAAGCATCATCCAACGGACTGTCACCAACGTCCAACGCCGTGTAAGCATCACCCAACGGCTTGTCAGCAATGTCCAACGTCGTGTAAGCATCGATCTTGATCGTGTAACCAACGATCTTAGTCGTGTAACCATCGATCTTAGTCGTGTAACCAACGATCTTAGCCGTGTAAGCAACGATCTTGATCGTGTAACCAACGATCTTAGTCGTGTAACCAACGATCTTAGCCGTGTAACCATCGATCTTGGTCGTGTAAGCAACGATCTCGGTCGTGTAACGATCGATCCTAGTCATGTCCACATCGATCGCAGTTGTGTAATGATCGTCCGCGATGTTGTCACCATCGATCTTAGTCGTGTAACCATCGATCGCGAAAGAAGATGAATTAGCGGCGAATGACGCCCCGCAAATATATTTTGAAGTGGTGAACTGCCCGTGGAAACGCGGGCGGTTTTTTTATTGCCGTATGGCTGATATTGAATGACGAATATGGCGAAGAGCAGAAGATAAAATAAATTTATTTGAAGATTACGGCACCTGTCTTATAATCATAAACGGGTCTCTTAATTCCAACACACCTGAATCCAAGCCATGGTTCCGGCTTTGAATAATAATTGCTTATCCCTTTGGAACTTTCTTTTGCATAATGATAATAACTACCGCCACGCGCTACACCTTCCACAGAAGTCATTTCTGCAACATTCCCTTGGGTTGATTTGACCTTATAGAATTTTGTCTTTAATACATTGTAGGTAAAAACCTGAATCGTTGTCCTGCCACATCTTCTATTTGTGTATGAAAATCGTTTTTTCTTCGAATATGAACTGTTTTTGTAGTTGAATGCAGATGCATATTTTTTGTTTATTGAAATACTGTCCAGATTTAAATTAATACTGTCAAACTGTTCAGGCGATGGCAGGGTATAACGATAACAAGGCATAAAACATTCTTCAAATATTTGATCGTCCAAATAACTGCAACTATAATGGTTCAAATAATATTTCCTGACCGTGAAGCTATCAACTTCAGTTCTCCATTTGCAGAATCTCATAGCTTGCTCATACGAAAGCCCTGTAACAGGGGTGTTCAGATAGTACAATAAGTCTTTCCTGCTTTTTCGTTTTTTCAAACTATCTTTTTCCATAGGAAGAAATACCCAGCCATGCAACCCCCCGTATCGGACCAGCTTGGGTTTGCGCGGTGAAAAAACGAAATACTTATTCATGGATTCTAATATATTTCGATCCGGTAACAGTGTGGTATCAATCGGCAAATTGAGAAGAATCCATTTTTCTTTTTTACTTAGATCACTTTCATCCATTTTCCTTTTATAGAAATACGATGGCATCTTTAAATAGTGATAATAATGAAGAAACTCTATCCATTCCCCTACAGTAATCTCGGTTTCATCCACAACGAAACATTTAGGCATACCAACCAGACCCCATACATAGGTTTTTTCTTCAGCATATTTGATGCTTCTTTCCAGTCGTTTTTGGTTCTTTCTGATTTTAGGGGGAGGCTCTTCATTCTGGCAATAGCTAATTGTGCAATAAAAAAATGAAGATATTATTATGAAAATTAACTTTTTCATGGGTGAGATTTGAAAGCTTTAACGAAGATAAAGATTAAATATTATTTGACACAATTTTTTCCTTCTGTATTCGATCGTCTTCAAACTCATAAACATGTCGTACCTATCCCTCCGCCGCGGCAGAGGGTCTCCTTCGGAGCGGCACTCCCATTTTTCTTTCTTTTCGTTGTTACAAACATCCCGTGCCTACGGCACTGATTACAGCAATATCCCGCATTCCACTTTTTGCAAATGAACCACTTACATCAAAGACTACCTTAAAGGAACGCGCATTCTTGTTTGCAGGTCAAACTCAAACCTAATCGCTCCTTCGGAGCGACCCGTCCCTCGAGCGCTGAATTTAGAAAAAGGACGCGCATTTGATTGATGGTAGGTCAATAGCAAAACTGATTGCTGCATAGCAGCAACCGAACCACCGACAGGTGGGAGCTCACGAACACAAGAAAATTTATTGATAAGTGAGTAACTCCCCCGACATGCGGAACTGCGCAAAAGCTTCCGTGTAGGCTCGTGCGCAAAAGGCATATTCAGGCCTCCTGTAATAATTTTTAAAAAGGACGCGCATTCAAGAGTGCGAGATATGAAAACAAGTTGCGTTTGCAGCGCAGGCTGGTGCTAACCGAACCACCGAAAGGTGGTGAGCTCACGAGCAAGCCTGTGTTGCGGCTGTGGGAGCGAGTAACAAAAAAGTGTTTGACGAACGAAGTGAGGAGTTTTTTTTCGGGACAGAACGCAACGTAGTTTTCTCGAGCAGGCTTGACAGCGCTAGAGTTTCTTTGCGTACTTTCTTTGGGCAATGCAAAGAAAGTACGACGCCCGCGCCGCCGGGCCCGGCGCGCAACGGATCGTGTGAAAGCACATTAAAAAATATCAAAAGAAATGGTGGAATGTCTTTGCAGTCGCAGACTGCTGTTACACGAAAAGTAATAAAGCCTGTGCGCAGGTCAATACTGCAACGTAATCAGCGAAGCAACCGCCGCGCACCTGAGGCCAAAGGCCGAAAGCATGAGGTCACATTTAAAATAAATAAATGGAGTCCGAATAACATTGGCTCGTGCGATAGCTTTCCATTTCCGACATCCCGCATCGGGCATCCTGCCCAATGCCGACATCATTGGCTTCTCAGTCACCTCTTCTGGCTCCGAGCTTCTGTCTTCGTGCCAAACAAATAGTACGAGCTACTGCTTGCTTTTCCGTCTTCCGTCCTCGGTCTTCGGTCCAAAAAATTAAACACTTCCAGAAGGCGCTGGCTCGTGCGATAGCTTTCCATTTCCGGCATCCCGCATCGGGCATCCTGCCCAATGCCGACATCATTGGCTTCTCAGTCACCTCTTCTGGCTCCGAGCTTCTGTCTTCGTGCCAAACAAATAGTAAGAGCTACCGCTTGCTTTTCCGTCTTCCGTCCTCGGTCTTCGGTCCAAAACTTTTCGTATTATTGCGCCATGAACCTCACCCTTTTCCCTTCCCAAATCAAAGGCACCCTCAACGCACCCGCTTCCAAAAGCGTTCTCATTCGCGCCATTGCGGCGGCATGCCTGTCGGAAGGAGAAACGCACATCACGGGTTATTCACCCTCCGATGATGTAAGCGCCGCCATTCGCTGCGGACAGAGCCTGTGTGCAATCGTAGAAGAAAAAGACAATGCTTTATTCATTCAGGTAAAACCTTTCCCCTGGCCATCTGCCACACTTCACTGCGGAGAATCGGGATTGTGCGCACGCCTTTTTTCCTGCATCGCTGCCTTAGGAAACGCAGAAATGACAATAGCTGCCAGCGGCACCCTACTGAAAAGACCCATAAAAGAAATTTCGGGTGTGCTCACACAAGCCGGTGTTTCTGTCAACGACAACAACGGTTTTCTTCCTTTAAAAATTACCGGACCCCTGCAAGCTTCATCCCTGAAAACGGATGGTTCCGGCAGCAGCCAGCACCTTTCGGGTTTGTTGATGACACTTCCCTTATTGAACAGGAACAGTGAAATTGTTGTTGAGAATTTAAAGAGTAAACCATACATCGATCTCACCCTGGATGTGATGAAAGAGTTTGGTGTAAATGTAACACACGAAAATTATTCGCATTTTAATATTGAAGGAAATCAGAAATACACCGCGGCAAAGTTCCATGCCGAAGGCGACTGGAGTGCGACCGCTTTCCTGCTGGTGGCAGGCGCTATCGCAGGTGAAGTAACGGTGAAAAACATTTCTCTCCGTTCGTTTCAGGCAGATAAAAAAATTGTTGAAGCATTGCAAATGGCCGGTGCTGCGGTGAAAGCAAATGATGATAAAATTTCTGTCAGCAAAACTGCATTAAAAAGTTTTTCGTTCGATGCCACCGACTGTCCCGATTTGTTTCCTCCGCTGCTTGCATTGGCGGCCTGTTGCGAAGGTGTTTCCGAAATCAAAGGGGTGGATCGTTTGTTCAACAAAGAAAGCAACCGCGCAGTATCACTTTCGGAAGTACTTCTAAAACTAGGCGTTCCCATCGAACAAAAAGAAAATTCATTCTTTGTAACCGGATCTGTTTTAAAAGGAAACACATCCATATCCAGCCACCACGATCACCGCGTGGCCATGATGGCAGCGGTATTGAGCCTGCGCACCGATGGCCCTGTGTTGATTGAAAATGCAGAATGTGTGGAAAAATCGTGGCCGGCATTCTGGGATGATTTGATTGGATTGCAGGCAGAATAATTTTCTTATGTATATTTGTTGCGAACTCGAAAATATAATTATTTCGGAATTTTTATTTCGTGTACTTTACTTACATAATTGAATATTTGCTTTTAAATCTGGCCGGAATCGGTCTTTTGGTTTTATTCATTTATGAACTCTATTCCCGATATAAGAAAGAGACAGAAATTGAGGGATCTCCCAAAAAGACCAGTCGTTTTATCTGGGTTCTGTCAATAATTATCCTTGCTCCTCTTCTGGCAACGTATGTTTACCGTTACGAACCCGATTTTCAGGATGATTCTGTCAGATTAAAATTCCATGAGAAATATGAAAATTACCTTTCCCTGAATGATGAATATTATTACAAATTACAAAATGACTCACTAAACTGGGATCTTAATTACAAATATGTTTATTCCTTTCATCAATACATTGAATCCCGGCAAAGACATTTAAGAATCAGCCCGGCATCAATGGCCAATACAGAAGAATCTATCCGGCTTGTTGAACATTATCGTGCATACATCCGTTCTGAAAATTCTCTAAAAATCGACATCGGCTATATTTTTCTTGCGTACCATTTTCTCGATTTGCTTAACTATGAGAAAGCCTCCATTCTTCTGGATCATATTAGTAGCCGAGGAAAGCAGTCACCATACTATCATCTCGCGATGGGAAGAATGTTGTCACAAACAAAGTATTATGAGAATTTCCCGGAGGCTCGCAAACATCTTGTCAATGCAGCTCTCGGGCAGGGCCATCTAAAAGAGGCTTATGGCGATCTTTCTTTTCTTTTTTATTATTTCCGTCAGGAAAAGAGTCTCGACTCGATGGTCAATAATAGCATTGCAGAAAAATATGTACCTGATTTTTTCAAACGATTAGTTTATTTCCGAAATCTTGACGTGCCTAATTATACCAAAGCAGTGATTCATTTTGCGTTTGACAGAGTCTGTATTCTGGGGACTTTTTCTTCTTTCTTCATTCTCATGTTATGGCTCTTTTACCTTAGAAAAATCAATATTTTCAAAAAGCCACGTTGGGGATATACTTTTGTTGTATTGCTCACAGGAATGCTTACAACATTTCTTGTTTTTCCCATCGATGACTTCATGTGGGAAACACTCGAATACTATCCTTCCTGGGAACCTATACCTACCTTGCTCCACAACATTATTAATATTGGAATCGTAGAGGAGTTCGTTAAAATTCTTCCTGTACTTGTACTTCTGTGCTTTCGGCGAACGATTCACGAACCCTTCGATATTATCTACTATTGCTCTGTTTCCGCAATCGGTTTCTCATTCATAGAAAACCTGTCTTATATTGAAACAAGCTCTCTTTACAACACAACAGCACGCCTTTTCATTTCCACGCCGGCACACATGGTTTTTTCTTCCTTTATTGGATATGGACTTGCTTTACCATGGTATAGAAAAAACAAGAAAGGACTGCTGAATTTCATTATTTTCTTTTCAATTGCTGCCTTTGCTCACGGATTCTTCGATTTCTGGATTATTAACGGAGTCGTTATGGAATACAGGTGGATAACTCTTTTGCTTTTCATTCTCTGCGTTTACTTTTGGCAGATTCTGTTAAACAACACGCTGAATCTTTCTCCTGATTTTAAAAAAGAAACACAGTCTAAGAATGTTGATCTGAAGTATTATCTCCTGCTGACACTGACTTTCGTTTTTATGTTTTCCTATTTAATCAATTCCTATACACGAGGACGTGAAACCGGTATATCAATTCTATACGGCTCTCTAATCTCTTATGGCTTTTTCATTTTGTATCTGCCTTTTACGCTGAGTCGTTTTGAATTCATCGCCAGATATATTCAACCTCTTAATATTCCTTTGTTTGCATTGTTAAGCCGCAAAAATCTAAAATCAGAATTAACCGGCAGAAAAGTAAACATCCGCGAATCCTCACTATACCGGCTTGTAGAAAAGCACGATTCTCTGTCTTTATCGCTTCCTGTCAGTGGAATATTAGAACAAAAAATAATTGTAGAAGGCAGCCGTACATCTTTTCTCGTTGTGCTGGACAAACCTATTAATATGGAGGGATATGAAAACAGCAGGATTATTATTATGCCAAAGCCTGAATCGCGCTCATTGGCTGAGCCCGGAAATGTACTGATCCATTTTTATATGATTCGCGATACAGGTATTCCGGAACGACCCTCTCTGAACTGGGAAGACTTTGAATTTGCAGGATGGGCAATTTCCAGAATTATTGAGGAACAGAAAGCAGAAGCAGAACCTGAAACAGAAATCTGAATTGAATATTAACTCGGTTTCTTTCACGAAAATTTGAACTCAAAAAAACCGTGTACTTCTGGGATGATCTGATCGGGATGCAGGCAGAATAAAAACACTTTCTTTATCTTTCGCATTTCATTCTTTCCTATTTTCACATAAAATTTACAGCATGAAAAACTTCACCGTCAATCAACCTACCCGTGTTTATTTCGGAAAAAACCAGATCGAAAAACTGGAGCGTGAGCTTGCTCCTTACAAACATATTCTTCTTGCTTATGGAAGCGGAAGTATTAAGAAAAACGGGGTGTATGATGCTGTGGTTTCCATCTTAAACAAACTGAACAAACCTTTTTCTGAATTGTCCGGCATTCAGCCCAACCCGCGCATCAGCAGTGTCCGCGAAGGAATCCGCATTTGCAAAGAAAACAAAGTGGATCTGATTCTCGCGGTGGGAGCCGGCAGCACCATCGACTGCTCGAAAGCCATTGCCTTCGGAAATTTTTATGAAGGCGATCCCTGGGATTTTTTCATTGGCAAAGCCAGAATCAGCAAGTCGACCGACATGGGTGTTATTCTTACACTTCCGGCCACAGGCTCTGAAACCAACGGCTTCACGGTAGTTTCAAATGATGAAACAAAAGAAAAGTTAGCAACCGGCGGTGATTTGTTGCGACCCAAATTCGCTATTCTTGATCCTGAGTATACCATGTCGCTGCCTGCTATACAGACGGCAGCCGGTGCGGCCGATATCATGAGCCATTGCTTTGAACAATACTTTAGTCCGGTTACTACATGCACCATCAGCGACCGTTTGGCGGAAGCCGTGATGAGAACGGTCGTGCAGCATGCACCCGTTGCATTGAGAGAACCCGACAATTACGACTCACGCGCAAACATTATGTGGGCAGGCACTGTAGCCCTCAACGGCATTCTTACTTTTGGTAAAATTCCCGACTGGGCCACGCACGGCATTGAGCATGAAATCAGCGCAATCTATGATCTGGCGCACGGTGTAGGGCTGGCCATTTTGTTTCCCAACTGGATGCGGTATGTATTAAATGAGGATAACGCACCTAAGTTTGCCGAGTATGCAGAGAATGTATGGGGCGTTGCTAAAGAAAAACCGATGATGGAAAAAGCGAAGGAAGGCATTGACAGAACGCGTCAGTTTTTCACTTCACTTGGATTGCCAGCCACATTGCCCGAAGTGGGAATCGATGGAAAACATATAAAAGAGATGGCGGTAAAGGCAGTGAAGAATTACGGGGCTGCTAAAATGGGCAGTTTTGCAGAGCTTTCGGTTGAAGATGTGGAAGAAATTTTAAGTATGTCTCTGTAAGTTTTAACCACAGATTACACAAATTTACACAGATTCGTCACAGATACCTTGTGTTTAATTTGTGAAAATCTGTGCTATCTGTGGTGATTTTTAAGTCGAAATAATACATAGTTACCCTGCTTTTATTAGCGTATAACGAAAAATGTATTTCAAATAAACATAACGAGATCCGTTTAACGGTTAACGTTTATACGATTAACGTTTACCGAAGCAACAGCTTTTCAATTTCTTCGGGATAATGTTTATGCTCCAGTATGTGAATGCGACTGGCCAGCGTTTCTGTTGTATCTTCCGGTAATACCGGGCACGTTGCCTGAAAAATAATAGATCCCTCATCGTAATGTTCGTTCACATAATGAATGGTAATGCCGCTTTCTTCTTCTTTCATTTCAATCACTTTTTGGTGGACATTGTCTCCGAACATCCCTTTTCCGCCGTATTTGGGTAGCAGCGCAGGATGAATATTTACGATCTTATCCGGATACTGCTGAATGATTCGGGAGGGAACCAGCCATAGGAATCCCGCCAGTACAATAAAATCGGTTTCATCTTTCTTAAGAATTTCATCAATACAGTTGGTATTTTTCCATTCTTCTCTGTTAAAAACAGTAAAGGGAACCATCGATTGTTTTGCTCTTTCGATTACACCAGCGCCGGGATTATTGGTAAGAATACGGCTTACTCTTGCGGTGCTTTTATAGGCAAACCATTCGACAATATTCTGGGCATTAGACCCGTTACCTGATGCAAAAACCGCTATATTCTTCATAATTACCTGCTTTGAACAAAAAAGCAAAGATAGAAAGGTTTTATTAACAAAATTTGGTGGTAAATGACGGAATACCCTATCTAACAAATTGATAATAAATTTGTTGTTTTAGAGAAAACATATGATTTTCAAAAAAAAATTTGGTTATGATGATATAAATAATTTTCTTTGCAGCCGTTTAACCAAAAAAGGAGACAAATTTATGTCAGATATTGCAGCAAGAGTAAAAGCTATCATCGTTGATAAATTAGGCGTTGATGAAGGCGAAGTGACCCCAGAAGCAAGTTTTACAAATGACCTTGGAGCTGATTCACTCGACACCGTTGAATTAATTATGGAATTCGAAAAAGAATTCAACATTGCTATTCCAGACGATCAGGCTGAAAAAATCAGCACCGTTGGTCAGGCAATCGATTATATTCAAGCAAACCAGAAGTAACCAAATCCTGAAATATGGAGATGAAACGCGTAGTCGTTACAGGCTTAGGCGCGCTTACTCCCATTGGCAATACCGTCCCGGAATTTTGGGAAAGTTTGCGTAATGGTGTTAGTGGCGCTGCTGCCATTACCCGCTTTGATGCTTCCAAGTTTAAGACACAGTTTGCTTGTGAAGTGAAAGGTTTTGATCCGCTGAATTTCTTCGACCGCAAGGAAGCGAGGAAATACGACCTGAACACCATTTTTGGTCTGGTTGCAGCTGATCAGGCCATGAAAGATTCGGGTATCGACATGACAAAAGAAAATGCACATCGTTTTGGTGTGATCTGGGGAAGTGGAATTGGAGGTCTTATTACATTTTATAATGAGATCAGCGATTTTGCAAAAGGAGACGGGACGCCCCGCTTCAATCCCTTTTTCATTCCAAAAATGATTGCCGACATTACTGCCGGGCAGATTTCGATTGCCCACGGATTGAAAGGACCAAACTTTTCAACAGTTTCAGCATGTGCCTCATCAGCCAATGCACTTGTGGATGCCCTTACTTATATCCGCATAGGAAAAGCCGACATGTTTATTGCCGGAGGTTCTGAAGCGGCTGTGAATGAAGGTGGAATCGGCGGGTTCAATGCTATGCATGCTGTTTCTACCCGCAATGATGATCCCAAAACGGCCAGTCGTCCTTTCGACAAAGACCGTGATGGTTTTGTGATGGGTGAAGGTGCCGGAGCCATGGTTTTTGAAGAACTGGAACATGCCCTGGCACGTGGTGCAAAAATTTATGCTGAAGTAGTGGGCGGAGGCCTTTCGGCGGATGCACATCATATGACTGCTCCCCATCCTGATGGTGAAGGCGCATTCTATTGCATGAAACTCGCTATTGAAGATGCAGGACTTTCTGTAAATGATATTGATCATATCAATACACACGGTACTTCCACTCCGGTTGGTGATGTTGCTGAACCAAAAGCCATTGTCAATCTGTTTGGAGAACATGCCAAGAACATCTCGATCAACTCTACCAAGTCGATGCATGGACATCTGTTAGGTGCAACCGGAGCTATTGAAGCCATGGCGGTTATTCTTGCCATGCAGAACAGCCTCGTTCCGCCTACCATCAACCACTTTACTGACGATCCTGAAATTCCCGCACTGGACTTTACATTTAATAAAGCCAAAGAAAGGGAAGTGAAAATTGCCATGACCAATACATTTGGTTTTGGTGGTCACAACGTTGCCGTGGTTTTCAAGAAGTTTGAAAAATAACCGGTTTTGGGGTTTTTCAAGCGATTACGGAAAAACAGTGATCCTCAGGATCAAGTATTACAAGAAGCATTAAAAAATATTATCGGGTTCTATCCCGGTAATATTTTTTTTTATAAAACCGCTTTGCGGCACAAGTCTGCTGCATCGGACGACAGCCAGCGCATCCGGCTAAGCAACGAACGCATGGAATATCTGGGAGATGCCGTTCTGAGCACTGTAGTTGCGGACTATCTTTACAGAAAATTCCCAAGCAGAGACGAAGGCTTTTTAACTGAAATGCGTTCGCGTCTGGTCAGCAGAAACAGCCTTGGTAAATTATCCGAAAAGATGGGCGTCTCACACCTGATTGAAGCACGAAGCGACCTTCTGGTCAGTTCCGGTAATTTTATTGCAGGAAACGCCTTTGAAGCATTAATCGGAGCCATTTTTCTTGATAAGGGATATGAGTTCACCAAGGATGTTATTGTGAACCGGATTATCAAATTTCACATTGACATTGAGGAAATTGAAAACAATGACACCAATTTCAAAAGCAGGCTTATTGAGTGGGCGCAAAGAGAAAAAAAGAATGTTGAATTTATTTTGATTAGTGAAGAGCCTCATAATAAAGGACGTTTATACACGGTCAATGTTTTAATTGATGGTGAAGCCGTTGGCAAAGGAGCCGAATATTCGAAAAAGGCTGCGGAGCAATCTGCTGCCGGAGATGCGTGTATTAAATTAAACGTACATCAAAAAAATTCGGGTGATGAAGAGACACGTTCTTAACAGCAAAGAACCTGCTGACTTCGGCTTGTTGGGAATAATCACCCCCGTAAAGGATTATAGAATCTGCTGGTTGCTAAACAATCATCTGGAGTTTGATTTAGTTAAATGCCCCGATTTAACTATTCCCAAAGCGACATCCGGAAAAAAAACAGCCAGCCTGTTTCAGGAACAAACCGTGGATATCGTAGGTTTTGATGGATTTTCTTGCTACTGCTACGAAATTGAAGAAAATCAGCTAACCTATTATTTGATCAGCAACCGGAATGATTATGGCTACCTCATGCCCGAATTAAAGACCTCCGATTATTTTCTTTTGTTGCAAGGCATTTATTCAAAAAAGGAAATTGAAGAACTGAAACAGAAAATATCGGGTATTCCCTCTGTGATCGTGGCTTCCATAATAGACACAAAAAAGCTTAAGTCGAAAAACAACCTTGTTTTTTAACCGTTCCCTGATTCATTCTTACCGAATCCTGAACGAACCCTTCCTTTTACTTATTACGACTTGACCCCGGGTTCTTTCTGTGGTAAATTTACTTTTAAGAAAAAAAACTAAAGTAAAAGCAACCTTTAAATAAACAATAGTGTCTAATCATTAAATCAAGAAGCCATGAAAGCGTACAAACTCTTAAAAGCGAATTACTACTGGTTAGTATACGCTGCATTTATCGCTGCATTGATGGGACTTTCGCTCGTACTCGGAAGGTAATTGAGGAAACGTTCCTTGCAGAAGTGTTCTAAAAGCCAATACAGACGAAAGTCTGTTAAATGGAGATCTAAAAAAGAAATTTAAAATACTATGAAGTGTTAGTTTCAGGTTAAAACAGGTTAATTAATTCATGCGGTGTATTCGAAGCAGGGTGGCAAAATTGTCACCCTGTTTCATTTTTACTACTTTTGTATTTGTTATGAAATTTAGATTTCTATTCTTTTTTCTTTTCGTTTCTATTGCAGGAATGCAGGCCCAAAGCTTTAATGGAGGCTTACTGGGTGGAATCAGCGCCAGCCAGATTTCCGGTGATGGGCTGAGTGGTTTTGATAAAGCCGGAATTATTTTTGGCGGATTTACCCGATGGGATTTTACTGAAAAAACCGCATTTCAGATGGAAATGGCTTATGTGCAGAAAGGCAGCCGGCGTAATGCTGACCCAAACAAAGGTTCTTATTTCTGGTATCGTTTGCGGCTGGATTATATTGACACCTATTTCCTTTTTAAATACACGATTAAAAAAGTTTTATTAGAAGCGGGTCCTTCCTTTGGATACCTGATCCGGCAACAAGAGGAAGGAACCGGAATTTCACAGCCCCGTGATTTTTTTCATCAGGACATAAGCCTGAATGCAGGTCTTGGATATAAAATTAATGAAAAGCTTCGCTTCAATTTACGATACGGAGAAACATTTTTTATGACACCGGTCCGAAAAAAAGATGCTGAATCTTCTTCTTTCTTTATCAGGGGGCAGTATCATTCGGTTTTATCTTTCACTTTACAATATCAATTCTGATTACCATGGCTGAAAAACACAGAATCATCGTAGCCGTTACCGGCGCCACAGGTTCCATTTATGCAAAAGTTTTGTTTGATAAACTTATCCTTCTTCAGGATCAGATTGATGATGTGGGTGTTATTTTTTCGCACAATGCCCGTGACGTATGGCGCTACGAACAAGGGAATACAGATTATGAAAAAATTCCTTTTCGCATTTATGCCCATGACAATTTTTACACTCCCTTTTCTTCCGGATCAAACAGTTATAAAACCATGCTTGTGTGTCCTTGCACCATGGGCACTTTGGGAAGAATTGCAACCGGTGTTTCAAACGATTTGATCACCCGCTCGGCGGATGTCATACTTAAAGAACGCAGACGTTTAATCCTTCTTGCGCGCGAAACCCCGCTCAGCCTGATTCACATCAACAATATGAAAACGGTAACCGAAGCCGGTGGAATTATTTTCCCTGCCTGTCCTTCCTTTTACAACAAGCCCGCAACCTTTGAAGATATGGCCGGAAACATTATCAACCGCGTGCTTGACATGTCGGGATTCAATGTTGAAATGTTTCGCTGGTCAGGAAAACTTATCGATTAGTTTTTTGCTGCTTTAATATTCTGCTTTAGTTTTTCAAGTCCCGCGCGCTTTACAGGCAGTCCGTCAAAATACTGATGAAACAATTCTTCATTCAGGTTTTCCAAAATTTCATCTGTTAAAGTCCCGAGTTGTTTTTGCGAAGGCGCTGGAAGAACCGATATACGATGGTTCCAGGGACAAACATCCTGACAGATATCACAGCCAAAAATATTTCCTTTTAGATTTTTTGAAAATTCTTCGGGTATGCTTTGCTTCGATTCTATTGTCAGATAGGCGATACAGCGCGATGCATCAAGCATATAGGGTTCTTTCAACGCTTGCGTGGGACACGCCTCAATACAGCGGGAGCAGTTTTGGCAGGGATCGAACGCATGAGAAGGCTTATTTGCATTCAGTTTAATATTGGTAATTATCCCGCCAATAAAAACAAAGGAACCCCGCTTCGGGTGAATGAGCAATGTGTTTTTCCCGATACTGCCAGCCCCGGTTCGAACAGCCCATGCCTTTTCAAAAATCGGGGATGCATCCACAAAAGAATGTGTTTTTGCTTCGGGAAAGGATTGATGAATGTGCTCTTTCAGAATAGTTAGTTTTTCTCTGATCGCTTTGTGATAATCAGGAAACATGGCATATCGTGGCAGGCAATAATTCTTAAGCTGGGTTGGATTTTTTATATGATAATTCGTAAGCGTGATAATAACTGATTGTGCAGAATCCAGGAGTAATTCAGGGTTTGCTCGCTGCTCCGTATTTCGCGCCAGATAATCCATCTCAGCATGAAAACCTTTTTCAATTCGTTTTTCCAATTCATTTTTTTCGAAGGAAAGAATATCCGAATGTGCGATCCCGCAAAAATCGAAGCCCAGCTTTCGTGCTTCGTTTTTGATTTTTTCTTCTGGTGTATTAATCATGAATTACTCAAACAAACTGGGTTGTCCGCCTCGTGGGTTGGGTGTTTTACCAAGATGTCGATAAGCAAGTTCTGTAACCTGTCGGCCACGTGGCGTGCGAAGAATATATCCTTCCTGAATAAGAAATGGTTCATACACTTCTTCAATGGTTCCCGATTCTTCACCAACCGCAGTTGCAATGGTAGTAATTCCTACAGGGCCTCCACTAAATTTATCAATGATGGTCGAAAGAATCTTATTGTCCATTTCATCCAGTCCGTGATTATCTACATTCAGCGCTGCCAGTGCGTATTGCGCAATTTTTTTATCAATGGTACCATCGCCTTTTATTTGGGCAAAGTCGCGGACACGCCTGAGTAATGCATTGGCAATTCGAGGGGTTCCCCTGCTACGGCGGGCGATTTCGGAAGAAGCATCATCGGAAATTGGGATATTGAGAATACCGGATGAACGTTTTACAATGCGGTCCAGCAGTTCGGAATCGTAGTATGATAGTCTACAGTTAATACCAAATCGTGCCCGCAGGGGTGATGTCAGTAAGCCGGAGCGGGTTGTAGCGCCAATCAGTGTGAACGGATTCAGGTTTAACTGAATGGATCGTGCATTGGGTCCTGTATCGATGAGAATATCAATTTTATAATCTTCCATCGCTGAATAAAGGTATTCTTCGATAACCGGGCTCAGACGGTGGATTTCATCAATAAACAGAACATCGTTATTTTCTAAATTCGTAAGCAGGCCGGCAAGGTCGCCTGGTTTGTCAAGCACCGGGCCGGAGGTAACTTTAATGCCAACACCCAGTTCATTGGCAATAATGTATGACAATGTAGTTTTTCCCAATCCCGGTGGGCCATGCAGCAGAATGTGGTCCAGTGCTTCTCCGCGTTTGGTAGCGGCTTCCACAAATACTTTCAGGTTATCGGTAACCTGTTTCTGCCCCATAAAATCATCAAATTGAGAAGGCCGCAGGACTTTTTCAACTTCCTGTTCGGCGGGAGTGAGGTCTTCGGGAGACGGATTCAGATTGGGGTTCATGCAGAATGCTGTATGGCAGCAAAGTTACAAAATATACCTATCAAAGGACATTCAGGTATTTGCAGGCAAAAATGATTAGGTGGATTATTCCGGCAATAAATAGCAGCACTGACAAAACCAATGGTATTCGCACCCACAAAGCAATTTTTGAGCAAAAAGCATTCAGTGTAAGTGCAAAAACAGACATCAGGATTGAGGAAGCAAAAAGAATCCAGGCATAGGACAAATAATTAATGATGCAAATACAAACCACAAAAAAATCCATTCGCAGAAACATGGAAGCAGTAAGCGTTGCAGCAATTAAAAAAAGGTTAGAAGCAAACAAAAGGTACAATAAACGAACGACAGATCTGTTTTTATCTATTTCACACATATTGGTATTCTGTTGATTTTATTGGGTACAAGTAGCTTCGTAGCCTAGCGATTCGGGATACGTAGCCTTCCAGTCGTTTTCGAAAGTAGAAACTTCATCTGACGATCCACAGAAATCGTCCGAAGTACTAATAATGCCCGACTGTGTATGTTTCGCACTACAAGACGTGCATTTCTTGCAGGATGAAGCCATTCCGGCCACAACCAGAGTGGCAAAGAAAATAAGAATGACTTTTTTCATAGAGGGCGCTTACTTATCAGTACATTCAATTTTATAACCCTGAGTCGCTGGCCATGAAGTTTCCAGATCCTTCTTATAGTCAGAAATTTCACGACTATTTCCGCATTGTTCCGTATATTCTTTTTGAACAACACCGGAGCTTGTTAATACTGCCTTACAGGTCGTGCATTTTTTGCAGGAACCCAGACCAAACGCTACAAACACTATTGCACCAATAATTACAAAAGCCTTTTTCATTTTGAACGATTTTTTGGTTTACGACTCTAAATTTGCGTAAAGGTATAAAAATTTGAATATCCAAAAAAAAATAATGGCACAACGAGAATAAAACAATATTTAATATCTTTGAAAAAAAAAAACCGCATGAAAAAGGTCGTCAGAAAAAAGAAAACCGTTGTTGTACCGCTTGATTTTTCTAAAGAATCTATTAACGGGCTGAGGCTTGCAATGGTTGTTGCCGAAAGCATTAAAGCCAATATTTGTTTGGTTTATGTGCAGAAAAAGAAGAGTGAGTTTTATTCTTTATCACTAACCGAAGAAAATAACTGGGCCAAACAGCGATTTGAAGAGATCATTGAAAAATTTCAACCCCGTTTGAAATCCGGCAAGATTGAATATAAAATTCGCAAGGGAAGAATTTACGAAGAAATCGTTAATCAGGCTAAATATCTTGATGCCAGTTTTATTGTTTCTGCAACGCACGGTTCTTCTGGCTTTGAGGAATTTT
This sequence comes from Bacteroidota bacterium, assembly GCA_043800975.1. Lineage (GTDB taxonomy): Bacteria > Bacteroidota > Bacteroidia > Bacteroidales > JAHJDW01 > JAZDMK01. The sequence continues at coordinate 15,430 of JAZDMK010000285.1, read as the reverse complement.
TTATTGGAAGTAATGCCGGCAAGATTGTTGGCGCATCGGAATGCCCTGTTTTCACTATCCGAAAGGACACCTGCCCAAAAACAATCAACCGTATTGTAATACCTATCGATTGTTCGCTTGAAACCCGCCAAAAAGTTCCCCTTACCTGCGAACTTGCAAAAGCTTTCAAAGCGGAAATTCATGTTTTAATAGTTCTCAATAAAGGGCATGACGCTGAGTTTAAGAAAAAATTAAAAGCCTATTCAGATCAAACTTGTTCCTACATTAAAGACTTGAAAATCCCTTTGGTGAGAGCCACTGTAAACCACTCCAACATTGCAAGTGGTACGATTGAATATGCAACAAAGGTTAAAGCCAGTCTGATTTCTATTATGACAGAACAGGAACTAAGCTTTTCAAATCTTATTCTTGGACCCTATGCGCAGCAATTGGTTAATCATTCTTCAATACCCGTGCTGAGCATTCACCCGAATAAAAAATATATCGACGCTGCTGGTATTTGATTGAAAAAAAATGCGTTTTCTGATTTTTGCATTATTCACTTTTCTGTTTTCACTTTGTGAACTGAAATGCTATTCGCAAACTAACGGTACGGTTCAGATTTATCAGGAACCCGGCATCAGTGATTTGTTGAATAAACACAAAGCATTTTATGAAAAACTCGACGGTGTTTATGGATACCGGGTGCAGATTTTTTTTGATTCAGGCAACAGTGCACGTGGAAAAGCAAATTCTATAAAAGCTGAATTTAACGGGAAATACGCAGACGAAGAGTCCTACCTAACTTTTCAACAGCCCTACTTTAAGGTACGTGTCGGCGATTTTCGTAACAGACTGGAGGCGGAATGTTTTATGAAAAAAATTGAAGGAAGCTTTTCGCAGTCTTTTGTTGTAAAGGATAAAATTAGTTTTCCAAAGCTGGGAAACTAAAAATTACGCTCGTAATTATTTGCCGGTGATCATTATTTTTCCTGCAATTGTTTTTTTATCAAATTCGAATTGATAAAAATAAATTCCACTTTTCAATTTTTCCGCACTCCATTTTTTAACATGCTTCCCCGCTTGCAAATGACCATTGAATAAGGCATCCACCTTATTTCCAAAAACATCAAAAATTTCGATTTTTACAAAACCATCATGGGGTAAATTAAATTGAAAAGCTATTTCTGAAGTAAAGGGATTGGGAAATGTTTTTAATTCAACAACTTCTGAAGGTTCAAGTTGTCCTGTATTCAAAGCACAGTGTGTGATTGCAAAACGATCTACAACAGAGTCGTTAATGTTGATAAACTGAAATTGAATACTGTCGGCATTTGCATCAATTAGCAGGGCACCGTAATTTCCACTGTAATGTACCAAACTTCCCGGCAGAGGATTGTAATTCGTATACAAAGCTTCACCACCAGGCGGACTGATTAAATATGTCAATCCATTGGCAAATAAGCGTTCGTAACAATGATCGTGTCCGCTTAATACAGCTGTTGCACCCCACTCAACAAATGGCCACTGCATATATGAAGAACTGCCATGTAACCCTGAAGAATAAGGTGGGTGATGAAAATACACAATGTTGTAGCAGGATGTTGAAGCTGCAAGCTGATTTTTCAACCACTGTCCCTGAATCGATGTATCCGCTATACCATCTGGTTCTGTAGGAAAACTGTGTAATGCAAAAAAATGAATATCCCCTTTTACAAAATCATAATAGCGCTCGTTGTTCGGAAGTGTAAAAAAATTCAGGTAATTTGTCAGGTCTCCTCCATCATTATCATGATTTCCCATGGATGGAAAAAACCGGTTTACTGTATCGCCAGCTCCAAATGCACCCACATAAGGAAAGATAAAGTCAGCAAAATACTGCCCAATCTGATCATCAATAGTACCAGAGTATGTACTATAATTATCCCCCAACGTAATTATCAAATCGGGATTCCATCCTTTTGCAAGTATTGATGTTTGATAGGCGCTTGGCGTAGCACCTTGAAGATCGCTAACCACAGCTACTTTCTGTGAAAAAAGCATGTTGTAAAACATCAAACTTAAGGTGATAAATACAACATGCTTTTTAAAAATCATCTTTTTAATCATTAGCCCGAATTCAAAATACGGGTTGTTTTTTATTTTGATTACTTGCTAATAACAAGCTTTTCAACACTGTTTCCAATTTTAATAAAATACAATCCGGCAGTATATTTTTCCAAAGAAATGGAAACTTTTGATGTAAAACCATCGACCAGGAATTCTTCCGATTTCTGCATGGCAGCATTAAAAAGCTCAATGCTTTTGACATCCCGGTTCTCTTTCAGTTCAATCGTTACACTGTTATTAGCAGGATTGGGGAAAATATTAAAATTGGGAGACGAACAAATGTTATTAATTCCGGCAGGGTTTGAAAGCTTTGAAGCGCCATTGCCTGTGGCAATCCAGATATCGTTGTTATCATCAATTGCTAGGTTGATTACCTGTTTATCGGCCAAACCCTGAGGAACGGAATAAGATGTCCAGTCATAATTATCGTAATATGAAATTCCACCATCCAGATTATAATCCGCAAAGAAGCCTCCCCACAAATGGCCACTATTATCAAATTCCAGATCACGAATGTAATCATTGTAAATACTGTCTGTTGACATTCTGATATTTCTCACCCAGTTTAAGTTTTTATCAAAGACAGATATACCCATCCAGGTACCAATATAGCTTGTACTGTCATTATCAATTGTAATAGCAAAAACATTATCATCCAGCAAGCTGTCGACAAGTGTAGTACCTGCTATCGTTTTTGAAAAATTTAAAAATGTTACATCATTGTATTTTGAAAATCCACCCATCTGCGTTCCAAACCATTTATTACCCAAAGCATCAACTGTGATACTTTTTACAACATCTGATGGAAGACCCTGAACGGTGGTATAATTTGTCCAGGTTCCTGCATCATATTCTGAAACGCCCGACCCGGTTCCTATCCAAACACGGCCATCAATATCTCCTGCGATACAAAAAACACCATTGTCGATCAAGCCTTGTGTTGTTGTATAATTAGTCCAAGTGGATCCGTTATACATACTGACACCACTATTGGTCCCTACCCAAACATTGTTGTTGTGATCAACAGCAATACAGGTTGTATAATTATCAATTAAACCCTGTGTCGTTGTGTAAACAGTCCAAGACACATCGTTGTATTTTGCAACACCGGCTGCTGTTCCAAACCATTTGTTGTTGTTGTTATCTATAGCGACTCCGCCCGAGATGTAATTGTCAGGAAGGCCTTGAACTGTAGTGTATGTAGTAAAGGTTTGCGCAGAAGCTATGTTTGTTAAAGCTATGAGCGAAACAAGCATAGCATTTTTAATTCTTTTTTTCATACTACTGAAATTTGATTACTTTAATAAAATAATTTTCCGGGTCATATATGTTTTTGATGCTGTTTTTACAGAAAGAAAATAAATGCCATTTTTGTATTGGGAAAGATCAACGGCAATCACATTTTTTTCCTGAATAATTACTTTTCCCAACTGATCAAAAACGCTAACAGTATAATCTGTTTGTGGAAGTCCATTGCTGATATTCAATATTCCGTTAGTAGGATTTGGATACACTGTCAGTTCATTATTTAATAATCCGTCATCAACGCCTGTTGTAACCTGAACAGTAACAGAAGCAGTATCAGAACAACCTAATGCAGTATTTGTAATCGTAACAATATATGTTGTGTTTCCTGTAGGATATACCGTTGCATTTTGAGTATTATCTCCTGAAGACCATGCATAAGAATAGGTAGGGCTGGTTTCAGTAGGAGAAACTGCGGAAGAAGAAAGATTAACAGGGGAGCCGGCTGACACAGTTGTAGGCGAAGCAGTGGCAGAGGCTATAGGGCCACGAACATAACATAGAGAATACCGGTAACAATGTGTTGAATTGGTAGATTTTGTCCATAGTTGAGTTCCCGCAGAGTTCACTTCATATACAGAACCAAAAGCATTGTTAACCAACATATTTCCATTGTCAAGTTGCTGGGAGTTGCTTTCGTTGGTTGCTGTAAATCCACTGGTATACTGATACGCATAGGCAGCTGGAGCAAAAGCCTGCCCGGCTGCCGGCTGAGTGTAATTGTATCCGTTGTATGGCGGATTAAAAATGGTAACAGCAGACTTACCCCCTGTTCCACCTTCATTATTAAATCCGCAGAGATAGTTGGGATAGAGTGGGTGATCAGCTGAAATCCAGTGTGCATCGTGTATGGTTTGGAAAACAGTGGTTCCTGACGCACTATATGAAGCTGGATTGCCCCAGCGATACAGGAAATCGCCCCCTTTTCCTGAATTACCTCCGGTGTGATCTGCTGCTTCAGCAGTTGTTGTACTATGATCAATGATGAATACCGAATTCATAAAGTGCATACTGATTGCAATCTGATCCAGATCTGCATTGTAATCCAAGCCATTCATGTGCCAACGGTCTGTCCCGGATCCATAATTAATGTTTAGTAATTGTGGATTGTTGACAATAGAAGTGACATAATTATCTTTTGCTGAATTGTAATTCTGACAAAGGTGATCCCACAAATGCCATTCCCAGACAGTTGTATATGTTGTAGGACCTGTTTGCTTTAATTCAACTATCTTCTCAGCCCAAAGAGTTGTTGCACTGGAACATCCTGCCTGCGTAGCTTCTGCAGAGGTTTTTGTTTCATAAGAAATCAAAAGAATATTTCCATTCGGCATGGGACAAATATCATGATGGGCACAGTAGGTGGAACCGTAATAGGTAAAATCCCAGGTGGCTGTTCCATTCCATGAAAGCTTCTGAATGCCACCATGAATACCCCCCGAATTCCATGATGTATTAGCTGTTGGCTTATATGAACGCACTAAGGTGTCTCCTGGAATCAAATATGCTGAATACGCAGACTTTTTGGAAGAACTGAAGGTCCATGTTTTGTAATTTGTACCATTGGTATCACATAAGTAGCCGGCGGTACCGTTTTTTGTGGCATACAGCGTATACATACCCCATTGCTGAGCGCTTGCAGAGATCACAAAAGTGATTAACAGGGCAAGTGAAAGGACTTTTTTCATAATCGTTTTTTTTATGTTATTGTTAGTTGATTTCATTCCAATGTGTTTAATAAACCACCAGTTTTTTCTTTACTGTTTGTTCGTTCGTTACAACTCGGATATAATATACCCCCTGATTTAAACCCGAAATATTTAAGGGAATCGTTGCTGCAACAGGTGAGTATTCATTGAACGTATGCAGTTCTGATAATACTACTTGTCCCTTTGCATTAAAAATGTCCAGTGAAACAGATGACGAAACATCCTTTAATTCAATATAAACCTCATTCGATGCGGGATTGGGGTAAACCGTCAAATCTGCTATACCATTATTTCCGTAAACATTAAATTGCGAAAAAGTTGGAGATAAATATATGAACAGCCCGTATCCATTAGGATACCTGCCTATAGATCTGCTTTCAGACTGTACTGCATAATGTACTGAATCAATTATATTCGAAGCATCATACGACAGAATAATTTCTCCGTTCTGTTCTGGCAATGATAGTATAGAGCTAAAAACCGATGTGTTTTGAAAAAGCGAAGTTCCAATCATCAGGTAACTTCTTCCTTCAATGATTGTGTCGGGAATGGGCCATAACAAAGGATTTGCAGGGTCATCCGAAAGATACATACCGCTTATCTTCATTGCCTCGCTGGTGGTGTTATATACTTCAATCCAGTTGTTAAAAAATTCATTTATCACCAAATCACCTTGTGTAACCTGTGGGTACAGAATATGAAATTCATACTCGGCCCGCTCCGGTGAAAAGACGCCTGCACTGTCATCTTCTGCCCAGATGTAATACTGAAAAATATCTCCGGCAAGCAGAACGCCCGCACCATAAATACTGTCGCCAGCCACGCCATCGTTGTGATTTCCGTCATCAAACATTTCTGTTTTTAAAAAAATGGCATCCATACGAAAACGATAACCCAGTTGTGCATAATTGGCTCCCGTAATTTTTGCACGAATCCAGATCATTTGTTCCTTCAAAGGAATGACTGGTTGATTCTCAATTGCAGAAATTTCAGGTGCATAATTAAATCCCGGAAATGTATCCAGATAAGCGATGCGCGCATCCATCAAATCTTTAAGACCAGGATACGAGCTGATCCCTGAGCCAACAATCGTATCAATATTTTCTGTAAAATATGAATAGGCGTAAAATTTATTTGTGTCTTGTTGAACAGCTGCATCAATTATCACTTGCACCTGCTGACCATAATTGTAATAATCATTATTGCGGATATTCTCATTAATGATTGTACGCATGTGTGCCATATACATCTTCCTCCACCTTGCATTTTTGAAAATGTTTTTCGTGAGAGGTCTCGGTGATAAAGTCGTAGAATAAAGATGTTGTAATGGATTCAAGGATTTTGCCTTTGCAATTGTCAGCGACAAATTCACTCCGTCAGAATTTCGGAAACTGCCAAAAGACATATTCAAATCCCAGGGAATCGTATTAAAACGACCGTTGTCATCCTTGTACAGGTAATAGTTTTGAGAGTATCCAATATAGCTGTCAAGATTCACAATTGAATAATTAAAAGCATGCATCCACAATGTGCGATCCACATCTAGCACAGTTTCAAGGTTCGTTGTATCATAATTTAAAACCCAGATCAAATTCAGCAATTCGCCCCAACCCCCTTCGCTTTCCATTTTGTAGTAAGGAATGTAGCCAAGGGTGTCGCTTCCATGTGTATATGCCAGATTTGCATTTTGGCCAAAAGGATATTGAAGATTTTCAGGACTACCTTTAAAAAAAGCATTCTCGTCCGAGTCAAAAAACTTTTTGTTGAAGTTTTCATCAACGGCTTCAACACTTGTGTACAGACCTATAAATACATCATTCACATACACTTTTGCAAAATTCGCTTGTGATGCAGGCATGTATTTGCGGGCGATCCGGTAGGCCAGAACTTCACGAACAAACGAAGGATCGTGAATAACATTACCGAGTTTCAGCTTGGTGTATCCATCATAATTTCTATTGTTTACCGGAAAATCAAGCTCGATATTGAACGGATTTTTATCTTGGTCCTCCTGCCAGGAACTAAATCCTTTGTACCGTACACCTGAGTTTGAAAAAGATTGTCCATTAACTTCCACATCAGCAACCAGCCTGCCGGTGCCATCTCCGACCTGTATCAGACTGTCCAGCAAATGATCCCAATTTGATTCATGAAAGTTGATGCGCACTTCCTGAATGGTATTTACATCATACAACCCTGACTGCGCAAATGTTTGCGAAACACCCGAAAGGAGAAATAAAACAAATATGGCAAATCCTTTTTTCAATGAATTATTTTTGATTGGTTGTATTTGTATTTTGTTTCTCAATTGAAATCTTATGCAATTTATTGTAGAACAACTTTTTTACTAAATGAAATCTATGAATTCAACTATTTTGTAATCACTTTTTTCATTTTTCTCAACCATTTATTGTCTGTTTAAAACTGTATAGCGTATTGAATTCCAAAAATGTAGGTTGTAACCGGATTAGAAACATTGATTTCTTTGTTTATTAAGCCATACATTCCCAGCGTGTTATTTTGGTTAATTTTATAATCCATTCCAGCAAAGCAGCGAATCTGAGGCATCATCCTATTTGTCTCCGGATCGTTCGGATCATTGAGTTGTAAAAACAATTCCGTTCCGGCATAAGGAACAAATTGGTCTTTATCGTATTTCACTTCAAACTTATTCCTCCAATCCCAGGAAGGAATTTTTCCGGTTTCGGATGAATAATAATTGCGAATTTCTGACTGTATTCTACTCCTGTATTGGAAGATGAATCCGTAAAATTTTCTTTTATAAGTTAGATCTAACATCAACCGGTTGCGTATAGAAAACATATTGTTGTCCTGTTTCTTTTCTGTCAGGCGATAAGTAAAGCCTACCCTAATTTGTTTATTAAATTTATAGGTCATGCCAAAATTCGTATAAAACAAATCAATACGTGAACAGTTTTCTATCAACCGCATTTCTTCATCAATACTCATTGAAATCTTTTTTGAAAAATCCTTCTCCACACTCAGCGTGGTCCATAGCCCGGCATCTTTCACCTGCGCTCGGGCAGTGAATGCAAAAAACAAAAAAAACAACGTAATTAATTTCCTGTATTTCATATTGTGTTTTATTACAGATCCCCTTTTTTCTTATAATAAAACACTTCTATTTGTGCGCTGTCGCGTAGAAAATCAATTTGAGTAATTTTAACTCTGTGCACATTTCTACCTATGCGCGTGCCAACATCTTCCATCAGTTGGGAACGACATTCGGGTTTTATCAACTCAATATTCTCATACCTGATAATTTCAGAGTACTCTCTTTTTCCGAAGATATTTCCATCCAGAAAGAAAGTAAGAACCAGAATCAACCCGTTGATGATTCCCAACTCGTGATAATCGAGCTGAATGGCTGCAATCAGTCCAAGGGCAATAAAAATGAACAAATAAGTCATGTCTTTTAGTGACAATCCTTCCGTTCGATATCGCAGCATCGAGAAAACCGCAAACAGCCCAAAGGCCGCCCCCATGCTTATTTTCACCTTATCCAGCACGAAGGTGAGTAGAAATATTACAACATTAAAAAGAATAAATGTAAAAATGAACTCAGTGCGTTTGTTGTTTGGATAGTAAATGAGTAGTATGATCAATATTACGGTAAACAAGTCAATACCAAGACACACATAAAATTTTTCAGTAATTTCAATTACATCTTTTTCCTTGTCTTTGTTTTTCTTTTTGTCCTTTTTTGTTGTAGCATCATCCGATGATTCGTCCTGCTGAATAATATCCGTTTCTGATTTAATATCCTGTGACTTCACCTGACCCACTGGCATATTCAGTGTTAAAAGGAACAGAAAAAAAATTATTTTTTTACTCAGTTTCATGGCAAATTTGATTTATGGTTCTTAACCGGGGTTTGAAAACATTCTTTTTTAATTGTGAATACAACTGTATCATTCCAAAACAGTACTTGCTGATAGATCCCGCCCTGATTCGCTGGTCGCGCATAACTTCCGAAAACGCTGAACGACAACTGCGGTTTTGTTTTGCCTCGGCAATCACAAGCGTGGGAAACGATTTGTTTTTTTCTGCATTGGCAAATTCAAGCATTGTATCAATGGTAACACGCTCAGCACCCGTCTTACTGACAAAGGTCATGCGTGTGTAATAAATACGAAGCAGCGGTAGTAAATCGGAAGATTGAAAGGGTGTTTTTTTCAAAAGAAATTTCTCAGCTTTCCCCTCAATAGTGTCGGGGATGCTTTCAACCTTTGTTCTTTCTTTGATCGTTCTTCCTTTGTTGCTGCTGAATTTGACTTCAAAATAATGAAGTGATGAGTCAATATAATTTCGGAAACGGATTTTGTACCGGTTCTTTTTACCGTTATGATGCTGCTGATAAAAATTAAAATTATGTGTATCATAATACATATTTTCATAACGGCATCTTCTTACACCATTTACTTCAAGCAGTTTGTAATGAGCAATCATTTTTTCAAGTACTGCATTCAGACTGGAAATGTTAAAAACATATTTCGTATCCATGCGGTCCATCAACTTTACAGAATCCATCTCATCCAGCGTAATGGGATCAAATTTTTGCAATATGTTGTTCAGCTCCTGCATTAATAAATCAATAGTATTCGTACGTGTATTTTTTAACACCTTCCACAACACCCGACGGTGTGTAAGTTTGACGACTTTCTTTTAGTTGCTTTTTATTATAGGTGTAAGTCATTTTTTTCTTCAAACTGCCGGATCCATCATACAATGTTTCACTTGTTTTGTTGCCATTGGCATCATAAGCCGAGACGGTTTTGTCCTTTAACACACCGGATCCATCATATTCAAGTTCTTCAACGCATTTGTCATTGGCATTGAATTTAAATGTTTTTTTATAGTTCTTTTTATCTTTGGGGTCATACAAAGATTCTTCGATTACATTCCCCCTGCCGTCATATTTTGTTGTTTCCTTTCTTTTAACACTTCCATCCGAATTGTAATCAATCTTAAGGATGCTGCGACCGGCTTTATCCCATTCTTCATACGTATCCTTATATGCGACAACCTTACCGTCAACCTGTTTGGTGTTCATTGTTGTCATCGATTTAATTTTGTTCAGTTTCACATCCTTTTTGCTTTGTGCAATGGCAAAGAGCGGGAGAAGGAGTATTAACAAGATATTAATTACTTTTTTCATCAGTTTTCTTTTTAAATTTATTGCTCCTTTTATTCAAAAATCAGAATTTCAGGAACCTCCACTTCCTGGCGATTCTTGGTTATTTCAACGGTTTGCTGAACAGCAATCGTTCCGGATGGAGCGGCCAGTGTTGAATCTTTTGAATACACGTACACGGTGTATTTCCCCGGGCGCAGGTATTTGAATTCATAAACGCCGGCAGGGTTAGTGCGAACGCGATCGCTGTAGCTGCGTTCATCACCGTAAACGATATACACATCAGCATCCTGTGCATTGTATTCGTTTTGGAATGCAGTGAAGGTTCCATTATAATTATGAACGTGCACCTTTCCGTATAAAGAAGAACTGCCGCCGGTTCCGGGCTCTTTGGTGCAGGATACACTTAATAATACAATCAGCAGCACTGGAATCATCATGACACCTGACTTAAAAAAGTATGCTTTTTTCTTCATAGGGATTACTTTGATTTTAACTTCCTGTATGAATTTATTATCGATTTGATAATGTAAATTTAATGTAAAAAAATCGTTTCCTATCCTAAAACGAAAATCTATTCAATGCTTTCTGTGATTTTCCCCATGCTTTATTGATTTTTATCTATCAGTTTTAAATGGAAACACAGAGTAAAGTACTTGCTGGTATTGAATCTTTATTTTTTACATCCCGAACGCCGCCCCGAAAAACCTCACTTAAAAATTTGGAATTCAGTATTTCTTGTATTAACATTGTAGTCCGGTTGAAGGATTTCTGTTTTCTTGAAAATAATCCTTTGTTTTTGTTTCCGGGGCGCTTCCGAAAAGCCTATGAGTAGGAGAAACTAATTTATTTTACCATGAAAAAACTAAAACAAATTGCATTGATTCTTCTGGCACTATCATTTGGATTATCATCCTGCACACTTGAAAAAAGAGTTTACTTGCCGGGTTATCATGTTGAATGGAAAAAGGCAGCTGATAAAAGTGAAAAACAAAACCTTGCTCAGAGTTCAAACCCACAAGTGGCTCCTTCAAAAAATGTTATTGAGCCCGCTTCTGCAGTTTTTATTAACGACTCAAAAAATAATTTAACCATCAGCGAAAACAACATGATGGCTTCGGTTGATAATCCTGCTGTTGTGAATACTGTTGTCAGTAAAGATCTGCAAAAGAAAATTCGGCAAACCGTTTTCACAGATTCAAAGGTTAAGCTCAATGTCAGAACCTTGTTGAAAGCAAAAAGAATACTTGCCATGAAAGGAGAAAGCAACAACGAGCCTGATTTACTTCTGCTTTACATTTTATGCTTTTTTATCCCTTTTGTTGCTGTAGGTATCGTTACAGACTGGGAAACAGGCCCTGTTATCCTGAATATTATTCTGTGTCTTCTTTGTGGAATTCCTGGGATTATTCATGCACTCATCGTTGTTTCTGGCTCCAGATAATTTAGTCCATTGAAGTTCAAAAAACTTCTGCGTTTTTTTTATATCAGCGGGCTGATTGCTGCTCCCATTGTGTTGCTCATTCTTCCCGCTGATTATTTTGATGAAGGTCAGTCATATTGTCCTTCTGTTTTACTATTACACCGCCATTGCCCGGGTTGCGGTATTACCAAAGCGATTCAGCATCTTATTCATTTTGATTTTCAAATTGCCTGGGAATATAATTTCCTTTCCTTTTTTATTCTTCCCCTTGGAATTTTCTTTTGGCAAAAAGAACTGAGGCGAACATACCGAACGTTAAGGGATTCATAAGTTTGTTCTTTTCATTCCCACTATGCTTGCAACGAACTTTTTGTAACGTTTCACGTCCAGATTACGTATTAAAGGCAAATTTTGCAAAATGGAAATGCACATCCGGCTCTTTAAGAAAACCTATGTAAGTATTCATGAAATAGGCACCATCTTTCAGAAAGTGAATATTACAGAATATAAAATTGAAGACAGCAATGAAGCTGAATTTGTGGTTGATTTTGTATGCAATCAAAAGCAAGAGCTTCTGCTTTCACGCATGCTTGCCCTTCGCAGTTATAGTAATGCTTCACGCCAAAACTAATTCTTGGACAACTCCACTCTCTCATTTATATCCACATTTCCCTCTCTTTGTAGTTTTCTGTTAGTCCGTTTTTTTCGGATTGTTTCACATTAACGTATTTCTTACTGTTTCTATTTTCTCTTCATACAATCTTGAAGATGCGGGACATCAGGTGTGGGATAAAAATATTTCTCACCCTTTTGCAACCCTTTCTTTTTTTCTCAGACTTTACCCATAACAAAGTCGATTTTTAAAAAGAAATTGTATGAAAAAGTTAATCTCATTATTTAAAAAGAATCTCGTGCCCGCACTGGCAATGCTTACTGTGTTGGGCTTTGGTTCATGTCTCAAACACCACTGGCTCGATGGAAACGGACATGTTGTAACCCAGGATCGCAACACCGAAAGCTTTCACGCACTCAATGCAAGCGGTGATTATGAAGTGTATTTTAATAAAGATTCCCTTTGCTCTGTAACCGTTGAGGCCGAAGAAAATCTTCTCCCCTACATCGAAACCGAAGTCTGGGACGGCGTTATGCATGTGGGCACAAAAAATCACGTCAACATCGATGATCATTTCCCGATCAAAGTGTATCTCAGAGGTCCTTATCTGGATAATGTTAAACTTTCCGGCAGCGGAAAAATCGTTTGTGACAGTCTGATCACAAATAATCTATCGGTTAACCTGAGCGGTTCCGGCCACATTTCACTGTGTGCACACTGCAACGACATTCATGCTGAAATCTCAGGCTCAGGTGATCTGGAAATGGGTGGCATTACTAACGAAAGCAACCTCCACATCAGTGGATCAGGAAACATCCACAGCTTCAATCTGCAGCAAAATACATGCTTTGCCAAGATTTCAGGCTCGGGTAATATGTATGTTACGGTAAGTGATCTGCTGGACGCCACAATCAGCGGAAGCGGAAAAATTTATTATCAGGGAAACCCAACTGTGAACACCCACATCAGCGGTTCGGGAAGTGTAATTCATTATTAAGAACAAATAGTTATTGAGTTATCGGTTATTAAGTTATTAGTGATGAACATTTCTGACTTAGGCTCAAACATAAAGTAAAAACTCTGAAAATCGGTCATCCGGCATCTGACATCCTAATATAATCAATATGAAAACAAAAAATATTCTTTTATTCTTTTTACTGATCCTCGGAACACGCGTGCTGGCGCAGGATAACCGCATGACTCTTGGCTTTCGTTCGGGCGAGGCATGGGGCCTAACCTGCCGCATTCCAAGCAATGAAACCAGCGCAACCGATGGTATGCTCACCTTCCGCGACCGGGGCCTACAACTCACCCTGCTCAAAGAAAACGTACTGCCCGTTCTTCTGAAATATTCCAGCCACTTCTTCGCTTATCAGGGATTCGGCGCTCATATTGGATACGTTCGCAACCGCCCATGGGAAGAACATTCACACTGGATGCACGCAGGGCCTGTAGCCGGAGCTGACTTTATTGCAGGGCTCGAATACCGAACATTCAAACATCCTTTATCGTTTGCCTTGGAATACAAGCCTTATGCAGAGTTTTCCGCCACACGCTTCTTCAAGGTAAGCCTCTGGGATTTTGCATTTATCTTTCGATATACACTGAACAAATAACTTAACAACAACATAATTATGAAAACAAAACTTGTTTTAGCATTGGCTTTCATTCTGCTGGCAAGCACTGCTGTAGTGGCACAGCAACCCACCGACAGTTCGAAGAAAAACAAAAACAACGATGAGATTAAAACCCTTTTCGGAAAGAAAAAAGTGAAACACGGTTTCTACTTTTCGCTGGGATCCGGCTGGGCGCAGGTGAATACGGGCGATGGCTTTTATTCCAATTCCCGCCTGATGTGGATCATGAATCATTCGTTTGCATGGGGCTTTGGCGGTTCCGGCTATTCGAACGAAATGATGAACGATAATGCATACGGCACGGTATCGCACGGCCTGAGCGGCGGACATGGCGGGCTGATGCTCGAATGGATTGTTTTTCCGAAGCAGCCCATCCATCTTTCAATCTCCGCAATGGCCGGCTGCGGCGGCATAGCACTCACCGAAAGTTATAATTATGAATACGGTGATTCCGATTTCTACATGGAAGATTCCGATTTCTATCTCATTGCCGAACCCGGTGCAGAACTTGAGTTAAATCTCTTCAAATTCATGCGTCTCGGATTGGGCGCCAGCTACCGCTTCACCTCTCCTATTCATCTTTACGGCTTTAGCCATGATGTGGGAACGGGTCTGAACGTCGGTGCGAGCCTTAAGTTTGGTGTATTTTAGTTGGCTAATGTTTCGATGCGAAACATTTAGAAAGGAAAACTAATATTTGATGGTTGATTATTTGAATTGAGAAGTGACAGGTCTGAAAAGGGTTGTCACTTTTTTAATTTTTTTCTCTCGCTGATTTTCGCAGAAATATTATTTCTTCTTCCCAAAATCATACTCCGGCTCACACACCCAGAAGCCCAGTACAAAAGATGCGATGATGGCGATGATTATGAGGATGGTTTTTTTATTTTAATTGATTTTGAATTCTGTTACATTTCAAACATTTTTTAGAATCCTTCATTTTCTGATTTTCAAATTTAAATCTCTGTTAACTGGTCTTGTGTTAAATCAAAATCTGTCAACCCTTCGTTGGTAGTAATATCCCATGGTTCTACTGTATTAACCGTAAAAATTAAACGACCATCTTTATCTTTCCATTCTCTTGAAACCAGACATGCAATTACTCCATCTTTTGGATATTCAGTATTTGCGTCTAAGCTTTGTTCAGTAACAACAGGCACTTTTTCTCGAAATGTATGTTCTTTGTTCCATGCATCTATTAATTTGCATTCAACAAAACCTGGCTGGTCATCACTTACGAAACTTGTTATTTTAATTTTAATTGCTTTCATTTTTTGGTTAAACCTATATCAATGTTTTAATATGTATTTGTATACATTCCCTCCCAAGTTTATAATTTATTCTTTTCAATTTACTTCTTCTTTACAACAAATTCGCGAAAGTTTTTTTTATCAATAATCTGTCCGTTTGCGCCATACCCTTGCATAAATGTTTTGGGTAATTTAGAATTACTTTTTGCATTCCATTTAAATTCAAATCCTGAAATTTCACCTTCGTTTT
>JAZDMK010000278.1:0-9142 GCA_043800975.1 Bacteroidota bacterium | reverse complement strand
GTGTCTTCTCTAAAAGCTGATCAGTCAGAATGAATTTGTCATTGTTTCAAAACATGATCTGATGATCGGGGAGCTGGAGAAAAAGTATCCGGGAATTGTAACGAATCATTGTTTTGAAGTAGATTTGACCAATGATCAGTTGATTTTTGATTACAAACTTAAAGACGGAATCAGCCAGAAATTAAACGCTTCCTTTTTGATGAAAAAGATGGGAATTATTGATTAAAATTAGCAAATCCCTGCCGTTGCAATGGCGGCAATCGAAATCTTTGCACCAGGCACTTTCAATAACATTTGTCCACAAGCTTCCAGCGTGGCTCCGGTGGTGATAACATCATCCACCAACATAATATTTTTGTTTTCGAAATGACGGGCATCGCTCAGTGAAAAAACTTCTTTCACATTCTCCCATCGACTGAGGCGGCCTTTGCGCGTTTGCGATTCGGTGGCGGTTGTTTTGGTCAGCGTTGTAATATCCAGCGTAGATTTCATAGTCTCGGCAAGGCCTGCTGCAAAAAGCTCTGCCTGGTTGTAGCCCCGTTTGCGCTGCTTGCGCGGATGCATGGGCACGGGAACCACAAAGTCGGGCTGCGCAATCACAGGCGAGCGGTTCAGTTCGGCACCATACCACTGCCCCAGAAAGATTCCCAGTTCTTTCTGATTTTTATATTTGAGCTGGTGGATAAGGTTCTGCACACGGGTTTCCTTGCGGAAATATAAACAAGCGCCTGCCCATTCCACCGGAAGCCGTCCTCTGAAAACGAGGGAAACTGGGTTCTCCTTTTCGAGGTGAAAATCGGTACGCGGCAAACTGTGCTGGCAGTGGAGGCACAAAAACTTCTCGTGGCGGTTCAATGCAGCGCCACAGGCAAGGCATACACCCGGAAAGAAGAGGGAAAGAAAATCGCGTAACATGCCTTAAAAGTAAATAATTATCGTAAATTTGCGCGCAAAAAGAACAAAAAATGGATAAGAACGATCAACTTTTTTTTCAGCTGATTTACATCTTTCAGGCTTCGGCTATGCAAGCCCTTGGAAAGATCAAGAATCCGGTTACTGATGCTATCGAGCGCGACCTTCCGCAGGCCAATCAGGCTATCGAAATGCTCGAAATGATCCGGGAAAAAACGAAAAACAACATCAGCAAAGATATGGAGCGCCTGCTGGATACATCTATTTCGGAGCTCAAGCTGAATTATGTGGATGAAGTAAATAAACAATCATAAGGTTTTTAGAATATGGAAAATGTAAATTATGAAGCTGGCTCCGGCACCAACCGACGGAAAAACCGGGGCCTTGTAATCACGCTCTTTGCCGTTATCGTTATTCAGTTTGGTGCTGTCGCCTATCTGCTTTGGAAACTGCAGGATGTACGCATCGTTGAAAAAACTAAGTTCATTCAGACTTCGAACGAAAAGGCCGAGCTGCAGCGTCAGCTTGACTCGCTTGTTGCCGAACACAACAAAATCAAATCGCAGTATGGAGAACTCAGCGGTCAGCTTCGCGAGAAGGACAGTCTGATTCAGGCGAATGCCAAAGAAATTCAGGGTCTGCTTAGCAACACCTATGAATTATCGAAGGTGAAGAAAAAACTCGATCAGCTGCGTAATATCACTCAAGGGTATGTATCGCAGATCGATTCGCTTTACCGTGTAAATTCAGCATTGACCAGCGAAAACAAAAAGATTAAAACTGATCTGACGCAGGTGATTGATAAAAACACACAGCTTTCGAAAGACAAGGAAAATCTGGATAATAAAATCAATTCTGCTTCTGTACTGATTGCCTTTAAAGTTACCGGAACCGGTGTGAAAGCCAAGGGCGGCGGCAAGAAAGAAGAAGTAGTAACCAAAGCTAAGAAGGTAGAACAACTGCGTATTTCATTTACTATACTTGAAAACTCTTTGGCCAAGGCGGGCTCACGAGAAGTTTATGTGCGCGTTGCAGGACCCGACGAAAGAGTAATTTCAGATGGATCGGAATTTTCATACAACGGCAAACGCATTGTGTACACATTGAAAAAAGAAGTGGACTACCAGCGCAAAGCAACAGAAGTTATTTTATACTGGCCCAAGAAAGAAGAACTTAAAACAGGAATTTATAACATCGATGTCTTTACAGACGGAATCCTGATCGGATCCGGACTTTTCAAACTCGAATAAAAAATACAGAATATGGAAAACAACACTGAAATCACAAACCCAAGCGCACCGCGCAAAAGCAACACACTGTTGATTGTTTTTATTATACTCACGGCTGTGTTTATCGCTACAACCATTGTCTTCTGGATGAAATCAAACAACTTGCGGACTGAAATTAATACCGTAGTTGTTGAAAAAGAAACCGTGAACACTGAAAAGGATGCACTGGTTGCCAAGCTGGATAAGCTGGAAGATGAATATGATTCGATGGGAAAAGAATATGAAAATCTGGATAGTCTTTTCACTATTGAAAAAGAACGCGTTAAAAAGATGATCACCGAAATTAAAAATTATAAAGGTGATTTAAAAAATTATAAAAATAAAGTAGCGAGTTTAGAGGGCAGACTGAAGGATTATATGGTTCAGATTGAAGAACTGAAAGCGAAAAATCTTGAACTGACTACTGAAAATTTAAAAGTGAAAACATCGTTGGATTCTACTATTGGCTCAAACGAACTACTGGTTAATAAAAATGAAGATCTGACCAGAAAAGTAGATGCGGGATCGGTGCTGAAAGCATACGATATGACTTGCGAAGCCATTCGTTTAAAAGGTGATGGAAAAGAAATTCCAACCACAAAAACAAAAAAGGTTGAGAAGATCCGCACATGTTTTATCCTGAGTGAAAATACCATTGCACAGGCTGGTAACAAAGATATTCTGGTTCGTATTTCGGGTCCCGACGGAACCGTAATCACCGAAGCAAACGACGATGCACATTCATTTATGTATGAAGGGAAAAAGATTTTATACTCAGTTAAAAAGCCTATTGTATATAGTAACAAAGCACAGGACCTTTGTATTTACTGGGATAAAAAACGCACATACACGCCGGGTGCTTATTTCGTAGATATTTTTATTGACGGATTTCTGATCGGAACTTCTTCTTTTAATCTTGAGAAATAGTTCTGCCGGTTTTTGGTTATTATATTGGTTAGTAGTTGACATGAAAAAGTATGGTAGTCAAACCTAATAACTTTTAACTTCCACCAATGCCGCGTAATAAAGAAGCACTGATTCGTTACCGAATAATTAACCGTTGTCTGGTTAATAAGAAGTATGTGACGATGCCGCAGCTGATTGAGGCATGCGAGGAAGCGCTGGATACATCTGCCATTGGTAAACGTACCATCGAGAAGGATATCGCCGATATGCGCAACGATAATAATCTGGGTTATTACGCACCGATTATTTTCGACAGGGGAGAAGGAGCCTATTATTACGAGGACAGTAATTATTCGATTGATAAAATTCCGATCAACAGTGAGGAGATTGAAGCGCTGGCGTTCTGTTCCGGATTACTGGAGCAAATAAAGGATACCGACATTTTTGAAACGTTCAGTGGTGCCGTACAAAAACTGGTTGATGCAATAAACATCCGCCGAATGCAGCACGAAGAAAAGAAACCCTCGTTTATTGAATTTGAAAAAGCACCTTTTTACGAAGGGAGCAAATATCTGAAGCCTTTGATTGACGCGATCAACAAAAAGAAAGTCATCACCATTACGCATCAGAAATTTGAAGCGGATCAGCCATCCGAACATACGCTTTCGCCTTGCTATCTTAAGGAATATCATAACCGCTGGTATATCATTGGCTGGCATCATGCGCGCAAAGCCTTTCGCACCTTTGCTTTGGAGAGAATTACAAAAGTGCATGTTGAAAAGGAACAAAAATTCATTGATGAAAATTTTGATCCTGCATTGTATTTCAAACACACCATCGGAATTATTGCACCGCAGGAAAAACCTGTGCAGGTGGTTCTGAAATTAAGCATGCGGCAGGGACGTTATGTGTTAACGCAGCCCATTCACGAAAGTCAGGAAGTGTGGAAGGATGGGCCCGAAGAGATTGTAGTAAGTTTGTTGGTTGTTCCTACTTACGAATTGATTGCGTTTATTCTGGGGTTAGGTCCGGAGGTTACTGTTGTGCAGCCCGAGAGCCTGCGAAGAAAGGTGCAGCAGATGTTGCGCGCGAATCTGGATTTGTATTCGCGATAATATAAAGCCCATTTCTATGAACTCATTCTACAAAGTTATTGGTATTGTTAGAATCGTATTCGTTGAGATACTCATACTGATTTTCTTTGTTGGTTTTGTGTCCAACCTTGCAAGGGATCTGGATGAAGGAACTGTGAATGCAGATATAGTTTATCTGATTACGACGGGAGTTTTGGGAACGTTACTTTTGATGTGGCTTATATGGACCATCGTATGGCCACATATGACTACTGAAACAGCACCTGCCAATTTTCTGCTGAATGTAACCTTCGACAAATTTATCTCCACGCATCCTTCCTATATTTTTATAGATGTGATTTTTCTTTTGTGGGCATTTGCACTGGATGAATTTGCAAGCAATTCTGTGTTTGAAAATACAAGAACACAAACTATCTTAATCCTTGGAATCGCAATTCCTTTTCTGCGTTTGTTTTTCTGGTATGTAATGAAGTTTCGTTATCCAAAAGAAAAATGCCAGGGAGCCTGGAAGCCGATCATGTGGTTTTATATAATCGTTGCACCCATTGCTATATTGTATATAATCGGGACAGTGATGAATGCCTGACATTAATTATGAGTAAAGAAAACATAAAAACCATTATTAAAAGCCTTCCGAAGCTTGCCTGGAAGGAGAGGAAAGAGAACAAGGCATTTTTTGCTGCATTAAAAAAACGCACGCCAAAATATTTTGATGAAACTGTACAGGCATTGCATGAAGAAGTATTTAAAAAAATTGATTGTTTGGAATGTGGCAATTGCTGTCGTGCACTGGGCCCGAGGATTACAGAAAAGGACATTGCGTATGCTTCAAAATATTTAAGAATAAAACCTTCTGCTTTTGTTGAACAGTATTTAAGACTGGATGAAGACAGTGATTATGTTTTTAAAAATATGCCCTGTCCTTTTTTACAGACAGATAATTATTGTTCCATCTATGATGCACGCCCCAAGGCCTGTGACGAATATCCGCATACCGATCGCCGAAGATTTGTGCAACTGCTGGATATAACGATGAAGAATCTTGAGGTTTGCCCGGCGGTGTATGAGATTGTGAGGAAACTTAAAGCACAAAAACACGTAGATTCCAAAGGCTTATAATTTTAAAAAGATACGTGTTTACCACAGTCAATTTGAGGAAAATATTTGTATCTTTTCAGATTATTATTTCATAAAAACTTCCGCTATGAAGTATTTTTATTTATTCCTATTTCCATTTTTAATTTTCCAGAATTCAGCTTCTGCGAAGACTCTGGTAGTAGACAATCCCGCTGCTTTCACTGCCACTACCATCAGTGATGTGCAAATCGATTTGTCGTGGACGCTCAATCTGGCAAGCGATTCCGTGTTGTTGGTTTATAACACAACATCCTCTTTCGGAACGCCAACAGATGGCATTATGTATGAAACAGGGAATACAGTCGCCGGCGGAGGCACTGTGTTGTACAAAGGAATTGGCACATCTTTCAACCATACTTTACTGACACAAAACACAACGT
This sequence comes from Bacteroidota bacterium, assembly GCA_043800975.1. GTDB lineage: Bacteria > Bacteroidota > Bacteroidia > Bacteroidales > JAHJDW01 > JAZDMK01. The sequence continues at coordinate 3,445 of JAZDMK010000278.1, read as the reverse complement.
ATTATTATAAAATATTTTCATTTTCATCCGGCTGGATTTATTCGGCGGGTGTGACAGCCAATGCGAAAACACGTTGCACTGCCTTTGCTCCGAATATTGATGAAGGTTTCGAAAATGGCGGTACAATACCTGTTTGCTGGACCAGTGAAATCATTTCAGGAAGTCTGAACTGGACTTATACAAACGGAAATCCCTATGCATATTACCAACCCACATCTGCATTTGAGGGAAATTATTGCGCTTTTCTCGGAAGCAATTCTGCAGTACACAATGGATATAAAGCCAGATTGGTTTCTCCCCCGGTTGATATGACCCTAGGTATTGGACCGGCCACACTTGGGTTCTGGGCATGTATTCCTTCAGGTGATATTTTAAAAGTGTATTACAAAACTTCATACGCAGGATCATGGACATTGCTTACTACTCCAGATAGCTATTACGGTAACTGGAAGCATTATTTGATAACTCTACCAGATTTATCCAGTGATTACTACATTGCTTTTGAAGGCACCCGAAATAATGTTGCAAAATCAGGAATCTGTATTGATAAGGTTTCTATAAACCGGACAGGTTGTTCGCTTCCCTCATTGTCATCGATCTCAGGACCTATAACTGTCTGTATACCATCAACCGGAGTATGGTCTGTCCCCGCAGTATCAGGGTGTTCTTATTTGTGGTCAGTTAGCAATGGCTTACAGGTAAGCTCTACGCTTTCAGCATCAAATTCTTTTTCTGCTCAATTGTTTGGAGCAGGTCACAACACTATTTGCTGCACACCGTTGAATGCTTGCGGTTATGGAGCTACTATTTGTGTTGATGTATGCAGTGACCCCGGTCCTCCTTTTGCAACAATCACCGGCCCTCTATCCCCTTGTGTGGGATCTACACAAACTTATTCTGTGCCTCCAGCAGCAGCTTATTACAGCTTTACCTGGACTGTTCCAGCCGGCTGGATCATTAACAGTGGAAATGGAACCCGGACTATTACTGTTACTGTCGGCGCTACTGCAGGAAATGTGTCCCTGTTTATGAGCGGATCTATGTGTGTTACTCCTCCCTGTGGATTCAGTAATATGTTTAATTTGTTTGTCACACCCATAACTGTTCCGGCACAACCTTCCGCCATTACAGGTATTATAAATCCTTGTGTAGGAACTTCAAAAGCATACAGTGTTACAAATGTAAGCGGGACTACCTATACATGGTCATTTCCTTCGGGATGGACGCAGACCGCTGGTGGAACCACATATACTGTAACAGCAACTGTTGGTAGTGGAAGCGGGAATATTACAGTCACACCATCTAACACATGCGGTGCGGGAACTCCGCGAACCCTTGCTGTCAGTCCGATTCCGCTGCCATTGCAACCTTCAGTAATTTCGGGTAATCCTTCACCCTGCCCCGGAACCAGCCAGTGGTATTACATTACAGAAGTTTCAGGAGTGGGGTATGCCTGGAGTCTTCCCTCAGGTTGGACACAAATTGCAGGTGGAAATGATTCCATTCAGGTTACTGTGGGAACCAACAATGGAAGTATTTCAGTTACACCTTCGAACAGTTGTGGAAACGGTCCTTCCCAATCTCTTGCTGTAACAGCGCCTTCTTCCGCAGAGACACAGATATCAATTGCCGCAAATCCGGGAAACAATATTTGTGCAGGTTCATCCGTAACATTTGTCGCAACGCCTGTCAACGGCGGCGCAGCGCCAGTTTATGAATGGCAGGTAAACGGAATTACCGCAGGAACGAACAGCAGTACTTTTTCAAGCAGTTCTTTACTTAATGGTGATATTGTCAGTTGTATTATTACATCTGATGCCCCATGTACCTCAAAACCCAAAGACACATCCAACGTGATCACCATGATTGTGCAGGCACCAATACCAGTGAGTGCAAGTATTGCAGAATCAGTAAATAATATTTGCCCAGGAACTTCGGTTGTCTTTACGGCAACTGCTGTGAATGGAGGAACTACGCCTGTTTATCAATGGTACAACAATGCAACGGTTGTCGGAACAAACAGCAGTACATACACGAGCAGCAGTCTGAGCAATGGTGATAATATTTATTGCATTGTAACCTCTGCACTCTCCTGTATCAGCGGAAGTCCGGCAACGTCCAACACAATTACTATGCAAGTGAATCCCGTGTATTCATTTGCTGAAAACCATGCTATTTGCGACGGAGATGTTTATTCATGGCAGGGAAGCTCTTACAGTACGGCCGGCCTTTATTCTGCAAATTACACTTCAGTTCATGGGTGTGACAGCTCGTATGCCCTGAATTTACAGACCAATTCATCGTATCATTTTTCCGAAATTCAATTTCTGTGCACAGGCGGAACCTTCATTTGGCACGGACAAACGTTGACTTCTACAGGAACCTATCATGACAATAATGTTAGTATTTACGGATGCGATAGTTCGTATACGATTATTTTGAAATCAGCAGAAGTTTATTCATATGACAGTACTCATCAAATTTGTAGCGGAGATGTGTATATGTGGCACGGGCAAAACCTCAGTACTGCCGGAATTTATTATGATAATCATGTTTCCATTTTCGGTTGCGATAGTTCCTATTCATTGACATTAGCTGTAAACCCTTCCTTTGCATACACAGAAACGCATTCCATTTGTGATGGTGATTTATATACATGGCACGGTCAGAGCCTAATTGCGCCCGGAACCTATTATGATAACCAAACAAGTATCAACGGATGTGATAGTACTTACACGTTAACATTGAATGTTAATCCAGTTTATGCATACACTGTGTATGATACAATTTGCGCTGGCGATACGCTAACATGGCAGGGTATCGATTACAGTACGGCAGGAATATTTAATGCAGTTTATTCTTCCGTGAATAGTTGTGATAGCACATATACATTAAACCTTTATTTACATTCACTTCCAGTTGTAACATTCAGCGGACTAAATAATTTTTATTGCGTGTATGATCTTGCAGCAACCTTAACGGGAAGTCCGGCTGGCGGGACATTCAGTGGTGCTGGGATTGCAGGAAATACTTTCGATCCGAATGCTGCGGGAGCAGGAACGTTTGATATCATTTATTCATACACCGATTTGAATGGTTGTGAAAACAGTGATACAAATAATGTGGTTGTTGATTTGTGTATTGGAATAATGCAAAACAGTAATGATGGAAATATTTCAATTTATCCAAACCCATCAACCGGAAAAGTAACTATTGAAATGAAAGACGTTGCATCGGATACAAAATATGAATTGTTGGATGCCATTGGAAAATTAATTTTGAAAGGCAGTTTTAATGGAAAAATCACAATTGATATTTCTGCTAATGGCAAGGGAATGTATATGTTGCTGGTAATTTCGGGAGATAAAACCTACAATGCAAAGTTGATTTTGCAATAATATTAAATCCAAAATCATAAATTTTTTTCACACCGCAGTTCCAATGC
>JAZDMK010000273.1:0-7317 GCA_043800975.1 Bacteroidota bacterium | reverse complement strand
ATCAATGCCCTGAATTTTATTTCTCCAGCAGCGGAACGACCGGGCAGCAACGCTCGCAGCATTATGTATCCGATTTAAATGCATACGAAGAATCCTTCATAAACGGCTTTCAGCATTTTTATGGTGATCCCCGTCAATATTGCTTTCTGGCGCTCCTTCCCTCCTATCTCGAAAACAAGGAATCTTCACTGATTCATATGGTGCGCGGATTAATGAAAGCCTCGGGAAATGAAGATTCAGACTTTTATCTGAATAATTTCGCTGATCTCAGCAACAAAATAAATTCGCTGGAAGAAGCAGGTAAAAAATATTTTCTCCTGGGTGTAAGCTATGCCCTGCTTGATTTTGCGGAACAATATTCCACTCCCGTACATCACGGCATTATCATGGAAACCGGCGGCATGAAAGGTCGGCGCAAAGAAATGACACGGGAGGAATTGCACACAACCCTTTGTGAAAAGTTTCAGGTCAGCCAGATTCATTCGGAATACGGAATGACAGAATTGCTTTCACAGGCTTATGCAAAATCGGGAGGACGTTTTTATTGTCCGCCCTGGATGCGTGTCTTCATACGCGATGTCAACGATCCCTTTTCTTCAGCCGGATTCAACCGCAACGGGGGAATCAACGTGATTGACCTCGCCAATACGGATTCCTGTGCCTTTATTGAAACGCAGGATCTGGGAATGTTGTTTGAAGACGGTAGTTTCACAATAAATGGGCGTTTTGACCAAAGCGATTTGCGGGGATGTAATCTATTGATTGTTGAATAATTTTTTCTTTTTTTTTGTTTTTATTACTTTAGCAACTTGAAATAAAAAAACTACTTATGTCAGGACACAATAAATGGTCAACCATTAAGCGTAAAAAAGGCGCGCTGGATGCAAAACGCTCCAAGATTTTTTCGCGCATTATTAAAGAAATTACAATTGCTGTGCGGGAAAGCGGTACAGATCCCGACAGTAACCCAAGGCTCAGGCTTGCCATCGGTAATGCCAAAGGCGCCAATATGCCGAAAGAAAATATCAGCCGCGCAATCAACAAAGCCAGTGATAAGGATGGCGCTGCCATTGCAGAAATAACCTATGAAGGTTATGCAAACGGAGGTGTTGCACTTTTTGTAGAAGCAACAACGGACAACACACAGCGCACAGTTGCCAATGTACGTTCGTATTTCAATAAATTTGGCGGAAGCCTTGGAACCAATGGCTGTTTGAGTTTCGTTTTCGACCGAAAAGGTATTTTTAATGTTCCCAAAGGAAATCTGAATCAGGATGAATTTGAAATGGAAATGATTGATGCCGGTGCAGAAGATATTTCGCTGGATGATGATATGTTCACGATCACTACTTCGTTTGAAGATTTTGTAACAGTTCAGAAAAAACTCGAACAGATGAAAGTGGAACCTGAAAGTGCCGAACTGCAAAGGATTCCAAACACTACTGTTAAACTTGATCTGGAGTCTGCCAAAAAAGCATTGAAACTGATTGACGTTTTTGAAGAAGACGATGATATCTCCAATGTTTTTCACAATATGGAAATGACCGATGAGATTATGGCTCATCTTGCATAAATAATTTACCCGCAAAAGGGGCTGAAAGTTTTAAGCTTTCAGCCTTTTTTTTAAACTGTAGTATGCCTTTACGATTGAACAGAAATCAGGAACCCGCAAAAGAAATGACCTTCTTTGATCATTTCGAAGCATTGCGTTGGCATCTGGTTCGTTCTATCATTGTAATTTTATTGTTTGCCATTGCAGCATTCATTCGTAAAGATTTGATTTTTGACGAAATATTACTGGCACCCAAAAATCCTTCCTTCATTACATTTCAATGGTTATGCCAGCTGGGCGAACTGACGGGTATACCGGATATCTGCGTTCAGGATTTTAATTTTAAAATCATCAATACAGAAATGACCGGACAGTTCATGGCCCACATCTGGATATCCTTAATTGCAGGACTTATTCTGGGCTCCCCATATCTGATCTGGGAAATCTGGCGCTTTATCAAACCGGCATTGTATGATAAGGAAAAGCGCTCTGCACGCGGGTTTGTTGCTATCACTACATTTTTATTTCTGACGGGTATTGCATTCGGATATTTCATCCTAACTCCTGTATCCGTTAATTTTCTAGGCACATACATGATCAGTAACCAGGTAGATAATTATATTAATCTGCAATCCTATGTTTCAATTGTAACCGTTACAACGCTGATCACAGGAGTTGTTTTTGAACTTCCGGTTGTGGTATATTTTCTTTCCCGCATTGGAATTCTTAGTCCGCAATTCATGCGAAAATACAGACGTCATGCGATTGTACTTGTATTTATTGCTGCCGCTATCATAACGCCATCTACTGATATGGTAACACAAATGCTTGTTGCATTGCCTTTGCTGTTGTTATATGAAATCAGTATTTGGGTAAGTGCTGTTCAGTATAAACAAATGTCTTACGATAAAAAATAAATAGCATGGGCTTCCTTCGATCCGTTCCACGCACACAGGCTGAAAGTTTTCGCTACGAAAAAGCGCATTACAATTTTCAGCGTGTATTGGTATTTTCTCTTATACTTTTCTTTTTGCATATAATTTTTCTGGGAGTTGATTATTTAAATTACAAAAACGGTGATTGGATTACAACGCCAAATTATCGTTATCTTTTTTATGCACATCTCGCCCTACAGTTTTTTCTTGCCCTCTTTATTTCAATTTTCGCCTATCACTACTGGCGAAAGGCTTACCGCTATAAACAGAAAGAAATCATCAGCAATGTATTTGTGCTTTTTATTTTGCTGTGGGGAGCAACGGTTTCATTAATTGATCAGGGTATCCATGGAGAAATCACCGTTTTAATTTTGGCCAGTGTTGCCATTTCATCGGCCATGTTGACTAGCCATTTGTTTAGTTTCTTGGCTCTTCTTTTTGCTAATGCTTTTTTCATTTTTGGTTTACATTTCGTTGGCATTACAGCTACGATGATGCAAGGGCATGCAGTAAATGCAATGACCATTGGCGTTGTATCATGGTTTTTGTCACGTATCATTTACAATTTACATATACGTGAATTTGAAAACAGACGTGTTATTGAATCTAAGACGATGGATTTGTCAGAGGCTGGCGTGTGGGATTATAATTTTATCAATAATACTGTTCAATATTCAAGGCAATGGAAAACCATGTTGGGTTACGAGGACAATGAAATTCCGGACGATTCAAACGAATGGCAAAGTCGTGTACATCTTGAAGATCGCGAACGTGTTTTAAAAGCAAGGGATTTGTATGTTCAGGGTCTCGCACCCAACTTTAGTGAAGAGTACCGAATGAGGTGTAAAGATGGTTCCTACCGTTGGATTCTCGATAGATCGCGCCACAAATATACCGATGAGAATGGGAAGATTATTCGTGTCATTGGCACACACACTGACATTACTGAACTGAAAAAAATTGAAGAGAATCTTCATGCAGCTATCCGGGAAGCAGAAGCATCAGCCACTTCCAAGAACACTTTTCTGTCAAATATCAGCAACGAATTTCATTCACCGCTCCATACTATTTTAAATGCCAGTGAATATCTTGATTCTGTTTTTGCCAATACCGAAACACAGGATGTTATAAACCGCATTCGCAATGCAGGAAATTCATTGAAGGATCTCGTCAACGATGTTATGGACTATGCGAAAATTGAAGCCGGTAAATTTGAAATTCAGAATCATCTTTTCGATTTAAGTATTACGCTTACTTCTCTCGAGAAAAAATTTCGCTTAACAGCAGCCCAGCGTGGAATTGGATTTTACTCGAACGGGTTTCTGGATCCATCTTCTCGTAAAATTTCTTCAGACGAAAACCGTATCAGACAAATGATGATTATTCTATTGCGACAAGCCATGTTTAGCATATCGCCAACAACCATTGGTCTTGAATATTCATTTGCTGTTGCAGAAAATGGAAAAGCAACCTTTACATTTGTTTTGATTGCATCCGGTTCAAAACCAATAGAAACTGTGGATGTGGCCATTGACAAAGACGATGATCTTGGTTTATACATTGTGAATTTTATTCTTGAAAAAATGAAAGGCAAACTTGAAACTAAAATTCTACCACAAAACGGAAAGCAGTTTACGGTGACACTTCCCGTTGAACTCATTGAAAAATAATTAGAGAACACGAAGTTGAAAGACAGTAAATATGTTACATCTGATTATTTAAGCAGAAATCATTTTTGCTTTATGTGCATTAAAAAACTTTATAACTTAGTAACTTAATAACTCAATAACTTTTTCAAAATGCTTGTAGTAGGAATCGCCGGCGGAACCGGATCAGGAAAAACAACAGTAGTCAAGAAACTGATGAAGTTATTACCCAAAGAAAAAGTGTGTCTTCTCCCGCAGGACTCATATTATAAGGACTCCGGACAGCTCACGCTGGAAGAGCGGCAGAAAAAAAACTTCGACCATCCTTCTTCTATTGAATTCAGTTTACTGAACAAACACATTGATATGCTGGCAGCAGGCGAATCCATTGCGCAGCCCATTTATTCCTACATCACTTGCTCACGTTCCAAAGAAACGATTCCGGTTGCTCCCAAAGAAGTGCTGATAGTAGAAGGCATTCTGATTCTTACCAATCCGCGTTTGCGTGAACGATTAAAAATGAAAGTTTTTGTAGATGCAGATTCCGATGAACGTCTGATTCGTGTGATAAAACGCGACATTGAAGAGCGTGGCCGTTCATACCTGGACGTGCTTGAACGATACGAAAAAACGGTAAAGCCTATGCACTTTCAATTTATTGAACCTAGCAAACGCTACGCTGATGTAATTGTTCCGCAGGGCGGCAACAACCACATCGCCATCGATATGCTGGCGCATACTATTTTAATGTACTTAAAAAAATAGTTATGCCTGTCTACAGGCTTACCAAAAAATTCAACGGATTTCCTGATCCTTCCGAAGCAGTGGAAGATGGACTGCTTGCGGTGGGCGGTGATCTCACACCCGAATATCTTGTGAATGCTTATGCTTCCGGGATTTTTCCTTGGTATAATGAACATGATCCTATTCTTTGGTGGTCGCCTGATCCGCGCTTTGTTCTGTTACCTGAAAAATTTAAAGTGTCGAAAAGCTTGCGTACGCTTGTTCATTCGGGCAAGTATGAAATTGTAGTTGACAAAAACTTTGAAACCGTCATACGCAAATGTGCCACTGTAAAGCGACCCGATGAAGCCGGCACCTGGATCAATGAAAATATGATCAAGGCTTACTGCAAACTTTTTGATCTGGGTTTTGCGCATTCGTTCGAAACCTATTGCGAAGGGAAACTTGTGGGTGGGCTGTATTGCGTAGCTCTGCGCCATGCCATTTTCGGCGAATCCATGTTTCATACAAAACGCGATGCATCCAAATTTGCATTGTATTATCTGGTTGAATTTGCAAAACGCAACAACATTCATTTTATCGATTCACAATTAAAAACAGATCATCTTGTGCGGCTGGGTGCAGAGGAGATTCCGAGGAGTGATTATCTGGATTTGCTTGAGAAGGCGTTGGAGAAATAACAAGAATCATTTCATCCCAGGTATCGCAGCAATCAACTTCTTTGTATAATCTGATTTTGGATTTTTATACATCGAATCGGCTTCGCCTTCCTCTTCTATCTTTCCGCTTTTCATCACAATGATGCGGTCGCTCATAAATTTTACAACGGAGAGATCATGAGAAATAAAAATATAGGTAAAACCAAAATCGTTTTTTAATTCATTCAGCAGATTCAACACCTGAGCCTGCACCGATACATCCAGTGCTGAGACGGATTCATCGCAGATAATAAATTCCGGTTTCAAGGCTAGAGCACGGGCAATGCATACACGCTGACGTTGACCACCGGAAAATTCATGCGGATATTTTTTTAAATCTTCTTCCGAAAGTCCCACACATTCCATTAGTGCAGCTGCAACTTTTCGTCGCTCTTTGTCGTTTTGCTCCATGCGCTGTACCTTCATCGGCTCGGTGATCGCATAGCCAACGGTAAGTTTTGGATTCAAGGATGAATACGGATCCTGAAAAATAATTTGCAAATGCCTGCGCAAATGCTTCATTTCAGAATATTTCATCTGCGTCAGTTCTTTTCCTTTGTATAATATATTTCCTGAAGTGGAATCTACCAGTCGGAGCAATGTTCTGCCCAGCGTACTTTTCCCGCAGCCGGATTCTCCCACTAAGCCCAATGTTTCACCGGGATAAACATCGAATGATACATCATCCACTGCTCTGACAGGCTCAGGACGCTTGCTGAAAAAACCTTTCTTCACAGGAAAATAGGTTTTCAAACTTGTAACCTGCAACACAGATTCACAGGAATACATTTTGGTATGCCGTGCTTTTCTAACATCAGCAGACTCTTCTGTTTGCATAAAAAGATTGTGCGCTTCGGAGTTTTGCAGAAAATCGGAAACTGTCGGAAGCTTAACAAGCCGGTGCTTCATATTGGGCCGGCACGCAATCAATCCTTTTGTATAGGGATGAACGGGATTGTTTAATATCTGCTGTGTGGTGCCGAACTCAACCAGTTCACCTTTGTACAACACGGCGACGTTATCTGCCACTTCTGAAACAACGCCCAGATCATGCGTAATAAAAATCATGCTCAGGTTATGTGTTTCCTTCAAACGCTTCATTGTGGCCAGAATATTTTTCTGCACTGTGACATCTAATGCCGTTGTTGGTTCATCAGCAATCAGTAATTCCGGCTTGCACGAAAGTGCCATGGCAATCATCACGCGCTGGCGCTGACCGCCGGAAAGCTCATGCGGATACGAATTAAAAATGCGTTCCGGATTGAGCAAAGCCACTTCTTCGAGAAGAGAAATTATTTTTTTCTTCGCATCCTTCGAAGAAATTTTTTCATGCTCAATTAAAATTTCGGAGGCCTGATAACCGCACTTGAGCGTTGGATTGAGCGATGTCATGGGTTCCTGAAAAATCATGGAGATGTGTTTGCCACGAATTTTTCTCAATTCATTTTCTTTTGCTGTAACGAGATCAACTTCCTTTTCCTCAAAATAAAATTTTGATGATCCATCAATTCTGCATTCACCGGGTAAAAGACGAAGTAATGACAAACAAGTTACAGATTTGCCTGAGCCTGATTCACCGACAATGCCCAAAGTTTCACCTTTATTCAGCATAAAGGAAAAATCTTTTACTGCATGAAAATCCCCGCCTTCAGAAGGAAACCGAATGTTCAGGTTTTTTACTTCCAGAAGAGGTGAATTCTCCATTTTCAATTTTTAAATTATATTTTTTATAAAAGTATTCC
>JAZDMK010000271.1:0-2326 GCA_043800975.1 Bacteroidota bacterium | reverse complement strand
CCTGACGCTGAACAACGATGAATTTTCTTCAGGCACATATCTTTATAGTTTAACAGGATCAGGAAAAATTCTTGAATCACGACAAATAATTGTAACGAAATAGATTTTTCTATTACTAATTGCAAGCTCTAGATAGCGCGCGAACCAATCTGTTGCTCGGCAACACATCTTAACTCCACCTAATCTTAGGGGAAGTTGTCAGCCGGGCAGACAGATGTGGTTCTAGCCAGCGTAACGCGTGTGCAGGGTTCTAATTTTTTAACTTTTCGTTTTTTTAACAATGCGGTGTGAAGAGCTGTGACACCAAGTTACACAAAGAAATACAAAAGACAGCTTATACTTTTCGGTTTCAGTACCCCCTCGGTCCACCTATAAATAGGGGGATGTAATGTAAACTTATTTCAGGATTTATGCTGTTTCATTTGAGTTCACATTAATCTTTTCCCTACTAGTAGGGAAACTCGAATGGGTATTGAAAAACACGAACTCAAATGAAATGGAATACAACGCTTATTCGTAGTACGACTTCAAGTCGTGCTACGAATAGCATACTAAATTATTCATCCATCTTATACATCGGATCCCAAGGTGGCAGCAGCGTTGGCTTTTGTTTCAGCACATCCAGCACTTTTGCATTCAGGTATTTTTTGTTGATCACCAGGCGGAACATGTATTCGGCAAACCAGGCATCGGTCATCGTCAGATAGCCTTTGTTTCCTTTGGTGGCGCCCCAGCTGTTTTCCAGCTTCCATTTGCGTATGCTTTTGTCGGGTGCAAGGTCCACGCCCACCAGCGCCATCCCGTGTGAGGAGCCGCTTTCGTATGTCATGATGCGCTGCTTCTTATCCATTCCAAACGTAACACCGAACAAAGAACCATAATCATAATTGTTTACATCCAGCGTCCCTTCTTCAATATCGAGCTGCTTGCCCACATCGCAGGAGAAATACAAAGCTTCGTTTCCGAGAATCGACTGCTTGGCAAATTCACGCACATCTTCAATGGGAAGGTTTACATACAACCAATTGGTGCCTTCCACCGTGTTGCGGTCCCATTCAATTTCATACAGTTTATAATATTCACGCGTGGGATCGTTCATCAACATCACATAATCAGTAAAATTAACACCGCATGCTTCTGCATAAAACTGTTGGGGCGTGTATTTCATGGGTTCGGTAATCTTACCGCTTTTGTCTTTGTAGCGCCATTCGAATTCTGTGGGCGGCTCGCCAAGCATCACCACCAGCATTTTGTAAATGTCTTTCAGCATATCCAGTTTTTTAGCGCGCAGGGCCTCGGGCTTTTCTTTTTTTGTAAATAAATCGCGCAGCTGCAGGCCATCTTCCCTCAATTTGGCAGAGAGCATCTTGTTTAACGAACCCGTGCTTTCGCTCTGAAAGCTTTCGGGCATGGCGTTTTTGGGAACCACACCATATTTACTCACCACATCCGCAAAGTTGGCCCACTGCCCGCCATCGCCGATGGGGTTTTTAAAAAGCCAGTCTACGTAACGGTCGTCCATAGACTTGGATGCTGTGTAGATAATAGCTTCCAGAAAGAGATTGGCTTTTTCAAACTGATCGTAAAAGAAATTATAGTTCATCGAGAACTCGAAATCTGCCAGGTTGTATTTCTCCAGAACCTTTGGTTTTATTGTATTCAATCCGGTGAAGAGCCAGCATCGGCCCGAAGATTTCTGGTCGGTGATTCCGGAAGTTTTCACTTCGTTCGAAAAGAAATGATCCGTTTTACCGGCATTGCTGCGGTTTTGCGCAAGCTTCTTCAGTTCATTTTCTGTAGCGGCATTTACAACGGGCGTCAGGTTTTTTTCAGCTTTCACCGAGGCGCGAATCTGCGTCAGTTGTTCGGGCGAGAGCTGCCCTTCTTTGGGTAATTGAGCGCTGCATGTATATGCTGCTGCAAGAAGAAAAAGGATGAGTCTGGATTTCATAAAAGTAGAATTTACTGAACAAAGATAAAATTATTGTCTTATTGACAATAATTTTATTGTAGCTAATAATGTTGGGCGCAGGACTTCAGTCCGCGGCCTTAAATACTTAATTTTTGTACAATCTCTTTCCGCGCTCCGCGCGTGATTACGGGCGCTAAACTTTTTCGGAAAAGGGTTCTATTTCCAGCAAACCCTTTCCTTCTTTATGAAAGGAAGCACTTGAGTAAATGTAATGCTCAGGAAGGTGAACAATACCAGCTTTCACGGGATTGTTATGAATGTAAGTAAGTTTTTGCATGAAGAAATCTTTTGAGAAAATTATCTCAGCATGATTATCCCGCGACCAAAGTTGGAAGTGTCTGTGGCGCTCAGATA